>NZ_VNKN01000004.1:0-193045 GCF_007786415.1 Corynebacterium sp. NML180780 | reverse complement strand
GGAGTTGGCGGGCGCGGTCGCGTGGCAGGCCGAGTCCGGTGAGGTCCTCGAGGGTCATGCCAGCGGCCGCCGCGACAAGTTGCATGCCGCGGCGGTCGATGGATACGAGGTCTGCCAGTGCGTTCATAGCAGCCACGTTACCGGCTCTGAGCTGGGGAAACAATGGGTTGTGAGGATTCACCCATTTTCGGCCCGGGAGGGAACCGCGGGCCGGTTTGGTGCGTCTAAATAGGGTTGGGGGTTTGCGTGGCGTCGATAAGCGAGCTGCTAGCGCGCTGCCTCGATCTCGATGGCCTGGGCGACGGCCTGCACGACGGCGCCGACCTTGACGCCCTCCCAGATCTGCTCCTTGGTCAGGCCCTCCTCGCGCAGCGTGTTCGCGTGGGCGACGCTGCAGTGCTCGCAGCCGTTGATCGCGGAAACGGTGAGGGACCACAGCTCGAAGTCGGCCTTCTCCACGCCCGGCTTGGAGATGATGTTCATGCGGAGACCGAACTTGACCTGCGCGTAGTCGTCGCCAAGCCAGCCCTTGGCGCGGTAGCCGACGTTGTTCATCGCCATCACGGTGGCGGCGCCGAACGCAGCGTTGAGGGCCTCCTCGGAGAGGTGCTCCTTCGCCTCGTCGGTAATTTCGGAGATGACGGTCGCGTTGCGGGTCGCGGCGGCAGCGGCGACGAGCGCGCCCCACAGCTGCTGCTCGCTCAGCTCGGTCGAGCGGGTCAGCGAACCGAGGTTCAGCTTCTGGTCCTTGGCGTACTCCGGCAGAGCGCCGCGCAGGTTATCAATAGACATTGGGTGTCCTTTCGTGTGATTGGTGGTAAGTAGACAAGCGCCCCGCCACTCCAGCGGTGCGGAGCGCGGGGCGGCTTCGGGCGAAGAATCGCGCTACTTCAGGGCGTCCTGAACCACGGCCATCTTGTCGATGTTCTTGGTCGGATCGTTCTTCTGCCAGTCGCAGGCGCAAACCTCCTCGGACTGCAGTGCGTCGAGGACGCGCAGGACCTCGTCGACGTTGCGGCCGACGGCGTCCGGGGTGACGGACACGAACTGGACGATGCCGTCCGGGTCGATGATGAAGGTCGCGCGGTCGCACACGCCGTCAGCGTTCTCGACGCCGAGAGCGCGGATCAGGTCGTGGCGGACGTCGGCGAACATCGGGAACGGGATGTCCAGCAGGTCCTCGTGCGTTGCGCGCCAGTTGAAGTGGGAGAACTCGTTGTCCGTGGAGCCGCCGAGCACCTGGGTGTCGCGGTCCTCAAACTCCTCGTTGAGCTTGCCAAAGGCGGCAATCTCGGTCGGGCATACGAAGGTGAAGTCTTTGGGGTAGAAGAAGACGATCTTCCACTTGCCCTCGTACTTGTCCAGGGAGACCTGCTCGAAGTAGTCGTCCGGGGAGGACGCGTCTGCTTCCTTGAGGTTGCCGCCCTTGAGCGCGGTCAGGTTGAACTCCGGGAAACGCTCCCCAACAGTCATGATCGGCATAGTGATTCCTCCATATACATAGGGTGAATTTGCGTACTGTGACGCAGTTAGTCACGAACACGTTCTCACGTCTTCTGCCACCCGAGTATGCCACAGCCCACCCGGAAGCTCAACAACAAAACCTATAAAGGTGCGGTATGATGATAGGCATGAGCAATAAGGAATATAAACCGACGCTCGCGCAGCTGCGCACCTTCGTCACGATCGCGGAGAACAAGCACTTCGGCACCGCCGCGGCCAAGCTCGGTATCTCGCAGCCGTCGTTGTCGCAGGCCCTCGTCGCGCTCGAGGGCGGGCTGGGTATACAGCTCATCGAGCGCTCGACGCGCAAGGTCATCGTCACCGCCGCCGGCGAGGAGCTGCTCCCCTTCGCAAAAACCACGCTCGAAGCAGCCGACGCTTTCGTCGCCCGCGCACAGGGCGCCCACGGCGTGCTCAACGGCCCGTTGACCATCGGGATGATCCCCACGGTCGCCCCGTACCTTCTGGCGGATCTCCTGCCGCGTCTGCGGTCCGAGTATGAGAACCTGCAGCCGCGCATCGTGGAGGAACAGACCGAGCGTTTGCTTGAGCAGCTTCGCGACGGTCGCATCGACCTCGCCGTCCTCGCCCTCCCCACCGAGACGCCCACGCTCACCGAACTGCCACTCTACGACGAGGAATTCGTCGCCGTCACCCACGAGGATGACGCGCTCGCGGGGCGTCGCGACCTGCCGCTCGCCGCCCTCGAGGAGCTCGACCTGCTGTTGCTTGACGACGGCCACTGCCTCCGCGAACAAATCGTCGACCTGTGCAAGCTGGCGAATGTGTCTCACCCCGCCGCCAACCAGTCGGTGACGCGGGCGGCGTCGCTCACCACGATCATGCAGCTCGTCGGCGCTGGTTTCGGCGCAACGCTGGTGCCCAAGTCCGCCGTGGCCAGCGAATGCACCCGCCCCGGGATCGGGCTGGCGACCTTCGCCACTGGCGTTGGGGCGCAGCGGACCATAGGGCTTGCGTACCGGGCGTCGTCAAGCCGCGCTGAAGAGTTCGTGGCCCTGGGCGAGTTGGTGAAAGCCGCGTACGCGGAGGCCGACGCGCGCGGAGATGCAGCGCTCGAGCCATGAGCTACTAAGCTGTTCCAGCAGTGATGAAAAAGGATCCAGACAATACGGACGCGCCGAGCCCACTGAGCCCACTGAGCAAGGACGAGCTGTACCGCCAGCTCGACTCGGTGCCGATCAACCAGGAGCGTCGGTTTCGGCGGCGGCTTTCCAAGGCCAAGGCGCCGCAGGCGCTCGCCGCGATCGGGGCGGACATTGCGGAGGCGGCGCGTGGCGTCGAGAAGCGAAATGCCCTCGTGCCCGCCATCGAGTACCCTGAGCAGCTGCCCGTTTCCGCGCGGCGCGACGACATCATGGAGCTGATCCGCGACAACCAGGTCGTGATCATCGCTGGCGAGACGGGCTCGGGCAAGACCACGCAGATCCCGAAAATGCTGCTGGAGATGGGGCGCGGGCGACGCGGGCTGATCGGACACACGCAGCCGCGCAGGATCGCGGCGCGCACGGTGGCCGAGCGCATCGCCGACGAGCTGGGGCAAACGATTGGCCAAACCGTCGGCTACGCCATCCGCTTCGACGACAAGGTGTCGGACTCTACCGCCGTGAAGCTGATGACGGACGGCATCCTCCTCGCGGAGATGCAGCGCGACCGTTTTCTCAACGCCTACGACACGATCATCATCGATGAGGCCCACGAGCGCAGCCTGAACATCGATTTCCTCCTCGGATACCTCAAGCGGCTCCTGCCGAAGCGGCCGGATCTCAAAGTCATTGTCACCTCGGCGACGATCGACCCGGAGCGCTTCGCCGCGCACTTCGCGGCCGCAGACGGCACGCCCGCGCCAATCATCGAGGTCTCGGGCCGCACCTACCCGGTGGAGATCCGTTACCGGCCGCTCGTCGAGCAAGTGGAGACGAAGTCGGGCACGAAAGACGTGGACATCGACATGATTGACGGCGTCGTCGATGCCTGCAAGGAGCTCATGGGCGAGGGCAAGGGCGACATCCTCTGCTTCTTCTCATCAGAGCGCGACATCCGCGACTGCATGGAGGCGCTGGAGAAGCAGCACTGGCGCGGCGTGGAGGTCGTGCCGCTGTTCGGGCGCCTCTCCAACGCGGAGCAACACCGCGTGTTTTCCCCGCACTCCGGCCGCCGCATCGTGCTGGCCACCAACATCGCGGAGACCTCGCTGACCGTGCCGGGGATCCACTACGTGGTGGATACCGGGCTGGCCCGTATCTCTCGCTACTCCACCCGCACGAAGGTACAGCGCCTGCCCATCGAGGAGGTTTCGCAGGCCAGCGCGAACCAGCGATCGGGCCGCTCGGGACGTACCGCCGACGGCATTGCCATCCGCCTGTACTCGGAGGAAAACTTCGAGGCGCGGCCCGAGTTCACCGACCCGGAAATCCTGCGCACCAACCTGGCCAGCGTCATTCTGCAAATGATTTCGCTGCGCCTCGGCGACATTTCCGAGTTCCCGTTTATCCAGCCGCCGGACCACAAGGCAGTCCGCGACGGTCTCCTGCTCCTCCACGAGCTGGGCGCGCTCACCGACAAGGAGCGCGGCGGCGCCCCCGTCTTGACGGACATCGGCCGCGACCTCGCGCGCATCCCCGTCGACCCGCGCATGGCGCGCATGCTCGTCGAGGCCAACACCCTTGGCGTGCTCGATCGCGTCACCGTGATCGTCGCCGGCATGACCATCCAGGACGTGCGCGAACGCCCCCTGGAGTACCAAGCGCAGGCGGATCAGGCGCACGCACGCTTCAAGGACAAGACGTCCGACTTCCTCTCCGTGCTCAAGCTCTGGGACTACATAAACGAGTCCCGCGACGACCTGTCGGGCAACGCGTTCCGCAAACGGATGAAGCGCGAGTTCCTGCACTACATGCGTATCCGCGAGTGGTACGACCTGGTGCGGCAGCTGCGGGATGTGGAAAAGCAGTTGGGGTGGATTGTGCGGGCGTCGCAAAGCACTCAAGCCGACGGCGAAGCAGACGCCGACGCCGTGCACAAATCGCTGCTCACTGGCCTGCTGTCAAGCATTGGCGCGCGCGACGGCAACTCAAAGGAGTTCCAGGGCGCGCGCGGCACCCGCTTCCTCGTCTTCCCCGGCTCGAGCCTGAGCAAGAAGCCGCCGGAGTTCCTCATGGCCGCGGAACTGGTGGAGACCTCGCGGCTGTGGGCGCGCGACGTCGCCAAGATCGAGCCGCAGTGGGTGGAACGCGCCGCGAAAGACCTGCTCAAGCACAGCTATTCCGAACCTGTGTGGTCGCGCAAGCGCTCCGCGGCGATGGTGCACCAGAAATCCATGCTTTACGGCGTCACTATTGTGCGCGACCGGCTCGTGCCGTACCACAAGGTGGATCCGGAGGCGGCGCGCAGCATGTTCATCCGACACGCGCTGCTGGAGGGCGATTGGAACCGCCACCACACGTTCATCGAGCACAACGACGCCCTGCTCGCGGAGGCCTCCGAGGTGGAGGAAAAGGTCCGACGCCGCGGCCTCGTGGTCGACGAGGACACGCTGTTCGAGTTCTACGACGCCAAGCTGCCCGCCGACGTGACCACCGCGCGGCACTTCGACTCCTGGTGGAAGAAGCAGCGCCGCACCGACAAGCGCTTCCTCGACTTCGACCCGGAATCGCTGCTTGACGACACCGGCACCGACACCTCAGCCACCGCCTTCCCCGAGACGTGGCGGCAGGGATCGATCAACTACGACCTGCGCTACAAGTTCGAGCCCGGCGACCCGTTCGACGGCGTCACCGTCGAGGTCCCGGTCCCGCTGCTCGCAGGCCTGAGCCCGGATGGCTTCGACTGGCTTGTACCGGGGCTGCGCGAGGAGCTCATCACCGAGCTCATCCGCTCGCTCCCCAAGGCGATTCGCACCACCGTCGTCCCCGCGCCCGACTTCGCGCAGCGCGCCCTGCCCCTCCTCGAAGACGGGCAGCCGCTTGTCGACGCCCTCGCGTCCGCCCTCCAGTCACTGGGGGCCTCCGGGGTCAACGGGTCAGACTTCTCACCGACTCGACTCCCGGCGCACCTGACCATGACGTACGCCGCAATTGACAAGCGCGGGAAGGTTGTCGACCACGACAAGGACCTTGCCGCGCTGAAGAAGCGGCAGGCGGGCAAGATCCGCTCGTCGGTGTCAAAGGCGAGCCGGGCAGCGGAGTCTAAGGCCGTGGCGAAGTGGACGGCGGACTCCCTGGGCGAGGTGCCGGCGACGGTGCAAACCACCATTGATGGCAATAGCGTCGACGCGTTCCCCGCGCTGGAGGCTACCCGCGACGGCGTGCGCGTCACGGTCTTCCCAACGAAGGCTGCCGCGGACGCGTCGATGATCACCGCGACCCTCACGCTGCTGATCCGCGAGATTTCGGTCTCTGCGCAGCAGATGACCAAGGGGTTGCCGCTGCGCCAGAAAGTGGCGGTGGACCAGTACCCGCACGGTGGCGCGAAGGGGCTCGTGGAGGATGCACGGGTGGCCGCGATCCGCGACCTGATGATGCAGCACGGTGGCCCCGTGCGTACTCCGGAGGAGTTTTCGGCGCTCGTGGCCAAGGTGTCGCCAGAAGTTCCTGGCGCGGTGCGGCGCATGGTGGTGGGCATCGCCCCTGGGCTCGTCGCGTACGCGAACATGGCGCAGGAGCTGTCGCAATGGGAAGGTCCCGCGATTGATGACATGCGTTCGCAGCTCGAGTTTTACCTCCCCCGCAACGCGTTGACCAGGCACGGACTGACCCACCTCCAGCACATGCCGCGCTACATCGAGGCTATCCGGATTCGCCTTGAGGACATGCGCGTGGATCCCGACCGCGATGCGGACCGGCAGGCAATTGTCGACGGCGCGAAGTCGTACCTTGCCGCCAAGTTGGCCAAGCTCCCCGCCGGGCGGGAAAAGACTCGCGCCTACAAGGACGTGTTGTGGAGGATTGAGGAACTGCGCGTGAGCGTCTTCGCGCAGCGCCTTGGCACGCCGAAGCCGGTCAGCGCGCGGCGCATTGAGAAGATGGTAGACAAGCTGACCTAGCGGCGTGAGCTACAGACTCAACCGGCTCAGAAGTCCTCTTTGTCGCGCCGCCGCATCAGACGAATCTCTGATTCGAAGTCGTCGGCGCTCTCGAACGACTTGTACACGGACGCGAAGCGCAGGTAGGCGACCTCGTCAAGCGCGCGGAGCGGTTCGAGCACCGCGAGGCCGATTTCGTGCGCGGGGATCTGTGAGCTGCCGTGGGAGCGCACGATCTCCTCGACCTGTTGCGCGAGTCGTTTGAGCGCGTCGTCCGACACGTCGCGCCCCTGGCAGGCACGCCGCACGCCGACGATGAGCTTGTCACGGTCAAACGGCTCGCTGATCCCGTTGCGCTTCACCACCGTCAGCACTGCCTTTTCCACGGTGGTGAATCGCCCCCCACATTCGGTGCACTCACGACGCCGGCGGATTGCTGATCCTCCTTCAATGATGCGGGAGTCCATCACGCGCGAATGATCGTTGTGGCAAAACGGACAGTACATTGCAGGCTCCCGCTCCTCGCTGTTCTGGGTACGCCCCGGGGACGTGCGCCCGGGCTTGCCTCCTCAATGTACCGTCCCCCGCGCCGCTTCCCTAGCGGGCGCCAGCGACGTATTGGGCGGAGACTTGGTGGCTCATCGACGCGGTGTCGTCCGAGAACGCACCGCCCACGATCGACCCGATCACCAGCGCGGCGCTCAAGCCCAGTCCCACGAGCACGCTCTCGCGCTTTTCGCGGTGGGATTCGAACCGATCGTCCGCTCGGTCTGGCCACTGCGCCGGATCACCCCTCCCCACATCAACGGCCATTATCGAATTACTGAGCGTTCGAACATGCTCAGCCCCACACCGCCGAACACCACGGGTTTCAATGTCCCACTCGTCAGCACGAGCCGGCATGGAAGCCACCTCGAAGCGAGTAGTAGAAGCACCGTAAGTACCATTTTGCATCATCGTCATGAGTTCATTCCTTTCACGTTCACCGCAATCTTACGAACCGAACCAACACTGTCGAACGGAATACCGTTCAGGCGTTCGATGTCGGTTGCATGTTCGATTTATAGCAGGCACGTCAAAGCTTGTCTAGCGGGCGGGTTGAGAACTCGAACATGTTTGCCCGATCTGGTAGGTTGTGCAGTGCGTAGTTAGCGCGAATAAACTCACACACAGTCACCATCAAAGGAGCACCTCATGGCCCGCAAAAAGGCTGATGCCAAGGATTTGGACATCTCGACGCTGTCTGATCGTCAGCGGCGAATTTTGGAAGTAATTCGGGACGCCGTCGTCCTTCGCGGCTACCCGCCAAGCATTCGCGAGATTGGCGACGCAGCTGGGTTGCAGTCCACCTCGTCCGTCGCCTACCAGCTCAAAGAGCTTGAAAAGAAGGGCTTCCTGCGCCGCGACCCGAACAAGCCTCGCGCGGTCGACTTGCGCCATCTCCCCGACGCACCCGGCAAGAAGCCGAAGCCGAGCACGGACACAAACGTGCCGGAGGATGCGTCGACTCCGCGCTACATCCCAGTGGTCGGCCAGATTGCCGCCGGGTCGCCGATCCTCGCAGAGGAGAACGTGACGAGCTACTACCCGATGCCGGAGGATCTTCTCGGCGACGGCGACCTGTTCATGTTGCAGGTCGTCGGCGAGTCGATGCGCGATGCCGGCATCCTCCCCGGCGACTGGGTCGTCGTTCGCTCCCAGCCCGTGGCAGAGGAGGGAGAGTTCGTCGCAGCCCTGCTCGACGGCGAGGCGACGGTGAAGGAGTTCCACAAGGATTCCAGCGGCGTGTGGCTCCTCCCCCACAACGATGCCTACTCGCCTATTGACGGCACCAATGCGGAAATCATGGGACGCGTCGTCTCCGTGTTCCGCACCATGTAGCACCTCCACCCTGAACACACGCCCGCAGCGATCCCTCGCGCGGGCGTTTTTCTTGTTTGTAGCTCACCTCCGCTTATCACCTTCAACCACTGTGACGATTTCCGGATATGTGGCGGGTGCTGCCCCCGCTTCGGGGGAGTCGGGCACAACAACAACCAATCGGGCACCAATCAATGCGACAATGACAGGTATACGTTTTCCCGTCTTACATCCCGACATACTGAAGGAGCGCCGTGTACGCAGAAGAACGCCGGCGACAAATTGCCTCCCTCACCGCGGTTGAAGGTCGAGTCAATGTCACTGAGCTGGCCGAAAAGTTTGGAGTCACCGCGGAGACGATCCGTCGCGACCTGGCTGTGCTCAATGATGAGGGCATTGTCCACCGCGTGCACGGTGGCGCCGTAGCGAGCCAATCCTTTCTCACCACCGAGTTTCCGCTTGAAGCCCGCTATCGCGCCGCGTCCACGGCCAAGATGGCGATCGCCCGTGCAGCGCTCCAATTCCTCCCGGACCGGCCGGACCGATCTCTCTTCCTCGACTCTGGCACGACCATCAATGGTCTGGCCGAAATTATTGCCAAGCACCCCTCGGCTAAAGATTGGCACATCGTGACCAACTCGCTGCCCACTTCCCTCGACCTGGCGAGCGCGGGCTTGGAAAATGTGCAGCTTCTGGGTGGAACCGTTCGTGCGATCACCCAAGCGGTCGTCGGAGACATCGCCCTTCGCTCCATTGCCATCCTGCGCGCCGACGTCGCCTTCATTGGCACCAACGCATTGACCATTGATCACGGGCTCTCCACGGCCGACCCCCAAGAGGCCGCGATCAAGAAGGCGATGGTCACGAACGCGCACAAGGTGGTGGCGATGTGCGACTCGACCAAGCTCGGAAACGACTACCTGGTGAGCTTCGCCCGCCTGAGCGAAGTCGATGTGCTGGTGACCGACTCGGAGGCGCCAAAGTCCTTCATCGATGAACTCGTCGCACACGGCGTCGACGTCATTACCGCGTCCGAGTAAGCCCGTTTTCCCGCTCACTCGTGTGAGATCGCTTCCGAATGGTTGAAAAATCACACCTATTCGGACATACTTGGGGGGTGGCGCTTAGTGCCCGGCATCGCCAACAGACTCGCTGCGTAGGGGCGCTCTCGTGCCTCACCCCACTACATCAACAGTAGGGAGCGAATCCATGATCATCACGTTAACGCCGAACCCCAGCATCGACGCCACACTCAACGTCGATAGCGTGGCGCGCGGCGAAGTGGTCCGCGCCACCGACGCCAGACGCGAGGCCGGTGGTAAAGGCATCAACGTCGCCAACGCTGTCGCGCTGGCTGGCAAGGACGCCCTCGCGATCGCGCCGTGTGGACTACACGACCCATTCATCAGCGCTGTCGAGCGCGCGCGCATCCCCTTTGAACCAGTGCCCATCCAGGGCAACGTGCGGACGAATACTGCGCTCACCGAGCCGGACGGCACCACCACCAAGATCAACGAGCGTGGTGCCGAGTTGTCGGGCGAGGAGCAGCGTGGCGTCGAAAAGCAACTGCTCAACCACGCACGAAACGCCGACGCTGCAGTGCTGGCTGGTTCGCTGCCGCCTGGTGCGGCGCCGGACTGGTACGCCGAGCTTGTCGCTTCCCTGCGCAAGGCTTCGCCGGATCTTGTCATTGCTGTGGACACGTCGGATGCGCCGCTGCAGGCGCTAGGGCGCAAGCTCGACGGTGCGGCACCGACCATCATGAAACCGAATTCGTTCGAGCTGGCCCAGCTCACCGGCGCGGACGGGCACGAGCTCGAGGCCGCCGCCGAGCGCGGCGAGTACGATGCCATCATCGCCGCAGCGCGCGCCCTCGTGAAACGAGGTGTGCAGGAGGTGCTGGTCACGCTCGGTGGCGCCGGCGCGTGCCTGGTCACGGCCAACGGCGCGTGGGCGGCCTCCGCTCCCCCGATCACCGTTCGCTCCACCGTTGGCGCGGGCGACAGCTCGCTCGCCGGCTACGTGATGGCGCGAGTCGAGGGCCTCGAGCCCGCGGATTGCCTCCGCCGGGCCGTGGCCTACGGCTCGGCCGCTGCCTCGATGCCGGGCACGGGGATTCCTTCCCCGTCCGACCTGGACGTCGAGCGCACCAAAGTCTTCAGCCTTTCCAACTAATTCAATACCCATATCCTTCGCTACAGAGTAGGAACTCCTATGAACTCCCCACTCATCACACCTGACCTGGTCAGGCTGGACGTGGACTTCGGCTCCTCGCCCGCGGACGTCATCCAACACCTTGCCGGGCTCATAGAAGCCACCGGGCGGGCGACCGACGCAGGCCCCATCGCTGAAGCGGCGACTGCCCGCGAAGCGAAGGCCGGCACCGGTGTCAACGGCCGTGTGGCCATCCCGCACTGCCGCGTCGCTACGGTCAACGAGCCCACCCTTGCCTTCGCGCGCCTGTCCAATCCGGTTGATTTCTCCGGCCCCGACGGCAATGCCGAGCTGGTCTTCCTCATCGGCGCCCCCGAGGGCGGCGGCAAGGAACACCTGAAAATCCTGTCCAAGCTGGCCCGCGCGCTGGTCCGCGGTGACTTTGTGGAGAAGCTTCGCAACGCCAGCACCGAGCAGGAGCTTGTCGACGCCGTGCTGGAGGTCGTCAACGCCGAACCGAAAAAGAAGAAGCCGAAACCGGCCACGACCGATGGCGCCGCAGCCGCCGGCAGCACGGCCGTCACCGCGGGCGCTGCAGGTACTGCGGGCACTTCCGGCGCGAAGCAGGACGTCATCCGCATCGCTGCGGTCACCTCGTGTGCGACCGGCATTGCCCACACCTACATGGCGGCTGACGCGCTCACCCAGGCAGCCGAAAAGCGCGATAACGTCGAGCTCATTGTGGAGCCGCAGGGGTCGTCCGGCGGGGACCCGCTCGAGCAGTCCTTCATTGATAGCGCCGACGCAGTCATCTTTGCCCACGACGTGGCCGTGCGAAACAAGGGCCGCTTTGCCGGCAAGCCGGTCGTGGACTCCCCGGTCAAGCGCGGCGTGAACGAACCGGACGCGATGATCGACGAGGCCATCGCCGCGGCGAAGGACCCGAAGGCCCCTCGCGTCGCGGCTGCCTCCGAGTCAGCCGGCGAG
This sequence comes from Corynebacterium sp. NML180780, assembly GCF_007786415.1. Classification (NCBI taxonomy): domain Bacteria; kingdom Bacillati; phylum Actinomycetota; class Actinomycetes; order Mycobacteriales; family Corynebacteriaceae; genus Corynebacterium; species Corynebacterium sp. NML180780. Next base: position 181,500 of record NZ_VNKN01000004.1, on the reverse strand, counting down.
GACTCCGCAACCGGTTCCTCCGGCGAAAGCTGGCCGAAGCGCCTGCAGCAGGCGATCATGACCGGCGTGTCCTACATGGTGCCGTTCGTCGCCGCGGGCGGTCTCCTGCTCGCGCTCGGCTTCCTGCTCGGCGGCTACGACATGGCCAACGGCTGGCAGGCGCTGGTCACCCAGTTCACGCCGTGGGATCTGCCGGGCCACGAGGTGACGGTTGACGGTGTCACGGCAACCTTTGAGCGCTCCGGGTGGGCGCTCTACCTCGGCGCCGTGCTCTATGCCACGGGCCAGATGGGCATGCAGTTCGTCGTGCCGGCCCTCTCCGGCTACATCGGCTACGGCTTGGCCGGGCGCCCCGGTATCGCACCGGGCTTCATCGGCGGCGCCATCTCCGTCATGGTCGGTGCCGGCTTCATCGGCGGCCTGGTCACCGGCCTGCTCGCCGGCGTGATCGCGTACTGGATCCAGACCTGGAAGGTGCCGCGCTGGCTCGGCTCGCTCATGCCGGTTGTGATCATCCCGCTGCTGACCTCCCTGATCGTCGGCCTGCTGATGTTCCTCCTGCTGGGCCGCCCGCTCGAGGCGCTCATGCTGGGGCTGACCGACTGGCTGTCGTCCATGACGGGGTCGTCGGCAATACTGCTTGGCATCATCATCGGCCTGATGATGTGCTTTGACCTTGGTGGCCCGGTGAACAAGGCGGCGTACCTGTTCGGTACCGCAGGCCTGTCCGCTGGCACGGACGCCAGCTTCGAGATCATGGCGACCGTCATGATCGCCGGTATGGTACCGCCGATCGCGCTGTCCATCGCGACCTTCCTGCGCAAGGAGCTGTTCACCCCGGCCGAGCAGGAGAACGGCAAGTCCGCGTGGCTCCTGGGTCTGTCCTTCGTCTCGGAGGGCGCGATCCCGTTCGCAGCAGCTGACCCGTTCCGCGTCATCCCCGCGATGATGCTGGGTGGCGCTACCGCGGGCGCGGTCTCCATGGGCCTGGGCGTGGGATGCCAGGCGCCGCACGGCGGCGTGTTTGTCATCTTCGCCTACGACCCGTGGTGGGGCATGGTGATCGCGCTGGCCGCGGGCGTACTCGTGGCCACGTTGGCCGTAATTGCCATCAAGCGTTTCTGGCCCAACAAGGAAATCCAGAAGGCCGCTGTTGACAAGGCTGCGCAGGAAAACACCGCTTCGGCGGGCGCGCAGCAGGTAGCGGCATAACCAACCCGGTGCCTACACTGGTACCCAATAAATCAGCACTCAACCAAAGTATTTTCGAAAGGACCTCATTATGGCTTCCAAGACCGTCAAGGTTGGCTCCACCGTCGGACTGCACGCACGCCCGGCAACGATCATCTCCGACGCCGCAGGCGAGTTTGATGACGAGATCATCCTGACCCTCGTCGGTGGCGACGAGGACGACGAGACCGACGCCGCGTCCTCCCTCATGATCATGGCGATGGGCGCGGAGCACGGCGACGAGGTCACCGTCACCTCCGACAACGCCGACGCCGTTGAGAAGATCGCCGCGCTGATCGAGCAGAACCTCGACGAGGAGTAGCCTCCCCGCGATCGCACAACTTAAGGCCCCTGGCACCTTCCCAGTGAAGGTCCAGGGGCTCTTTCGTGCTTATCGACGCCCCCGTAATCCCCTCCTTACCGGTACTGGCCCTCCCCGACCGAGTTGTACAGCCACCGCATGAGTGGGTAGCCGACGATGATGCCCACAGACCCGATGGCGATCCCCTCGAGCGTCACGGAGCCGACGGTGAAGGACAGGTTGCCAATGCCCACGATCAGCGCGACCGCGGCGGCAGTGAGGTTGACCGGGTTGGTGAAGTCCACGTTGTTGTCCTGCCAGATGCGCACGCCCAGCATGCCGATGAGCCCATACAGGACCAGGCACGCGCCGCCGAGAACGCCGACGGGAATCGTGAAGATGATGGCGCCGAACTTGGGCACGAACGCCAGTGCGATGGCAAAGCACGCTGCCACCCAGTACGCCGCCGTGGAGTACACCTTCGTCGCCGCCATCACGCCGATGTTTTCCGCGTACGTGGTCGTTCCGGAGCCGCCGAAACCGCCGGCGAGGGTGGTGGCAATGCCGTCGCCGATAAGTGCCCTGCCCTGCAGGTCATCCAGGTCTCGGTGGGTCATCTCGGAGACCGCCTTGACGTGCCCGACGTTTTCGGCGATGAGCACCACCATCACGGGCAGCGTGACCAGGATGGCAGAAAGGTGGAATTCCGGCGAGTGGAACTGCGGCAGGCCGATAAGGGGCGCGGCGGCGATGGTGTCCAGGGCGTCGTCGGCAAGCCCGCCCGTGGCTGCGGCGTAGGCCCAGCCCACGATCACGCCGATCAGGATGCTCAGGCGCGAGATCATCCCGCGGGTCGCCACGGTGATCAGCACGATCGCCGCGAGGGTCACGCCAGCGACGGCCGGCTGTGCTTGGACGTTGCTCACCGCGGTCGGCGCGAGGTTGAAGCCGATGAGGGCGACGATAGCGCCGGTGACGGTGGGCGGCATGACCGCGTCGATCACGCGCTTGCCGGCCACGTGCACGACCGCGCCGACGGCGATGAGGAGCAAGCCTGTCACCAGCACCCCGCCCAGCTGCGCGCCGATGCCGTACTGCTGGGAGGCGGACAGCGGCGCGATGAAGGCGAACGAGGAGCCAAGGTAGCTGGGCAGCCTGTTCTGGGTGATGAGCAGGAAGAGGATCGTGCCCAAACCTGAAAAGAGCAGTGTCGTGTTGACGGGGAACCCGGTCAGGGTCGGCACGAGCAGGGTCGCGCCGAACATGGCCACGACGTGTTGCATGCCGATGCCGATGGTGCGCGGCCAGCTCAGCCGTTCGTCGGGTGCGACGACGGCACCGGGTTTCACGGTGCGGCCGTCGCCGTGCAGGGACCAACCGTATGAAGTATTCACGCCTGGCAGTCTAGGCAGGTGTACCTAGCTGGTTCCAATCGTTTACGCAGGCACTCGCCCGCTTACGCGACTACGAATTCCGCGTACTGGTCGGCGAGCACCTGGGGCAGACGGACGTCGATACGCGTGCCCTGCTCCTCGTACTCCTCGCGGCGCACGGTGCCCTCCTCGTGGACGTGCGAGACGACGTCGCCGCGGGTGTACGGGACGAGCATCTCCACGTGGGCGTCGAGGGTGTTGAGGAACAACTCGACTTTGCCTTCCAGCTCGGGGATGCCCTCGCCGGTAAGGGCGGAGACGAAGACGACATCGTGGCCGGAGGAATCGAAGGCGTGGCGCAGCTCTGCAAGCACGAGCGGATCAGCCTCGTCGATCTTGTTCACCACGACGATCTCCGGCGGGATTTCCTCGCCGGATTCGCGCGTGATCTCTGCCAGGACCTCGTTGACCGCCTTGATCTGCTTCAGCGGGAACGGGTCCGAGCCGTCCACCACGTGCAGCAAGAGATCCGCGTTCGTGACCTCTTCCAGCGTGGACTTGAACGCCTCGACCAGCTGCGTGGGCAGATGGCGCACGAAACCGACGGTATCGGTGAGGACAACATTGCGGCCGTCCGCCAGCTGGGCGCGCCGCGTCGAGGGGTCCAGGGTGGCAAACAGCGCGTCCTCCACCAGCACGCCCGCGTCCGTCATCGCGTTAATCAGCGAGGACTTGCCCGCGTTGGTGTAGCCAGCGATGGCAATCTTGGGCGTGGTGGAACGCTGGCGCCGCGCGCGTTTCACCTCGCGCGCCGTCTTCATCCCCTTCAGCTCGTGGCGCAGGCGCGCCATGTCCGCGCGTAGGCGGCGACGGTCTGCCTCAATACGAGTCTCACCAGGGCCGCGGAGGCCCACGCCCCCGTTGGAGCCGGCGCGACCGCCCGCCTGGCGGGACAGGTTGCCGCCCCAACCACGGGTGCGCGAGAACAGGTATTCCATCTGCGCCAGCGAGACCTGTGCCTTACCCTCTCGGCTCTTCGCGTGCTGGGCGAAGATGTCCAGGATGAGCATGGTGCGGTCGATGACCTTGGTCTTCAGCGCCTCCTCCAGCGCCACGATCTGCGAGGGCGAGAGCTCACCGTCAAAGACCACCGTGTCCGCGCCGGATGCCTGCACGATCTCGCGCAGCTCCCCGACCTTGCCGGCACCGATGTAGGTGCCCGGGTCGGGCTTGTCGCGCTTTTGGTAGATCATCTCCACGACTTCCGCGCCCGCCGTCTCCGACAGCGCAGCGAGCTCACGCATGTTCGCTTCCATCTCCGCAGTCGTGCCCTCGAGCCACGCGCCAACGAGGATCACTCGCTCAAGGCGCAGCTTGCGGTACTCAACTTCGTAGTCGTCTTCGAGCTCGTCAGTACGAATCTCGGTGTGCTGTGTCACCCTGCGGAACGAGTTACGCTCCTCCAAGTCGAGCGCGCCAGTCGTCGGGGCGTCAGCCCCGGGCTGCGGCGAGTTGTGCCGGAACGCCCGCTCGAGCAGCGCATCACGCGCCGCATCCTGGTCGCTCTGGTCGTCCTGTGCTCCCTGAGCACCCTGGGTGTAGAACGTTGAGGTCATTCAGTCCTTCTGGTCAGAACTTCCGGGCCACGTGGGTTCGCGCGCCCAGCGCATTCCGAAGAATGCTTACGTTGTAGTTTACGTGTTTCTTCCAACACCGTGTGCATGCGGATCATTCCGTGCGCACAGTGCTTTGCGACGCCACCGCGACCCCGCAGTTCTCACCCCGGTGCATTCGCCGACTAGGCTGTGCTCCATGAGCGAAACTCTGAGTACCCGAGCCCAAGCGGCCACCGCGAGCAACGGCGCCCACCAGGACCTTGCTGCGATCGGCCTCGGTTTTTCCAAGTGGCAGGAAGCAGTCGAGCAGGCAATCGCCACCAACCGCCTCGAAGTCACGGGCGAGGTCCGTGGCGGGCAGCTGATTCAGTACGGCGACCCGTCGGGCGCGCAGCTCAACATCCTGGCTGTTGAGCCGTTTGCCACCTTCGCTGGCTTTGCGTCGCAAACGCGCACGTTTGCGCACATCACCCCGCTCAATGACGTCGTCGCACTGGCCGACGTTGTTGATCCGCACGGTAACACCATTTCCTCCGTTACCGTGAATCTGGCGCAGGGCCCGCTAATCGTCGACGAGCCGACGCTCCAGTGGCAGGAGCTGGGCATCACCGCACTGATGTTGGACCAGCAGCGTTTCGATTCCACCGACGCGTACCTGGCGGCCAACCCGGGTGCAGTCCTCGGCGCCGTGACCTCCCCTGGTGCGGAAGCCGTGGGCAACGGCGCGGCCACCACCCCCGACGCAGCGGCGCAGCTTTCCGCACGCGTCCTCGACGCGGAATACCGCACCTCCGAGCTGACCGGCCAGCGCTTCATTCACGCGTCCGTGGATGGCGCCTTCCCCTTCGACGTGTGCCTGCCGGACGGCGAGCTCCCGCAACGCGACTCCGTCATCGCCGGTACCGCGGTGCTCGCCGGCTCCATCCCCGCTCCGAGCGGCGGCGGGTGTGGCGGCTGTGGCGGTTCCTGTGGCTGCGGTGGGCACTAGGGATACAGACGCTCGGCTCCGGTGACCCCGTTGACATGGTCCCCACACGCCGATCGAGGAGGTGACCGCACGTGGATCCATCACGAAAAGACTTACTCCGCGCCTTGTGGGGCGCGCTGTTGTTCGCAGTGGCGGTCCTGCTGGTGATCTTCCTCCGGCTCCCAGGGCTCATGCTCACGCTGCTCCTCATCCCGCTCGCGCTCGCGATACACCGCCGGTACGACACGAATCCGGAGATCGCGTCGCTGAAGGCGTCGCTGCGCATCGCGCGCGACGACATGGAGGAGATCCTCCAAAGCTACGACGATCTCAAGTACGGCACGTCCACGCAGTCCGTCGCAGATCGCACGCTGCACTACCCGGCGCTAGCCAACGGCGACGTCTCGCAGCACGCCATCAGCGAGTTCCTGCTGCGCACCTCCTCGGCGCGCCGCTTCATCGCGCGCATTGACGGCTACCTGGAATCCCCGGACATTGACCGCTTCCAGCTAGAAAAGCTCATTGGCATTGCCGACGAGCGCGCGCTCGAGCTTTCCGAAGCGTGGGACGACGCCCGGCGCGTCGCGCGCCAAATCGGGCCCGCGTAGCGCTGCGAGCGCAACCACCTACAGCAACTGCTGCAGCTGCGACGGCAGTGTGATACCCAGCCGAGGCGCGACTGCGACTGCGCCGCCGACGAGGAACCCCAGCGCGGCGAGCACCCCAAGTGCGATGGCAACTGCCTTTCCCGCCGAGCTGGCCTGCTCCGTGTTTTCTGCTCTCGCCGGGACCGCTGGGGGCGCCGCGGTGTCGGCCAGGGGCTCACCTGCGGGTGCAGGGCCGTCGCCGTGACGCGTGCCGACGCCTCCTTGCTGGTTCACGTCCGCTTCCGTGGGGAAGCTGACCGTTACGTTGCCGCCCTGCGCGCACGCCTTGTCTGCCTGCTTCGTCGCGGCGACGTTTGCGCGCTCGTAGGCGATGGCTGCGGGGAGGTCGACGACGCGCGGTGCTTCCTCGTTAAACCTCCTGATCTGGTCCTGCGTCAGGTCCAGCTGTTCATTGGCGGAGAAAACCTTGCCCGGGTTCTGGGCGAACTCATCCCATCCTTCGTAGCCCATTTCGGCCCACGCTGCGTTTGCGGTCTCTCCCGGGAAGAGCTCAAACTCCCAGGAATTCGCCCTCCCGGACTCCACACGTTGCAGGTACGCGTCGGTTCGGGCTTGCGCTGCGACGATGTCCGTGATTGTTCCGGCCGTATCGGGGCCGTATGCGTCCTCGAGCGACGCAACTTCGCGTTCGTACTCTGCTTCGACGTCTGGGGCGACGTCGGTAAAGTTTTCGTAGCTGATCAAGGTCTCTACCACGGACTCGTTTGCTGCTAACGCATCGAGGCGCTTGAGTTGTTCGGGTGTGAGCGTGGTTTTACTCGCAACGATGAAGAGTCGCTCCAGCGCCACGGTGTCATACAGCGCGTACGCCTTGGCCTCGTCTTCGGTGAGGCTGACAAAGCAAGACTGCGCGCCCAGTAGCCCCGAGTCTTCCAGCGGGCCGACATCGGCGGCGTTGGCGGGTGGCGCCACTGCGGCCACTGCAACCACTGCGGCCATCGGGGCGGCCACGCTGGCGAGCCGCCGGGAACTGGGTCGCTTGGCGTCCCGGTGATCGTCGTGAAGTGGACGTGCAAACGAGGCTGCGAGGTGCATTGCGGCTACTTTCAAGGAGCTTCTACTGCGCGCCGGAGGGAGAAACGGCGTCCGCAGCGGGACCGGGAAGGATGAGATCTCCGTGCGCCACGATACGCGAGGGGCCCGTCATGCGCGCGGTTTGCTCCGAATTTACTGAGTCTTCGCTGATTGCAACTTCCACCGCACCGCCGGGGACGCGCACAGTGACGGTCCCAGCCGCCTCGCCTGCGGCACGCAGCGCGGCGGCCGCGGCGGCGACGGTGCCAGTCCCGCAGGAGCGGGTCTCTCCTACGCCACGCTCCCAGACGCGCATGGAACACTGCCCGTCGCGCGCCTCGGTGAGGAGCTCCACGTTGACGCCCTCCGGGAACACGGCAGCGTCAAACTCGGGGGCGGACAGCTCCATGGCTGCGAGCTCCTCAGCGGTCATGCCGGGCACGACCGCGGCGAGGTGCGGGTTCCCCACATCGACGGCGACGCCTTCAAAGGTGCGCGATCCGATAGTCGCCCAAGAGTCAGCCCCAACCCGCACGGCGCCCATGCCCACGGCAACGACGGCGTCGCGCTCGTCAAAGCGCTCGACGTGGATCCGCTTCACTCCTGCGCGGGTGTGCACGTCAAAGTCGTCGGCGGGTTCGAGGCCCTCGGCCTTGAGCACGTGGGCGAATGCGCGGATGCCGTTGCCGCACATCTCAGCGATCGAGCCGTCGGCGTTGCGGTAGTCCATGAACCAGGTGCCGTCGATACGCACGACGCGCAGCAGGCCGTCGCCGCCGATCCCGGCGCGGCGGTTGCACAGCCAGGCAACCTGTTCGGGGGCGAGGTCGAGCTGATTGTCGACGTCTACGAGTACGACAAAGTCATTCTCTGTCGCGTGGGCTTTGATGAACTGTTGCGGCTGAGTCATGGTTGCGAGTCTAGACGCAGCGCGCCCAGCGCCTGGTCGAGCGTCTCTCCCGACGCTGCGTCGAGCCACGCGATGCGGTGGTCCCGGTTGAACCACGAGCGCTGGCGGCGCACGTAGCGGCGCGTGCCGGTCACCGTGCGCTCGACGGCCTCGTCGCGGGAAAGCGTGCCTGCCATCATGTCAAGGACCTGGGCGTAGCCGATGGCGCGCCCGGCGGTGGAGTCGCGGACGAGCCCGTCACCGATGAGCGATTCGACCTCGTCGATGAGGCCGCGCTCGAACATGAGGTGCGCGCGTTGTTCCACGCGCGGGTTGAGCCACTCGGCGTTCGTGCGCAGCCCCACGATGCGTGTCCCCCAGCGCGGCGGCGCGTCCTTTGGCGGCTGGGACGCCTGGAAGGGCTTCCCGGTCAGCTCGATGACCTCGAGCGCGCGCACCGTGCGTCGCGGGTCCTTGTCCTCGATGACGCGGGCGGCTTCGGGGTCGATCGCGGCGAGCTCGTCGTGCAGCGCGTCGGTGCCGATGACGAGCCTGCGGTCCTCGTACTTTTGGCGAACTGCGGGGTCGGTGGGCGGGAACGTCCAGGCGTCGATAAGCGACTGCACGTACAGCATCGAACCGCCGACGAGGACGGGGACCTTGCCGCGCGCCATGATCTCCTCAACGGTGGCGACGGCGAGTGCCTGATACTCGGCCACGGACGCGGTCTTGGTGACGGGCCAGATGTCCAGCAAGTGGTGTGGGATGCCGCCGCGCTCGTCGGGGCCGAGCTTGGCGGTGCCGATGTCCATACCCCGGTAGAGCTGCATGGAGTCGACATTGACCACTTCCCCGCCGACGTGCGAGGCGAGCGCGATGCCCAGGTCGGACTTTCCGGACGCCGTGGGGCCAACGACGGCGATCGGGCTGATCGAGCCCGCGGATACGTGAGTCATGCGACCTCCCACAGCGCAACGTAGCGGCCGACGCCAAGCGACGCGTCAGAATCAACCAACTGGCTGCTCACCCGGTTGAGCCGGGCGAGTTCGAACCACAGCCCCGGCTCGAGCACGCCAAGCTCCTCCAAGTTTTCGGGCAGCGCGACATCCTCGCCGTCGGCGAAACGCTCCATTGCGCGGTGCAGTTCCGGAGCTCCGTAGATGAGCGCGAGCGGCGCGCGCTCGGTCAGGCCCGCCGACCCGTCCGCCACGACGATGGTGAGCACGCCTGGGTCAGGTGCTCCCACGTGGCTGCGCACCTCACGCACGCGGGTGCTCCGGCCGGCCAGCGAGGGTTGCGCGAGCGCGTAGCGGGCGACGAGCTCCGGCAGGTAGTTTCCCTCGCCGACGCTGACCTGTGGTGCGCCCCACGCGGCGAAGGAGCCAGTATGGACGGTGTAGTGCTGCTGGTTGCGGGGGCAGACAATGTCAATGGTCGCCGCTGTTTCTCGGGCACCTGAGGCGCCGAGGGCGTCTACCGCCTGCCCAACCGCCGTGCCGATCGCGCCGAGCACCCGCCGGGAGGGTTCGTGGGCCCCGGCGAGGGCGTCAACCAGGGCCGGCGACCCCGGCATGATGAGGACCTGTGCGCTGTGTTTCACCCGCACCACTCTAGTTGGCGTGCTCGGCGCGCAACCGGGTGGGAGGTCCGCTCCCGGAGCAAGGTTTGGCCGCGCAGCTGCCGGTACCCCTGTAAAGTTTGAGGAAGCACTCGCCACGCGGCGCCCTACAACGGACGCCGCGTGGCACTGGCAGCCGCGTCGCGCGGCACTTTGAACGTAGGGAAAGGACCTGCAATGACCACCTCGGACCAGACACCGAATCCAGCTCCGAAGCCCGGGGCGACCCCCGCTCCGAAGCCGGGCGTGAAACCTTCACCGGCCGCGATGCCGAACCGCTCGCCCAAGCCCGGTCCCGTGCCTGGTTCCGCAAACCCGCAGGCTGCCACCCCGTCCCCCGTCCCGCCGAAGGCGCCCGCGGTGCCCACCGCTGACCCGTCCAAGTTTGGTCGCATCGATGAGCACGGCGCGGTCTTTGTCACGCGCGGTGGCACGGAGCGCCAAATCGGCTCCTGGCAGGCAGGGACACCGGAGGAAGGCCTGGCGCACTACGGCCAGCGCTTCGATGACCTGGTCACCGAGGTCGAGCTGATCGAATCCCGCCTGGCAGCCCACCCGGACGACGCCGCGCAGCTTCGCCAGCGGGCCGAGGCGCTGAAGTCGACGCTGGACGAGCAGGCGGTCATCGGCGACCTGGACGCCCTGGACGCGCGACTGGACGCGGTCATCGCGGCATCGGACGTCGCCGGCCAACAGGCCCAGGAGGCGAAGGCGCAGCGCCGCGCCGACGCCATCGCCAGGAAGGAGGCGCTCGCGGCGGAGGCGGAGGAGCTCGCCGAAAACTCCAATGAGTGGAAGGCCGCGGGCGATCGCATTCGCGCCATCCTCGAAGAGTGGCGCACCATTCGCGGCATCGACCACAAGACGGACGACCAGCTGTGGAAGCGCTACTCGCGCGCCCGCGACGCGTTCAACCGTCGCCGCGGCTCCCACTTCGCCGAGCTGGACCGCAACCGCGCCGCCGCCAAGCGCGCCAAGGAGGAGCTGGTCGTGCGCGCCGAGGCCCTGCAGGACTCCACCGATTGGAACGAGACCGCGCGCGCGTACCGCGACCTCATGAAGGAGTGGAAGGCGGCCGGCCGCGCCCCGCGGGACGCCGACGACAAGCTGTGGGCCAAGTTCCGGGCGGCACAAGATAAGTTCTTCGGCGCCCGCGACGCCGTCAACGCCGAACGCGACCGCGAGTTCGAAGCGAACGCGCAAGCCAAGGACGCGCTGATCGCAGAGTACGAGCCGCTCATTGACCCGTCGAAGGGCCTCGGCGGCGCAAAGGCGAAGCTGCGCGAGCTGCAGGACAAGTGGGATGAGATTGGCTACGTCCCCCGCGGAAAGGTCCGCGAGTACGAGGACAAGATCAGCGCGCTCGAGCGCCGCGTCGCAGATGCAGAGGAATCCCGCTGGCGCAAGACCGACCCGGCAGCACAGGCCAAGGCTAACCAGTTCCAGGTCAAGGCAGATGACCTGACCAAGCAGGCTGAGGCTGCAGAGCAACAGGGCAACGCGAAAAAGGCCACAGAGCTGCGCGAACAGGCCGCCCAATGGCAGGAGTTCGCCGACGTGGCGTCCAAGGCGGTCAACGACAACTAGTGCTCGCCCCGCAACTCTTCGCGCCCCGCCCCGACGCCCACACTCCGCACGCTGCCGCAGACGACGCGGCACACGACGCGGCGGCCGCCGTCGTCGGGGCGTACGCCTTTTCCGCCACCCTAGCCATCCAGGACATCACCGGCATGGCCACCTCCGGCGTCACCGCCTCGCACATTGCGAAACGCCTCGAGCCGTCCGCTGAGTCCGCTGCGTACCTCTTCGCGCTCACAGATGCGCGTGCACCGCGCCCCGTCACCGACCTCGGATACCCCGAGTTGTTCGCAGCCGACCTCGAGCACGTCCAGGCGTGGGTCTTCGTCTCCCTGCCGCTCCTCGAGGACCTCACCGTCATCGAGGCAAACATCACCCTCGACGCCGCGATCGCACCCCTGCCAGGAGAACCCATCCCGGACGAACCATGGCGTGCCGCTCTCTCGCTTGTCGACGCCCTGTCGACCCAACTCGAGCGCCCCACCAGACACATCTGGGTAACCCATGCGCCGGGCGAATTTACCCCACCGGCCGCCGAGGAATTCGGCTACGCGCCCGCGTTCCGCGAGGATCAGGCGACGTTCCCGGTCGAGCACATCTCGGCACTCCCCACTCCCGCCGGTGACATCCATGTCGTGGAAGGCCCCGGGTTCCGCACGAACCGCACCGGCGCACCGGGCGAGGCGGAACAATTCGGCCGGTTGCTTACCGCGGCCTCACGCGACTACCCGCGCGGCGACCTGCGCCTGGACACCATCGAGTGGGACCTCCAGCGCATCACTGACGCGGGTGCCAGGCTGACCGACCGCGGCGGTGTACAGCTCACTGGGATCGTTCGTGCCGCGGGCGAGATCGCCGGTCTGTGCGAGGTTGTCCGCTACCTTTCGGATGACCCGAAGGTCTGCGAGCTTGGGCTCGTCTACGTGCTGCCCGAGCATCGCGGTCGCGGCCTCGGCGCGGGGCTCATTCGCGCCACGCTCGAGCACGCGCGGGATGTGTGGGAGGGCCTGGAGACCGCCTACTGCTCGTACCCCGACGGTTCCGCAGCTGCGGGATCCATCATGAGGGCGCTCTCCGCGGAGCCTGCCTCCGCCACGACAGCTTGGCAGAAGCTCGAGGAGACGGATTAGCTGCGCGGCCGGTAGAGTGCGTTCGCGGCGGACGACGTTGCCGCCGAGCCGACCAGCACCAGAATGGTGTAGAGGATGCCGGTGATGCCCAGCATCTGCAGCAGCCAACCGAAGAAGAGGGCACCGACGACGGCGCCGCCGATCGAAACAACCCAACGCATACACAAGTCCTTCCATGTGGGGAACAGGTAAAGTCTGGCCCTCCACCGTACCGATTCTCCGCTCCGCGCGGGTCGGCCCCGGTCAGTCCACCTAGTCCGTGGGGTGTTTGCGGTGGCGTTCGGCGGCCCGGGCGCGGCGATCGTCGATAAGCAGCGGGTTCTCGGCGTATCCCTGGGCCTGGCGGGTGGCTTCCTGCTGGGCCTTGGCCACGTCGTCGGTGTCGTCGAGCAGCGCGCGGCGCTCACCGGCCGCCCGCTGGGCTGCGTCGCGGCGGGTGATCACCGGGATGAAGGCGAACGTGGCCACTGCAACCGCGAGGATGGCCAGGTAGCTGCCCGGGCCGTGGTGAAATCCCTGGTCAAACGCATCGCTTGTGCGGCGGAGCCACAGCGCGAGCACAGACGCAAACAGTGAGACCGTCGTGAGCATCCACGCGGGCGCGGCGAAGACGAAGCGGCGGGTGGCCAGCGCCACCGTCGTGAGCACGCCCAGCCCGGCCAGCGACAGCCACAGGAACACGGTCTCCGTGAGCTTCGCCTGAACGCTTGCCGACGCCTCCGTAACCCCCACGAACTGCCAGCCGCTCACCCCGCCCGCAAACGGGAGGAAGAGTGCAATGAGGTACACCACGACGCAGCCGGCAAGCACCCAGAACCCCGCGTTGACCGGGATGGTCGCGCCCGCCGCCTTCTCGGCGCGTGCGGCCTGCTTGGCATCGCCGCCCTTGTAGGTGTGGGCGGCCGCGCTCTGCTCGGCGAGCCGATTGTCCTCGGGGTGTGGTGCCTGCGCCATGGTGGCCTCCAATGAGTGTGCGTGGAAGTGGTTCGGGCAGTGAGTCTAGTTGCAGCCGCACGCGCCGCCCGCTGCGGCGGTGCCGGTTGCGGGGTCCGCGTTAGTGGCGGGGCGGCCGATCGTCGGCAAGCCCAGGCCCACCCCGACCGGCGCCGTGGTGGGCACCTCACCTGCGGCCGAGTTATCGCCCGCCTTGGTGCGGCGGTGCGAGCGCACACCCGAATCCGCGATGAGGAAGTGGGGCTTGGAGTCAGTCACGGTCACGTGGACGATGTCTCCCGGGCGGATCTCGCCGTCGATGTTGCCCTCGGGTGTGAAGTGCACGAGTCGGCCGTCACGGGCACGGCCGGACATGCGGTGGGTCCGGTCGTTCTTGCGGCCCCCGTCGGCCTGGACGAGCAGCTCCTGGTCGGTGCCCACCAGCTTCGCGTTCTCCTCCTCGCTAATACGCTCCTGCAGGGCGACGAGGCTCTCGAACCGGTTCTGCACGACCTCCTTCGGCACCTGGTCCTCCATCTCGGCGGCCGGGGTCCCGGGGCGCGGCGAGTACTGGAAGGTAAACGCCGAGCTGAAGCGCGCCTGCTCCACCACGTCGAGGGTGCCTTGGAAGTCCTCTTCGGTCTCGCCGGGGAAGCCGACGATGATGTCGGTGGTGATCGCCGCGTGCGGGAGCTTTTCACGCACCTCGTCGAGAATTCCGAGGAACTTCTTGGTGCGGTAGGAGCGGCGCATGTCCTTGAGCACCTTGTCCGAGCCGGACTGCAGCGGCATGTGCAGCTGCGGGCACACGTTCGGCGTCTCCGCCATCGCGTCGATGACATCAGAGGTGAACTCGGCCGGGTGCGGAGAGGTGAAGCGCACGCGCTCGAGCCCCTCGATGTCGCCGCAGGCGCGCAGGAGCTTGGAAAACGCGGAGCGGTCGCGCTCCAGGTCTTCGTCGACAAAGTTCACGCCGTACGCATTCACGTTCTGGCCCAGGAGCGTAATTTCGGACACCCCCTGGTCCACCAGCGCCTGAACCTCTGCCAGGATGTCGCCGGGCCGGCGGTCCGCTTCCTTGCCGCGCAGGCTCGGCACGATACAGAAGGTGCACGTGTTGTTACAGCCGACGGACACGGACACCCAGCCCGCGTAAGAGGACTCGCGCTTCGCCGGCAGTACGGACGGGAAGACCTCAAGGGACTCGACGATCTCCACCTGCGCCTCGTCTTCCACACGAGCGCGGTCCAGCAGCGCGGGCAGCGCCGACAGGTTGTGGGTGCCAAACACTGCATCGACCCAGGGGGCCTTTTCCAAGACCGTGTCCCGGTCCTTTTGCGCCAGGCAGCCACCGACAGCGATCTGCATGCCGGGGTGCGCTTCCTTGGTCTTCTTCAACTGGCCGAGCGTGCCGTAGAGGCGCTTGTCCGCGTTTTCGCGCACCGCGCACGTGTTGAAGACCACGAGGTCGGCTTCGGTCTCCTGCTCCGCGGCGACGTATCCGGCGCGTTCAAGCATGCCGGAAAGTCGCTCCGAGTCATGCACGTTCATCTGGCAGCCGAAGGTGCGCACCTCGTAGGTGCGGCCGGCTCCACCGCTGGTCACTTCTTGCCCCTGAAGATTCTGTTGCTGCGTCACGGTTGCACAGTGTATCGCCGCCAACGCCCGCAGCATAACCGGGAATTCCACCGCCCGCGCCGCTCAAGTTACCCACAGTTTGGGGGAGGTTTACACAAAGTTTCACAAAACCATGTCACAGATCACTTGGATCGGCTAAATGTTATATGCATGACACAGGCTATTGAACCCATGATTCTCATGGAGGGCGTGCAGAAGTATTTCGGTGACTTCCACGCCCTGACTGACATCAATCTCACCGTTCCCAGAGGCGAGGTCGTCGTCGTGCTTGGCCCATCCGGGTCCGGCAAGTCAACCCTGTGTCGCACGATCAACCGCCTCGAAACCATCGAGGAAGGCTCGATCCACATCGACGGCAAGCTCCTTCCTGAGGAAGGGAAAGACCTTGCCAAGCTGCGCGCCGACGTGGGCATGGTGTTCCAACAGTTCAACCTGTTCCCGCACCTGACTATCCGTGACAACGTCACGATCGGCCCCATCAAGGTGCGCAAGTACAGCAAATCGGACGCAGTCAACCGCGCGAACGAGCTGCTCGACCGGGTTGGCATTGGCAACCAGTCAGGCAAGTACCCGGCGCAGCTTTCCGGCGGTCAGCAGCAGCGCGTCGCTATCGCGCGTGCCCTGGCCATGGACCCGAAGGTCATGCTTTTCGACGAACCCACGTCCGCCCTCGACCCCGAGATGGTGGGAGAAGTCCTGGACGTCATGAGCGAACTCGCCGCATCCGGCATGACCATGGTCGTAGTCACACACGAAATGGGCTTCGCCCGCAAAGTGGCGGACCGGATCCTCTTCATGGCTGACGGCGAGATTGTGGAGGACTCCGACCCAGAATCCTTCTTTACCAACCCGCAGTCGGATCGTGCCAAGGACTTCCTGGCCAAGATCCTTCCGCATTAACCCCTACGCCCTTCCCTCCCCCTCATCCCAATCCCAAAGGAGACCACTCATGAACCGCATCTTCCGCGCCCTGGCAACCACGTCCATCGCAGCACTCACCGCCACCATGCTCGTCGCGTGCGGCGGCGCCTCGAGCGCGAGCGGCGACGGCCTACTCGCCCAAATTGAGGCGGGCAACGTCACCCTGGGCACCAAGTATGACCAGCCGGGCCTCGGCCTGCGCGAGGCAGACGGCTCTATGACCGGCCTGGACGTGGAAATCATGACCTACGTGGTCAATTCCATCGCCGATGCGAACGGCTGGGAGCATCCCGAGATCACCTGGCGCGAAACCCCATCAGCGCAGCGCGAAACCCTGATCCCAAACGGCGAGGTCGCCGCCATTGGCGCAACCTACTCCATCAACTCCTCTCGTGCAGAGGCCGTGAGCTTCGGCGGCCCCTACCTGCTCACCCACCAGGGCCTGCTCGTGCGCAGCGAGGGTAATGACATCAACGGCCTGGATGACCTGGACGGCCGCATCCTGTGCTCCGTCACCGGCTCCACCCCGGCGCAGAAGGTCAAGGACGCGCTCCCCGGCGTGCAGCTCCAGGAGTACGACACTTACTCTTCGTGCGTCGAGGCTCTGCGCAACGGCAACGTCGACGCGCTGACCACAGACAACACTATTTTGGGCGGCTACGCGGCCCAGTCCCCGGGTGACTTCAAGGTCGTGGAGCTGGAAAAGGACGGCGAGCACTTTACCAACGAGCACTACGGCATCGGCGTGACCAAGGACGACACCGAAACCGTCGACGCCATCAATACCGCGCTCAAGGCAATGTACGAGGACGGCTCCTTTGACACGTTCGTCGACGAAAACCTCGAGGGCGGCGTAGGTGTCGAGCAGGACAAGCCGGGCGACCTGTCCTTCCTGGAGCAGTAGGCGCTCCCCACGCGCCTGCGCGCCCCGCGCCAGCCCCCAATCTATTCACCGCACTGCACCGAGGAGTCAACTATGGACGCCCTATGGGCCGACCTGCTGCCAAAGCTTTGGCCCGCATTTTTCACCACAATCCGGCTCACTGTCTATTCGGCCATCGGCGCGATGCTCTTGGGCACGCTGCTGACGGCAATGCGCGTCTCGCCGGTCGGTGTGCTGCGCGGGCTCGCCACCACCTACATCGAAACGGTGCGAAACACCCCACTCACCCTGGTTGTGCTCTTCTGCTCGTTCGGTCTGTTCCAAAACCTCGGGCTTGAACTGGCCAGCAGGGACTCCTCGACGTTCATCGCGGATCAGAACTTCCGCCTGGCGGTGCTCGGCTTCATCCTGTACACCAGCTGTTTCGTCGCCGAGTCGCTCCGAAGCGGCATCAACACCGTCCACTTCGGCCAGGCCGAAGCTGCCCGCTCATTGGGCTTGAGCTTCGGGCAAATATTCTCGCTCATTATTTTCCCGCAGGCCGTCCGCGCGGCGATCGTGCCACTGGGCAACACGCTGATCGCGCTGACCAAGAATACGACCATCGCGTCAGTCATCGGTGTCGCCGAGGCATCGCTGCTGATGAAGTCCACGATCGAGTTCCATGCCAACGAGCTCTTCGTCGTCTTCGGCGTCTTCGCCGCCGGGTTCCTCATCCTCACCCTGCCGATGGGCCTCGCCCTCGGCTGGCTTTCTGACCGATTGGCGGTGAAGCGCTAATGTCCGTACGCGCAACAGTTCTTTACGACGCCCCCGGCCCCAACGCCGTCAAACGCAACTACATCTACACCGCCGTCACCATCGCCGTCCTCGCTGCGGCCGCGTGGTGGGTGATGAGCACGCTCGCCAGCAACGGCCAGCTCGAGGCCGCAAAGTGGACCCCCTTTGTCCAGGCCAACACCTGGACCACCTACATCCTGCCTGGACTCCTCGGCACACTGAAGGCAGCCGCGCTCTCCATCGTCTTCGCCATCGTCTTCGGCGTGATCTTCGGCCTCGGCCGACTCGCCCAAACCAAGGTGGTGCGCTGGTTGTGCGGCGTGATCATCGAGTTCTTCCGCGCCATCCCAGTGCTCATGCTCATGATCTTCCTGTACCAGCTCTTCGCGGTATTCAAGATCGTTCCTCCGAAAGGGCTCGCGTTCTGGGCCGTCGTCATCGCGCTGACGCTCTACAACGGCGCCGTCATCGCCGAGATCCTCCGCGCCGGCATCAAGTCGCTCCCGCGCGGGCAGTCGGAGGCAGCGCAGGCCCTGGGCATGTCGCACTGGCAGACCATGTGGCAGATCCTGCTCCCCCAGTCCGTCGCCGCAATGCTGCCGGCGCTCATCTCTCAGATGGTCATTGCACTGAAGGACTCGGCACTGGGCTACCAGATCGGCTACATCGAAGTTGTCCGTTCGGGCACCCAGGTCGCGTCCGCGAACAAGAACTACATCCCTGCGCTCATCGTCGTGGCAATCATCATGATCGCCATCAACTTCCTGCTCACCCGCTTGGCGTCACGCGTTGAGCACCAGCTTCGCGCAGGTCGCGCGCGCCGCAACCCCTTTGCCAAGGTTCCCGAGCAGCACAACCAGGGCCTGGAAACCAAAGACAACGTCAACGTGGACTGGCACAACCCCAACTACACCAAGGTTGCCAACCCTGACCAGTAGGCGCGGGGCATCGCCTCTCGACGCCACGCCCCACGCCACCTACTCCCCCTCGAGCTCCGCGAGACGCTGCTCAAGCACCTCGCGGCCCAGGCGCAGCGCCATCCCCTCGGGGAAGCCACGGCGCGCCATCGCGCCGACGATGCGTCGCAACACCTTGTCGTACTCGGCCCGCTCGTCGGGGCGGTGCCTCACCTGGCGGGCCTTCTTCTCTGCCACCGCACGCGCGGTGGCCTCCTCGTCTGCTTCACTGAGCTGCGCTAGGGCCTCGGCACGATCGGCCTGAGCCACGCCCTTTTGCTGCAACTCCCTGTCCAGGAACCGCGATGACTTCCCGCGCCGTTTCGCGCGCTGCCGCACCCACTCGTGGGCGAACGCCGCGTCGTTGAGCAGCCCGGACCCCTCGAATTCATCAAGAACGTCCTCAACGAGCTGTGGCTCGAACTCCGCGCGCAGGAGGCGGGAGCGCAGCTCGTCGCGGGAGCGCGCCCGCTGGTCGAGCAGCCCCAGCGCCCGCTTTCGCACTGGGGCCAGGGCCTCCTCCCGAGTGCGGTCGAAGAGCTGGTTGCTCCCCTCGCCGCGTTCGTAGGCCTCGACGGCCTCCTTGAGCTGCTCAAGTTTTTCCGGGTCAGGCTGGGCCGGCCCCCGATCGCGTGGGCCCGCCACTACTTCGCGTCAGCGGCGGACGCACCGGCCGGGGTGCCGTCGCCGACTTCGTCGTCGTCGAAGTCGACGTTGGGGACCATGTCCACGGGATCGTCGCTAAGCTCATCGCCCTCGCTGTTGTTGGACTTGGCGTACGCGCCGACGCCGAGGGCCTGGAAGATCTTGTCCTCGATCTCATTGGCCAGGTCCGGGTTGTCCTTGAGGAAGTTGCGGGCTTTCTCCTTGCCCTGGCCGAGCTGGTCGCCCTCATAGGTAAACCAGGAGCCGGACTTCTTGACGATGCCGTTGTCCACGCCGAGGTCAATGATGGAGGACTCGCGGGAGATGCCCTCGCCGTACATGATGTCGAACTCGGCGATCTTGAACGGCGGCGAGACCTTGTTCTTCACAATCTTCATCTTGGTGCGGTTACCAATGGAATCCTGGCCGTCCTTCAGGGTCTGGATTCTGCGCACGTCACAACGCACGGAGGCGTAGAACTTCAGCGCCTTACCGCCGGTGGTAGTCTCCGGCGAGCCGAACATCACACCGATCTTCTCGCGCAGCTGGTTGATAAAGATCGCGGTGGTGCCGGAGTTGTACAGCGCACCGGTCATTTTGCGCAGCGCCTGCGACATCAGGCGGGCCTGGAGGCCGACGTGGGAGTCGCCCATCTCGCCCTCGATTTCCGCCTTCGGCGTCAGCGCCGCGACGGAGTCAATCACGATGATGTCGATGGCGCCGGAGCGCACCAGCATGTCCGCAATCTCCAGGGCCTGCTCACCGGTATCCGGTTGGGACACCAGCAGGTTATCGGTGTCCACACCGAGCTTGCGCGCGTACTCCGGGTCGAGCGCGTGCTCCGCGTCAATGAACGCGGCAATACCGCCGGCGCGCTGGGCGGACGCGATTGCGTGCAGCGCCACCGTCGTCTTACCGGAAGATTCCGGCCCGTAGATCTCTACGACACGGCCGCGGGGCCAGCCACCGATGCCGAGGGCGACATCAATCGCGGTATTGCCCGAAGAAATGGATTGGATTGGCGGGCGGTTATCGTCTCCGAGACGCATAATCGCGCCCTTGCCAAAGTCCTTCTCAATCCGAGCCATCGCCGCATCGAGCGCGTTTTGACGTTCGTTGCCGCTATTCGCGGCAGCCTTCTTCTTCGCAGCCATGTTGTTCTCCTTTATGTCTTTCGTAGGTTCGCACGCGGCACCGTGGCCGCCCTTTATCTATTAGACGCACGACCATAGGGGTGCGGTTCCCTCTGCCACCAATCTTTTTCTCCTGTGGCGCTGATTGGCACTCTACGGCAGGGCGCGGACACGCAACGACTATACACGCATAGGTGTTCGAGTACACGTCGCGACACACAAGTGGGTCCACCCCTACACAGCGCGCCGCAGACAAAGGGCCGCGCGCTACTTCCCAGGCCGGTCTACGCCCAGGCGGCGCTCCTGCGGCACGTCAAAGGAGTCACACAGTCGCTCCCACGCCACCTTCGGATCGACCCCGCTTTCGATCATCTCTGCAGCCGTTTCGCCCTCCACGGAAAGCACCTGGGACTGGATAATCCAACCGGCGCGATCCGAGCCGAATTCGTCTTCCACCAACTGCCGAAATTCCGTCAAGCGCATGCCGTCTAACCTACACGCGCACCGCTCCCTCCCCGCATCGAACGAGTTGAACAGCGTTCACTAAGATTTCACCCATGAGTACACACACCAACCCGGCAGCAACTGCGGGGTCCAAGCCCGGTATCACCGCCGTCGACATTGCCTACATCGCCGTCTTCGCGGCCATCTTCTGGATCCTCGGTTTTGTCTCCATTCCCGTCGGCACCGCAGGCGTGCCGATCGTCCTGCAAAACGCCGTCGCAATCCTCACCGGCCTGGTCCTCGGCGCTCGCCGCGGCACCGCCTCCGTCGTCCTCATCCTGCTCATCGGGCTCGCGTTCCCGGTCCTCGCGGGTGGTCGCACCACCCTCTACGCCCTCGGATCCCCCACGGCGGGATACCTCGTCGGTTACATTATCTCCGCGGCCGTCGCCGGGGCGATCGCCTACTCCGCGCTCCGCTCATCCAAAGCCGGACGAGTCATCCTCTTCCTCGTCGCCGGCTACCTCGGGCTCGCCCTGCAGTACCTCTTCGGCGTCTTCGGACTCATGCTCCGCGCCGACCTTTCCTTCGGTGCCGCATGGCTCGCCCAGGTCCCCTTCTTGCCCACCGATGCCGCGAAGATCGCCGTCATGGTCATCATCGCGCTCGCCGTTCACGCCGCGTTCCCCGACATGCGCCGCCGCTAATGCCCACCATCGAATTCCGCGGTGCCACCGTCTCCTACGATGGCCGCACAGTGCTCGCACCCCTCAACCTCACGCTCACGGAGCGCCGCATCGGCATCATTGGCTCCAACGGATCCGGCAAATCCACCACCGTCCGCCTCATCAACGGCCTCATCACGCCGTCCGAGGGGCAGGTGCTTTTCGATGCCATGTCACCCTCCACCGACGGCAAAACCATTCGCAAACGCGTGGGCTTTGTGTTCTCTGACGCGGAGTCGCAGATCGTCATGCCGCGCGTGCGCGACGACGTCGCGTTTTCCCTTCGCCGCTTCAAACTTCCCCGGCAGGAAGTGCGCGACCGCGTCGACGCAGCACTCGAGCGATTCGGGCTGAGCGACAAGGCTGACGCATCCCCGCACACACTCTCCGGCGGCGAAAAGCAGCTTCTCGCACTGGCCTCGGTCTTGGTAATCCGCCCGGAGACGATCATCGCCGACGAGCCAACGACCCTCCTGGACCTGCGGAACCGGCGTCGCATCATCAGGGAGCTCGACGCGCTGGACCAGCAGCTGATCGTCGTCACCCACGACCTGGACATGCTGCGCGACTTCGACCGAGTCATCTGCATAAATGACGGCGAGCTGGCGTACGACGGGAACCCCGACGAAGCGATCGCTTTCTACACCGAGCTCATGGAGCAGACATCGTGATCCGTACGCTCCCCCTCGGCGTCTACGTCCCCGGCGACTCGGTGCTGCACCGCGCGCATCCGACGGCGAAGTTCGTCGCGCTGCTGGTCTTCATCATCGCCGTCACCTTGCTCCCCACGCGCCCGTGGCACGCACTCGCCGCGCTCGGGCTTGTGGTCGCCCTCTACGCCGTGGCAGCCATCCCGCCGCGCATTGCAGCGGAGCAGGCGCTGCCAGTGCTCCCCCTGTTGGCGTTCCTCTCCGCGTTCCTCTGGTGGCAAAACGGTCTCGCCTCAGCTGCCGCCACGTTCTTCGGGCTCTTGTCCACAATCGCCGCAGCGAATCTACTCACGCTCACCACCACGGTGGAGGCGCTTTTAGACGCGCTTGATCGCAACCTTGCGCCACTCCAGCGTTTCGGAGTTCCCGTAAACACAATCAGCCTCGCCATCGCCTTGACGATCAGGCTCGTCCCACTCATGCTGGCAACAGCCAATGAGGTTCTGGAAGCGCGCAAGGCGCGTGGGCTCGGGCTCTCCGTCACCGCGTTTGGCATTCCTCTGGTGATTCGTGCCGTCTTGCGAGCGCGCATGATCGGAGAAGCACTGATGGCCCGCGGCGCGGTAGATTAACCGCGCCGCGGGCCATCAATGGGGACGTTTGCGCCACGCTCTCGCGCCGGCGCCCTCCTTAGTTCTCGCCGCGAAGCTCACGCATGCGCTGCGCGACAGCGTCGTCGCTGACGTTCGCGCCGTTGCCTGCTGCGCCCTGCGCATTGCCGGCTGCACCCTGCGCGTTCTGCTCGATGGCAGGCTTGGAGCCGGAAGACAGTTCGCCGGACATCTCCGCGCGGATCTGCTCGAGACGGCCGTGACCCGCCATCTGGATGCCGGCGCGCTCGACCTCGGCCATACGGCCCTGGACGGAGTTCTCTGCCAGCTCGGCGGAGCCGAGTGCCTTTGCATAGCGGCGCTCGATCTTGTCGCGCACCTGATCCAGGTTCGGTCCGGAGGCGGTGATGGAGTTCATGGACTGCATGGTCTCCGAGACCTTCTCCTGCATCTTCGCCTGCTCCAGCTGGCTGAGCAGCTTGGAGCGCTCTGCCACCTGCTGCTGCAGGTGCGCAGCGTTGCGCTCAACCGCCTGCTTGGCCTGGGTGGCCTGCTGCAGCGCCTGGTCGTGCAGCTGCTTCGTTTCCTCGATGCTCTGCTCCGCGGTGACCAGCTGCGCGGCGAAGGCCTCGGCCGCATTCTCGTACTCCTGGGCCTTCTGGGCGTCTCCACCCTCGCGGGCCTTGTCCGCCAGCTGCAGTGCCTGCTTGGTGTTCGCCTGCAGCTTCTCCACCTCTTCCAGGCGGCGGTTCAGCTGCATCTCGATCTGGCGCTGGTTACCAATCACCGCCGCAGCCTGCTGCGACAGCGCCTGGTGCTGGCGCTGTGCCTCACCGATGGCCTGCTCGATCTGCACCTTCGGATCAGCGTTCTCCTCGATCTTGTTGTCAAAGAGCGCCATGAGGTAGTTCCAGAACTTCGCAAACGGGTTAGCCATAATACTTCAAGAACCTTTCGTTACCTGTCAGTCACACTAATAATCCAACACTCTAGTGTGCTGGGCCGAGTTATGCTTCCGCTGCGGCCGGTGAAGTTGTTGCCAATTCCTCCTGAATGGAGTGCAGCGACATGTTCGCCACGACCTCCATCAGCAGCTCCGCCACCGACGTGTCCAGCGCGGTGCAGATGGCCGCGAGCAGCTCAGAAGAGACCTCCTTGCGGCCGCGCTCCAGCTCCGAGAGGTAGCCAGAGGACACACGCGCCTGCTTTGCCAGCTCGCGCAGCGTCACGCCCTTATCGGCGCGGTAGGCGCGCAGCGACATGCCGAGGGCCTCGCGCAGCAGCGGCTCGCGCTCCTGCACCTCCGGGGCGAGGGGGCGCCCCGCCGCGCCCTCGAGCGCGGCGGGGCGGATCATCGGTGATTCATGTACGAGAGTTGTAGTTGCCATCACGAGTTCTAACGGTCCTCCCCTTCTGTTTGTTCCCGGACTTCGTTGTACAGGGCCGACAGCGCCGCGCCCACCGCCGCCTCGCGGATTTCCTGGCGTGAACCGCGCAGCGGCTCGGTGCCACCCGCGGCCAGGGCGAAGCTCCGTCGCGGACCCGCGATGCCGACCCACACCTCGCCAACCGGGTGCCCGTCCTGCGGGTCGGGTCCGGCAACGCCAGTCAGCGCGACGCCGTAGTCCGAACCACAGACTCGGCGCGCGCCTTCGGCCATGGCACGCGCCGTGACGGGGCTGACGGGGCCGTTCGCTTCCAGCACCGCGTGCGGTACGCCGGCCAGCGACTCCTTCAGGTCCGTCGCGTAGGTGACCAGGCCGCCCCGCAGCACTGCGGAAGCGCCCGGCACCTGCGCCACGGTCGCGGCCGCGAGGCCTGCGGTGAGGGATTCGCAGAAGGCGAGGGTGGCGGGGGCGTCGATAAGCAATGCGACGAGCTCACGCTCCATTGTTGGCCTTTCGCGCGTCCACGAGGTACTGCACGCCCGTGACCACGGTGACCAGGACGGCAATGAGCATGACCGTGAGCGTCGGGAGGTCCATCCAGCCAGGCAGTGGGCACAGGTACATCCCTACGCCGACGGTCTGCAGCACCGTCTTAAGCTTGCCGCCCTTGGAAGCTGGAACGACGTGGCCCTGGCGCAGCATCCACATCCGCCAGACTGTAATACCCAGCTCGCGGCCGATGATGACCACCGTGATCCAGACGGGCAAGGAGCTCGCGATGTTGAGCGTCACCAGCGCGGTAATCATCAGTGCTTTGTCCGCGATCGGGTCCGCGATCTTGCCAAAGTCGGTGACAATATTGCGCGCGCGGGCGATGTCACCGTCGAGCTTGTCCGTGATCATGAGGGCCACGAACAGGCCAAAGGCCCACCACCAGTGCTGCGTGAGCACAAGCCACGCAAACACGGGGATAAACAGAATTCGCAGCAACGTCAGAGCGTTGGGCAGATTCCAATTGGACTGAGTCTTCACAAAAACCAGCCTACCTATCCATTCGCTGTGGCCTAGACTGCCACCCATGAAGTATTTTGCGTTTACCTATATCTACGGCGAGGACACGGCGCTTGTCGACGCCATCCGCCCCGCCCACCGCGAATTCATCGCCAGCCAGCTGTCGCTGGGACGGATCGTCGGCTCCGGCCCGTACGCGGGCGGCGAGCAGGCACTCATCATCCTGCAGCTGCCGGACACCGCCACGGTCGCGGACGCCGAGGAAATCATGGACGCGGACCCCTACACCGAGAAGTCCGCGCTCGCGTCCCGCGAGGTCCACGAGTGGAACCCGGTGAGCAATATCTTCGCCGGGAAGTAAGCCGGCGTTTCGGCCGGGACGCCCCTCGTCCCTACTTCTTACCGCCGCGGGCGACGTGCAGGTGATCCGTCTCCCGCGAACCCGTGGCGGTGTGATCGCCCTTGCCGGAGGTAGCCGGATCATCGACCCACTCGATGTGGTGACCGTACTTGTCCACCTTGCGGCGGTTGCCATGGTCGTCATAGTCGATGTGGTAGCTCGTCTCGTTCGGATCCATCTTGCCGGCCTTCACGTCGGCCCGATCCTTAAGGATCGACGCCACCGCAGTGACCACGAGTACGCCCACAATCACCACCAGCGAGGCCACAGTGCCAACCTCCGGTACGGCCAGGCCCTCGCCCCCGTTAATGAACGGCAAGTTGTTCTCATGCAGTGCATGCAGCAGCAGCTTCGCACCGATGAAGCCCAGGATGATCGCGAGCCCGTACGGCAGGTACACGAGCTTGTCCAGCAGGCCATTGAGCAAGAAGTACAGCTGACGCAGGCCCAGCAGCGCGAAGGCGTTCGCGGTGAAGACCAGGAACGACTCCTGGGTGATACCGAAGATAGCCGGAATGGAGTCGAACGCGAACATCACGTCGATAAAACCGATGGACAGCAGCGCCACAAACAGTGGGGTCACTGCCTTCTTCCCCGCCTCAGTCTTCGACACCAGTCGGTCACCGTGATACGACTTGGTCACCGGAATGACCTTGCGCAGCGTTTTCACCACGAACATGTCGTTCGGGTCTTCGTCGGGCTGGTCTGTCGCCTCGTCGTAGATGAGTTTGATCGCCGTGTAGATCAGGAAGGCTGCGAACAGGTAGAACACGTCCGACCACGCCTCGATGATCACCGCGCCCAGCAGGATGAACAGGAGGCGGAAGACCAGCGCCATGACAATGCCGATCAGCAGCACCTTTTGCTGGTACGCCCGAGGGATTTTAAAGGCGCCCATAATCAAGGCGAACACGAACAGGTTATCCACCGACAGTGAAAGCTCGGTGATGTAGCCCGTGAAGAACTGTACGCCGTGCTCGGCGTCCCAGAGCCACCAAACGATGCCGCCAAAGATTGCGGCCATCGTCATGTAGAAGGCGGCCCAACCTCCGGACTCTTTCATCGTGGGCTCGTGCGCATTTCGCACGTGCGAGACGAAGTCAAAGACGAAGAAGCCGAGAATCACCGCTGAGGTGATGAGCCAGATATACAGGGGCACATGCATAGACATATCCTCCGGTCAGAAGTTGAACAAAAATGACCGGAGGTCTCCCCCACCCAGCGCGGGGCGACCCGGACCGGGGCAATCGCTTACCGACGCTTCCGTGTTGACGGTCCAGGCGCTTACGGGGTACTCCCCTCCAAGCTCGTCCAACAATACACCACCCTGTGCGCCGCGCGAGTCACGGCTACACAGCGAACGGGTCCTCGTCAGCGTCAAGGTTCAGGCGGAGCTCGATAGCGGAAGCAACCTCGCGCGCCACATCCACTCCACACTCGGCTGCGACGAATGCCGCCGCCATATCCGTCCCGGCCGACACTCCAGAAGACGTCCATCGGTCGCGGTCATGCACCCACCGGGCAGATTTGCGCCAGTCGATGTCGCACCCGAAGCCAGTGGCCCATGCAAATGCCCGCTTGTTGCTGGTTGCCGCATATCCCTCAAGGAGTCCCGCTGCGGCGAGCAGTGCCGAGCCCGTACACACCGACATGACGACACTCGCGCCGTTCGCCATCGAGGTGAGATTTCGAAGAAATTCCTCGTCACGGGCAAGCGTTCGCGTCCCGAGCCCTCCGGGGATAAAGAGCACGTCGCCGCTTTTCTGCGCGTAGGAGCCATCGACCTCGAATCGCACACCCTGGGACGCGCCCACCGGTCTCCCATCCGGCGAGAGTAGCTCGGTGTCCCACCCTTCAACCTTGGACAATATCTCCAACGGCCCAGCCACGTCGAGGAGTTCGAATTCCTCAAACAGGACGATCGAGAATCTCCTCGAGCTACGGTGCGACATCTAGAACGCCCCGCCAGTCGGGTTGTAGGTCGCCTCCACCGTGCGGGTGTCGTCGCCCGATGCGTCTGGGGCGTCGCTTGGCGACGCCGCGTCGTCGTCAAGCGACTGCTCCTTGGGTGCCTCCGCGGGGTCCGCGCCCTTGATCATCCAAATGATGGTCTCCAATTCCTCGGGCTTGACCAACACTTCGCGGGCCTTCGAGCCCTCGGACGGGCCAACGACGCCGCGGGACTCCATGAGGTCCATGAGGCGGCCCGCCTTGGCGAAGCCGATGCGCAGCTTGCGCTGCAGCATCGACGTCGAGCCGAGCTGGGAGGTGACAACCAGCTCGACGGCCTCGAGCAGGTCGTCGAGGTCCTTTCCAATGTCGTCGTCGATGACCTTCTTCTCTGCCTGCTTCTCCTCGGTGACACCCTCGACGAAGTCGGGCTCATCCTGGGACTTCGCGGCGTCGACCACTGCCTGAATTTCCTCGTCGGTGACGAAGGCGCCCTGCATGCGTTGCGGTTTGCCGGCACCCTGCGGGATAAACAGGCCGTCGCCCATACCGATGAGCTTCTCGGCGCCGCCCTGGTCCAGGATGACGCGGGAGTCAGTCAACGAGGAGGTGGCGAACGCGAGGCGCGAAGGCACGTTGGTCTTGATCAGGCCGGTGACGACGTCCACGGAGGGGCGCTGCGTCGCGAGCACCAGGTGGATGCCGGCTGCACGCGCCTTCTGCGTGATGCGCACGATCGACTCCTCGATCTCCTTGGGCGCGGTCATCATCAGGTCGGCGAGCTCGTCGACCACGCACACGATGAACGGGTACGGGCGCATCTCGCGCTCCGAGCCGGGCGGTGCCTGGATGTCGCCGCTGCGGACCTTCCGGTTGAAGTCCTTGATGTGGCGCACGCGCGCCTGCTTCATGTCCAGGTAGCGCTGCTCCATCTCCTCGACCAGCCACTGGAGCGCCGCCGCGGCCTTCTTCGGCTGCGTAATGATCGGGGTGATCAGGTGCGGGATGCCCTCGTACGGAGTCAGCTCGACCATCTTGGGATCCACGAGGATCAGGCGGACGTCCTCCGGGGTCGCGCGGGTGAGCAGCGACACCAGCATCGAGTTGACGAAGGCGGACTTACCGGAACCGGTCGAGCCGGCCACCAGCAGGTGCGGCATCTTCTGCACCGAGGACGCGATGAAGTCGCCCTCGATGTCCTTGCCCAGGCCGATAAGCATCGGGTCCTCGTCGGTGGCCACCTTCGGCGCGTCGAGCACGTCGCGCAGTCGGACCATCTCGCGGTCGCGGTTCGGTACTTCGATGC
The DNA here is from genome assembly GCF_007786415.1 of Corynebacterium sp. NML180780. NCBI lineage: Bacteria > Bacillati > Actinomycetota > Actinomycetes > Mycobacteriales > Corynebacteriaceae > Corynebacterium > Corynebacterium sp. NML180780. The sequence continues at coordinate 152,742 of NZ_VNKN01000004.1, read as the reverse complement.
CCACGGCGGACTTGCCCGGGATCGGGGTCAGCAGGCGTACGTTGTCCGTCGCTACCGCGTACGCCAGGTTGGACTGCAGGTTGGTGATCTTGGAGACTTTCACGCCTGGGCCGAGCTCGACCTCGTAGCGCGTCACCGTCGGGCCGCGCGAAAATCCGGTGACCTGGGCGTTGACCTTGAACTCCTCGAAGACGTCCGTAATCGCCTCGATCATGCGGTCATTCGCCTCGGTCCGCGTCTTCGGAGCGCTGCCCTGGATAAGCAAGTCCGTCGATGGCAGCGCGTAGTCCGAGTTGCGCTGAATCTTGCGCGCGCGCTGCTGCGCCGGGTCGACGCTCGCGGCCTCCACCTCGGACTTCGGGGTCGAGGCCGGAACTGCGGACGCGTCGACACCGGAGCGAGCGACGATCGCCTTGCGCACGGCTTCGCGGGAGTTGCTCACTGCGTCACCGGCTGCCTCAGCGGCGGCACCCGCCGCGGAAGCGCCCGCGCCAGCAGCAGCGCCCGCCGCCGCAGTGGAACCTGCGGCCCCTGCAGCCTTCGCCGCGCCTGCGGCCCCGGCTGCAGCGCCCGCAACGCCGCCCGCGGCTTCCGCGGTGCGCTTCAGGACCTTGGTCTCCCCGTCGTCACTGTGTTTGCGTGCGCGGGTGGTGCCGCGCTTCGAAGACGCCGGGGAAGGATCGTCGTGCACCTCGGGCTCGGCAGGAGCGTCGAAGGCCTCCGCGACCGGTTCGCCGAAGTCGTCCACCCGCTGTCGGTCGAACGCCTCGGTCGGATCGGAGTGCTGCTCGTCCGTCGGGTAGTTGTCCATCGGCGTGCGGCGGCGCGGGCGGGTTCGGCGCAGACGCTCTCGGCGCGCCTCCTCGCGGTCGGACCGGTCAGCGCGGTCAGATCGGGCGGGGCGTTCCCGTCGCTGCGCGGGCCGACGGTTGTAGCGGCGCTCGCGTCCTTCGGCGATGTCGTCCAGGTCCCGTTCGACGTGGCCGTACAAATCGTCGTCCAAGCCGTCAGCGTCCTCATCGTCAACGTCGTCATCGCTTGGGTTTCTGGTGGCGTCGAAAAGCTCGGAAATGCGCGCGACGACGTAGTCGTACGCCTGGCGCACGGTAATACCGGTGGTTTTCAGCGCGCCGTACACGATCACGAGTGCGAGGAGCGGGATCGCAACGTACGAGGAGAAGCCCTTGGCCAGGAGACCGCCCGTGTATGCGCCGATGACGCCGCCGGCGATGCGGCGCGTCTCCCAGTCAGCGGGGTTGCCGGCGAAGACGTGGACGAGTCCGAGCATGGCAACCGCGATAATGCCCAGGCCCAGCGAGACCCGGTTTCGGACATCCCGCGGCGTGCGCACATTGAGCATCAACGCGATGGCGATCCCGACGAGGAGGACCGGCAGGATGAGCGCGCCAGCGCCGATTACCCAGTGGGTTACTGTGGCGATGAGCTCGCCAATCGGACCGGCGATGTCCAACCACACCGATGCACCGATGACCGCAGCAAGGCCGATAAGGAGTAGCCCCCACGCATCCGCGTGCTCAGCAATGCTGTCGCGACCGCGCCGCGGAAGCCCCTTGCCGTCGTCTCCGAGTTCGGCCTGCTCACCGCGATCACCGTACTCGTCGTAATCGTCGTAGTCATCGCCGCGGCGGGCGGATCGCTTTGCGCTCCTCGTACGGGTGCGTTGTTGCACGTGCTCCTCTTCATCATCAAACGGGTCAAAGCTGTCGTCGAGTTCGTCGTCGGTGGCGTAGCGACCACTGCGACTTCCGCGGCCATCACGGCCACCGCTGACGCGACGGGACAGGCCCCCGAACACGCCCCTCACGCCGCGCGCCGCAGAGCTTGCTGCCGCGCCGATGGAGCGACCGACCACGCTGGTGGCCGAGCCGACGCGCTCGTCGGCAGTTTCCGCGGCCACCATTGATGATGTCGGCGGGTGCGTCAGCGACACGGGGCCATTGCGCCGCGTCGACGACCCGCTCGAGCGGGGACGCGTTGAGCGTGGTGCGGAATTTTTGACAGACATGGCTGTCACTCTAATACCTCGAGTCACATACTTCCCATAGGCAACTCGGGGTGGCGCGGAAAAACCTCGCCGCATCGAGGGGAGCCACTCCCCCATTGGCCCCTTAAGAAACCGACTATCCGACGGACATCTCGTAGCCCTCGAGCAGTTCCTCGTTGTCCACCCGCACCTTTGCCACTGCGGCACGGCCGACGACCCACAGCAGTAGCTCGCTCGGGTCACCGAAGACGCGGACGACACGATCGCCCTGGTCCGAGACACCGGACTTGTCGCCAAGCGTGACGGGCGGCAGGTGCTCCGGCGTGAGAATCACCGGGACCGGCGCCTTGCGCAGCGTCACCTTGCCGTAGCTGGTCGCGGACTTGAGCAGGCGCTCCTGCGCGGCGGCGCTGAGCTCCCTCGGTTGCACATCGGTGCCCTGCGCGCGGCGGACGTCCTCGTGGTGGACAAAGTTTTCGCCCGTGTTCAGCGGCGCAAAAAGGGGCGCGGCGAATTTGCTCGGACCGGCGAGCCAATCCTGAATGTTGTCCTCGTACGGACGGTTCCGAGCCTTGTCCATCTCCTTGCCCAGCCTCTTGGCCAACGGCGAGAAGAAGTTGCCAAGCCCCCACGGAAGGCGGTGCTCACGCACGTACAGGTGCGCAGCAAGGTCGCGGGTGGTCCAGCCATCGAGCAGCGTCGGGGCGTCTGGCCCCAACTGCAGAAGGAGGGCACCAAGATTTTCACGTTCACGAGAAGCTAAAGACATGGTGCCCACCCTAGCGTTCTTTTAGCTCGCAGAACTGGAGAGCCTGTGTTCCAGGCTGAAGAACGCCCGAATGATGGGTGCGAACGGCGCGACTTTAGCGTCAGCGGTGACGAGCTTGCCACCCTTGGCCCAGCCCAGGTCGGTCACCTGCTGGCCGTCGACGTAGCAGGTACCCACACCACCTTTGAAGTTCATAGAGCACAGCAGCTGGTCCGCATCAAAGTCACCGATGACGCGCACTCCTCGGACCTCGCTGTTGCGGAAATTCGGGTCCCCGAACTTGATCACGTCGTACATCCTCCAGGCCGAGCCATACCCCGGCTCGTGCGGCACCTCAGTGCCCTCGGGCAGCGGGTGTCCGCCGGTCCAGTCGGTGTCGGCGTCAGCGTCATCGGCGTGGGCAGCGGGCGCGAGCAGAATTGTGGCGGCGATCATTGCGGCGGTGGTCTTTGTGCAGTCCATCATAGACCATTTTTATACACACCTGTCATGAACGTCGCAACCCCCTCGGTCCGAAACTTGTAGGCCGAGGGGGTTGGCGTCGCCAAGCGAAATGCGGCTACAGCGATTCGCGGGTGAGCTCGATGTCGTCGTCCTCAACCGGCAGGTTATCCGCAGCCATCGGCACGACCGTCGGCAGAATGACCGGCTCGCGCTTGTACTTCTGCTCAATCGCGCGGGAGACCTTGCGACGCAGCTGCTGCACCATGCGGTACGGGTCGTTCTCGCCCTCTGCGGCGAGGTCGCCCATCACGCCCTCGACACGCTCGACGAGCTTCTTGTTGAAGTCGCGGTCGTCGTCGGAGAAACCGGTGGTGGACACGCGCGGAGCCTCCAGCAGCTGACCGGTGCGGTCATCGATCACGCAGGTGATGGACACAACGCCGCCGGATGCGAGCGAGCTGCGGTCTGCCAGCACGTCCGGGTCGACGTCGCCCATGGTCTCGCCGTCAACGTAGAGCTGACCGACCTGGTACTGGCCGACCACCTTGATCTTGCCAGCGTGCATGTCCACCACCACGCCGTTCTGCGCCAGCGCGGTGTGCTCCGGGCGGACACCGGTGGAGATCGCGAGCTCCTTGTTTGCGCGCATGTGGCGCCACTCGCCGTGCACCGGCATCGCGTTCTTCGGCCGCGCCGCATTGTAGAGCTGCAGGAGCTCACCGGCGTAGCCGTGACCGGACGCGTGGACGTGCGCCTCGCTGTTGGTAATCACCTTTGCGCCGATCTGCGCAAGGTTGTTGATCACGGCAAAGACGGCTTCCTCGTTGCCCGGGATCAGAGAGGAGGACAGGATGATCGTGTCTCCGTCGCGGACCGTGATCTGGCGGTGCTCGCGGCGCGACATGCGCGACAGCGCAGCCATCGGTTCGCCTTGCGTGCCGGTGGTGATGAGCACCGTCTTGTGCGGCGCCATCTTGGCGGCCTCTTCGATCGGGATGATGGTCCCCTTCGGGGCCTTGAGCAGGCTCATCTTCTCCGCGATCTCCATGTTGCGCAGCATGGAGCGGCCGTTGAACGCGACCTTGCGGTTGTTCGCCACGGCGGCGTTGACCGCCATCTGCACGCGCGACACGTTGGACGCGAAGGACGCGATGACCACGCGCTGCTTCGCCTGCGCAACGAGGCGGGTCAGGGTGTCCTCGATGCCGGCCTCCGAAGCGGAGATACCCGGGATCGTCGCATTGGTGGAGTCGCAGAGGAAGAGGTCCACGCCTTCGTCGCCAAGCCTCGACAGCGCGGGGATGTCGGTGGGCTTGCCGTCGTACGGGGTCTGATCCACCTTGACGTCGCCGGTCATGACGACGTGGCCGGCGCCGGTCTTGATGGACACGCCCAGGCACTCCGGGATGGAGTGGCCGACGTGCCAGAACCGGAGACGGAACTGGCCGAGGGTCACCTCGGAGTCCTTGTTCACCTCGTGCAGCTTCGGGCGCTGGCGGTGCTCCTTCGTCTTCGCGGCGATGAGCGCGTTGGTAAATCGCGAGGAGTAGATCGGGATGTCCGGGCGCAGCTTGAGCAGCCACGGGATGGCCCCGATGTGATCCTCGTGCCCGTGCGTGACCACGAGGCCCTCGACCTTGTCCAGCTTGTTCTCAATGGGGCCGAAGTCCGGCAGGACAAGGTCCACACCCGGTTCGCCGGAATTGGGGAAGAGCACGCCACAGTCCACGATGAGCAACTTGCCGTTGTACTCAAAGACCGTCATGTTGCGGCCGATCTCAGAAATGCCGCCAAGCGCGTAGATGCGCAGCGTGTCCTTCGCCGGCTTCGGCGGGGCGGGCAGGCGCTTCGTCAGGTCCGCGCCCTGCATGGACTTCACCGGGTTGCGGCGGCCACCGCCACCGCCACCACCGCGGCCGCGACGGCGCCTGCCGCGGCCGTTGCCGCCACGGCCGTTGCCGTTGCCATTGCCGCCGTTCTTGGCGTGGCCACCGTTGCGACCACCGCCGTTCTTGCCGTTGCCGCTTCCGTGGTCGGCGTCGTTGTGGCCGTCGCCCTGGGACTCGTTGTTGGGGGTCTGCTGGGACGGCGCCTTGAACGCGGGCTGCTGCTCAGCAGGCTCCGGCGGGCCCGCCTTGCGGGTCACCTTGCGGGAGCGATTACGGGGTTCGTTCATACTTAGAGAACTCCAGCCTTTTCCATATCTTCACGGAGCGCCTCAAGCTGCGCCGGGGTTGCATCAACCACCGGCAGGCGCGGCGCCCCTACGTTGATGCCCTGCAGTCGCAGGGCTGCCTTTGCAAATGTTGCACCGCCGAGCGCTGCTTGCTGTCGAGCAAGCACGGTCAGGGTGTTGGCGTTGATTTCCCGCGCGCGGGCGAGGTCGCCTTCCTCGAAGCTTGTCACCATGTCACGCATTGCCTGCGGAGCCGCGTGCGCCACGACGGAGATCATTCCGGTCGCGCCAACGGACAGCCAGGGCAGGTTGAGCGGGTCGTCCCCGGAGTACCAGGCCAGGCCCGTGCTCTGAATGAGCGGAGCGGCCTCAAAGAAGTTGCCTTTCGCGTCCTTTACCGCCTGCACTGTCTCGAGTTCAGCCAGCTCAGCAATGGTCTCCCCAGCTATGGGGATTCCGGAGCGGCCGGGAATGTCGTACAGGCAGATCGGCAGGTCGGTCGCTTCGGCCACGGCGGTGAAGTGGGCCTTTACGCCTGCTTGGGAGGGCTTGGAGTAGTACGGGGTGACTACCAGCAGTGCGTCCGCCCCGGCATCGCGCGAGGCCTGCGCCAGCGCGATCGAGGTTTTCGTGTTGTTCGTGCCGGCTCCCGCAATCAGCGTTGCGGAGTCACCCACCTCTTCCTTGACCGCCTTGAGCAGGGCCAGCTTCTCCTCCACCGTGGTGGTCGGGGATTCGCCGGTTGTGCCTGCGAGGACAAGCGAGTCGATTCCATGATCTACAAGGTGGGCTGCCAACTTTCGGCCTGCATCACAGTCAAGTTCTCCGTTGGAATCGAACGGCGTGACCATTGCAACGCAGACGGTGCCAAAGACTTCTGCACCGAGGTTAGCTTTCATAGATGTGCCCATGAGCACACAGACTACCCTCTTCGTCAACGCAAGTGCTTATCGACGCCCCTCTGCAACCCCGTCCCTACCGCACGTAGGGGCTGGTGGCCATCCGCGTGCCGTCGGCAAGCTCGCTGATCAAAAAGTCACTGAACAACACTGGTGCCTGACCGCGCAGCAGCTCCAGGCACTCGACGGCGAGCGTGCGGATCTCCACGTCCGCGTGCTCGGACGCCCGTGAGGCGATGAACCCGCGCCACGCGCGGTAGTTTCCGGTGACGACGAACCTGGTTTCGGTCGCGTTGGGCAGGATCGCGCGCGCGGCTTGGCGGGCCTTCTTCTTGCGCAGCAACGCGTTCGGCTCCGAGGCCATGTTTTCTTCCAGGGCCTGCAGCAGCTCGTCGTATACAAAGCGTGAGTCGTCCACCGCGCGCAGGAACATGCGCGAAAGTTCCTCGTCGTCCGCGATGATGTCGGGGACGACAACCTCGTTGTCGTCGCTGTGCACGAAGCGCTGCGACAGCTGGGAGAAGGAAAAGTGCCGGTGGCGGAGCAGCTCGTTGCCCGCCGCGCGCGACAGTCCGCGGATGTACAGGGTCGCGGTGGCGTGTTCGAGCAGCGCGTCGTGCCCGACGTCCAGGATGTGGTGCAGGTAGGCGTCGTTCGCCGCCGTGTGCGGGTTGGGACGGTCAAAGGACTCGTAGCAGGCCCGGCCCGCAAACTCCACGAGCGATTCCGCGTCTGTGGCCGTGGGATCGGCCTCCCACGCCACGCCCTCGGGGGCGCGGAACTGGGAGGCAGCGATGAGCTGGACATCCAAGTGCGAGGAAACGGCCATGTCGCTACAGCCCCAGGTAGTCGTCCAGACCGATGGTCAGACCGGGACGGTCTGCGACGCCACGCACGCCGGTAAGCACGCCAGGCACGAAGGATTCGCGCCCGTAGGAGTCCTGGCGGATGGTCAGCGACTGATCGGTCGTGCCGAAAATGACTTCCTCGTGCGCGACCATACCCTGCATGCGCACCGCGTGGACCTTCACACCATCGACGTCGGCGCCGCGGGCACCATCGAGCTGCTGCTCGGTGGCGTCCGGCATGGCGCCCAGACCGGCGTCGCGGCGGGCGTCAGCAATGCCCTGCGCCGTCTTCAGCGCAGTGCCGGAGGGCGCGTCGAGTTTGTTCGGGTGGTGCAGCTCGACGACCTCGGCCGAATCGAAGAACCGGGCCGCCTGGCGAGCGAACGCCATGGTCAGCACCGCGGAAATTGCAAAGTTGGGCGCAACGAGCACGCCCACCCCGGGGTTGTCGGCGCACCAAGCGCGCACCTGCTCGTACCGGGCGTCATCAAAGCCGGTCGTGCCCACCACGCAGTGGATGCCGTGATTGATGCAGTACTCAAGGTTATCCATCACGGACGCTGGCGTGGTGAAGTCCACGATGATCTCCGCGCCGCGCTCGGCAAGGACCTCGAGCGAGTCGCCGCTGCCGACCTCTGCAACCAGCTCCAGGTCCTCGGCCTTGTTCACGCCGGCCACCACAGCGGTACCCACGCGCCCCTTCGCTCCGAGCACTCCGACCTTGATCACCTTGTCCGCCATGCTGGCCTCCTCGTTTCCGCTTGCATTGTTCCCTCGCAACTCTAGCCCGCGCGGCCAAGCCCGGGCACACTGGCGGGTATGCGTATTTCAGTCCTTGCTCGCTGTGTTCAGGACCAGCAGCGCGCGCTCGAGTTCTACCGCGACGGCCTGCCCTTTACCCAGTTCAGCGCGGATGACGTCGCCACCGACAGACGAGGTCAAGGCCGCAGTGTTCGACGACCAAAACGGCCACTACATCCAGCTCATCGAGGGCGCGTAGCATTTCGCTTCTCGACGCCCACACCCTCCCCTTCCCCATATACTGGCACCATGCAACAGTCACGTCAGCACCACGCGCCCCATGTCTCCCACGCCGCCGCAGTCGCCAGCGCCGCCCTCGCCTGCACTCTCGCGCTGACCGCCTGCTCGCCGGAGTCATCCGATGAGGCTCCCACCCCCTCGAGCGCAGCCACTCCGACGTCTGCGGCAGAGGTTGCTTCCAGCGAACGCCCGGAGGGGGACGTGGGGGCGTCGGTAAGCACGGTGCCTAAGACGCAGCCTGAAACTCGGGCTGAGACTCCGGCGCAGAAGCTGTCCGCGGCGAGCGATGGCGGGCAGTTCAGCACGGAGCAAGTCCGGGTCACGCAGCCGCAGCCAGCTGACCTACAACTGCAGGATGTGCGCGCGGGCTCCCACGGCGATATTGACCGCGTCGTCTTTGAGTACGCGGGGACGGGCTTGCCAAGCTACGTGGCGGGGTACGTCGATACGCCGCGGCAACAGGCCTCTGGGAACGTGATGGAGGTGTCGGGCGCGGCGCACCTCGAAGTGAATGTGCAGGGTACGGCCGGGGATATGATGCGCACCGACGCGCCGATCACGGCGATGGGCAGTAAGGGCGTCGCGGCGGGCAACATCGCGGACGTGTACCTGGGTTCGATCTTTGAGGCCGACTCCCAGTTCTTTATCGGGCTGGACGGCCAGCGCGGGTACAAGATCTACACGCTTGAGAACCCGACGCGCGTCGTGGTCGATATTGCACGATAAGCGGGGCGGGAGCGCCACGGGAGGCATACATTGGCAGTTACGCCATCGTTTCCTGTCATTCGCCTGTCTACACGCTCGGCCTGCGGAACCGTTGCGAGCATTGCCGCGGTTTCCATCCTGCTCGCCGGTTGCGCCAACGAGGGTGTCAGCGGCCCAGAGACCGTTACCGCCCAGTCGACGACACAGGTAACGGAGGACACGGATGCGAAGACCCACGATCCCGGCGCGAGTGTGGTGGCTACAACCGGCAGGCCCGGCGACAAGATAGCGCTCGCGCCGCTGACCAAAGCGCTGGTCACGCCGTCAGCGGAGGCATTTCGGGAAGTGGGTACTCGAACCCGGGCACGCCCGAGGTCCTCCTCCGTGACGTTCGTGCCGCAGAGCACGAGGGGTTCGACCGGCTGGTCTTTGAGTTTTCGGGGAACCCGGAGGTCGTCGAGAAAGCTATGACTTATCAAGATGCCCCGGACCAGCAAGGCACCGGAGACATTGAACCCGTCAAGGGCAATGCGTACCTTCCGGTTTTGCTGCGACGGGTGGCAGTCGTTGACATACCCGAAGGGCACCAGTTTGTTGGTCGTGGCAGTTTAGGCGTGGCGGCGGGCAACATTCTTGATGCATTCAACTCTGGTGGCACCGAAGGCGATTCGCTCTTCTACGTGGGCCTGGACTCCGAGCGCGACTTCACGTTCCAGATGTTTGAGAACCCGACGCACGTAGTACTCGACTTTCCCAAGTAGGCGCAACCCCTCTTCATCCGCGGGCACCCCTCCATCGGGTGCCCGCTTTTGCATGTGCACTGTTGGTAGTCGGGCAAGGGGAGGTCGACTGAGTTATCTGCAACACACTTTTTCTTGCGAGAGAGCGCTATTACCCCGTATCGTTCTGTATGATCTAGAACAATTCCATGAATCGATCTTCTCGTTGGCGCATACATCGCCAGCTGTGAAAGGCACCCAACAATGTTTGATCCCTACAGACGCCCCACAGTGGCCGTCATCGGCGCCGGCCCTGCTGGCGCTACCGCTGCCGCAGAATGCGCATTCTCCGGCTTTGACACCACCCTCTTTGACAAGCGCGAAGCAATCGGCGGCCACCTGGCGGCACCCGATGCGGAACCTGTGTCCAAGCGTCTCCACTACCGCACGCCGTACCTCAAGGTGACCAAGGTGGACGGTTCTGCTGCTGCCGCCGCGCGCCACCTCGCCGCGGCAGTGCAGGCGGGCGGCGCGGAATTCCGCCCGCACACCACGGTCACCGGTGCTGTGTTTGATGAAGGCGAAGGCCAGTGGGAGGTGACGTTCATCGATGCACAAGGCGGCGAGCACACTGAGCGCTTTGACATTCTCGTCCGCGCCACCGGCGAGGCATCGCCGTGGATCGCAGTCCCCGGCCGCCCAAACATCTCGGTCGATGACCTCTACCTGCACCACGGCGTGGAAGTTGTCGGTCTGCCGAACGCGCTGTTTGTCGACGGCCCCTACCCCACCGATTCCAGCCTCAAGCGACACCCCTTGGCCGTGCTCGAAGCGCGCGGCGATTACGCCCGCCGCTACGCCCGACAGCTAGAAATCCGCGGGCCCGGTGCGCTGACCGTCAAGCGCGACAAGTGGCTCGTGCAACCCGGCGCCGTCCGCGGCATTCGCTCGAAGCTATCCGAGTTCGATGCGACCGTCCATCAGTTCAAGCGCGCCTCTCACTATGCCGACGACGCCCGCCGAACCGCCCGAGCCACCGCAGCGGCACACTAATCAAGCCCGAAGGAGACACCATGACTACCGTCCACCCGTCGACGAAGAACGAGTCCGCTGCCGACGCGGGGCTCAACGCAGCGCAGGAAGCGGCTCAGGGCCACGTCGCCGAGCCGCAACCCGGCCTGCCCGAGCTCGGCCCGGATTCCATCCTTTGGGATCGTTTTGGCGACTGGCGCTCCGCATTCGTCGCCCTGGCCGCAGGCGTGCTGCAGATCGCGCACCGGGACATCAGCCGTTCCCTGGTCCAGCAATCCAACGTGTTTGATAACGAGGTCGCGCGCCTAGTTCGCTCCGCATTCCCAATCATCCGCGCAGTGTACGAAGGGCCCGAGGTTGGCTCAATGATCCGCGACTTCCACAAGGACATTAAGGGCACCCATCCGGATGGCTCGCGTTACCACTCGCTGAACCCGGAGGTCTACTACTGGGCACACGCGACGTTTGCCGCGATGCCGTACCAGCTTGCCGGCAACTTCATGCCGGATATGACCAAGGCGGAGAAGGATCAGCTCTTCCAGGAGTGTCGCACCTGGTACAGCTTCTACGGTGTCGCCGAACCCGAAAGCGCACCGAAGACGTACGACGAGTATGTCGAATTCATGGACCGCATGATCGACGAGCTCGGCCCCAGTGAGACGATCGAGCGCTCCCGCATCATCAATGGTCTGACGCTCGACACACCGGACCCGTCGGTGCCGAAATGGGCGTGGAAGCCGGTTGCCCCCTTCGCCTCCAAGCTCCTCCTCTGGGTGGCTATCGGCATGATCCCCGACAAGCTTCGTGACAAGCTCGGCTGGGAGTGGACCAAGAAAGATGCCCGTCGCCTCAAGCTGCTTTCTACGGGCACACGCGCTGTATTCTCAGTCCTCCCGCGCAAGGCGCGCATGGTACCGATCGCATCCCGCGCGTACGAGAAAGCCGAAGCCGAGGGCGGCTTCCACTACTAACGGCTGCCACCGCGACGAGAGTGCGCCAGGTTTCTTCCCGAGACCTGGCGCCTTCTTTATGCACTGCGCCCGGAGGCGAGCTTTCTCGTTGTGTGTCCGTGTTGTGGCTCAACGTACGGACGAAATTCCGCACGGGCGGAAAGCTCGGCTCCAAAAAGTTCCGCACAGGCGGAAAACCGTCCCCAAACCTCCCGTCCTCGTGCACTCCGTGCGATCAAGAATTCCGCACAGGCGGAAAGCTTGGCCTCAAATAATCCGCACACGCGGAAAAGCCGGCCCCAAAAAATTCCGCACAGGCGGAAAGTCCGTCCCTGGTCCTCCCGACCTCGTGTACTCCGTGCGATCAAAAATTCCGCACACGCGGAAAAACCGGGCCGCCAAAAACTCCACACACGCGGAAAAGCTGGGCCCGGTCTTCCCAACCTCGTGTACTCCGTGCGATCAAAAATTCCGCACGGGCGGAATAGCTGGGCCCCAAAAAGTTCCGCACAGGCGGAAAATTCAGAGCCCAGTTAAAACTCTCTGCTCGCCCAATCTACGGAACTGTCAGGCGAACCAACGGCGCGTTAAACCCTTGGCCGTAGAGCGTCACCATTTGCATGGTCACGTTGTTCAGCGAGATCTCATTCATCAACATGTCGGGCACTTCTACATTGGGAACGGGGCGCTTATCGGGTACACCGAGCTGATCGAGGACCGAGTTGATGTCACCGCTGAGATCGACCGTCACGGGGATGGTCGGGAGATCACGCACAGCGGGCGTCGCAGTCAAGCCTGTAGCCACGACTTTCACCGGCCCATTCGCTACGGTCGTATCAACATTTCCCGTGGTCAGGTTCCCGCCGCCCATGCCGGGAATCTTAAGACCCAGGTTGTGCCCAACCAGCCGATCGCCGCTCAGCACCAGCGCTCGTTGCTGCTGTCCTCCCACGTTGACGTAGTCGAGCGTCGCGTGCACATTACCGGTCAGCGTGACTTTGTCCGCAGTCACAATACTCGGCGCCGCAGCCGGGGCCAGCCCCGAGGGAATTGCGCTCGTACCTATCGACGCCCCCTCGCCCACCCCCGGAGCCGCCGGGGCCGCAGGGGCCGAACTCTCCGGTGCGGGCTGCGCCGGCGCCGGCAGACCGGGAACGTCGGGGACCGACGGCGCTGGCAACTCCGGAATCTCCGGCAACTGGAGTTCCGGGGCCGGAAGCTTTGGAAGCTCCACCTGCGGGAGCTGCGGCGCTGCGGGGGCCGCCGGTTCCTGCGCAGACACGACCCCAGTGTCGCTGAGCAGTAGTGCGAGGACTGCGCTCGTAGCAGCGACGGCCACGACCGAGTTCAGCGTGGAACCTCCACTCCACTTCGAGCTTCCCCCGCGTTGCTCGGTCTCGGATGTCTCGGGATCAGCCTCATCGAAGGCGTCCTCAGCGAACGGATCGAAGTCCTCCGACTGCTCCGGTGCGTCGGCAACCGACGCACGTTTCGCGTGCTTCCCCTTGCGCTTCTTCGCACTCTTCTCGCCCGGCTCCCAGCCCAGCGCAAGGGCGCCGCCGACAATGCCAAACAGCGCGCCCACAACGAAGCCGCCGAGGTTCGAGGTCGGCAGGGAGATCACCGACACGATGATGGCCAGCACGCCCAAGTACACCGCGGTGGCAGGCTGCAACCAGCATCCGAGGCCAAACATGAACATCAGCACGCCGATGAGCAAGGTGGACACGCCGGAGACGGTGGAGATCATCACCAGGATGTCGGAGACCTCAAACGTGATGTATGCCGGTGCCGCGATGACGAATCCGGAAATCATCATGAGCAGGCCCGGAATGAACGGGCGGTTCTTCCGCCACTGGTTGAAGCGGTGTGCCAGGCCCGGTGTGTCGTGGGTGGCGGTGTCGTGGTCGTCGATAAGCATGTGCTCCTCGTCGCTACTTGAGGCCGCAGGCATTGTCACTCCCCTTCACCACGGTCACACCAACGCCGGACGCGGAGAGGTACTCGGCACCGATGGACGTAGTGGTGATGTCGTCGGCACTGAGCGAGACTTTGTTGGAGTGCAGGCCCCAGGTTCCAGGCGCGGCCTGCGCGTTAACCTGCTGGGCGTCGATGCCCACGCTTGCGTCGGTGAGCTGGAGTGCGCCCTTAATGTCGTTGGCACCCACGACGAGGTTGCGGACCTCGACGCTGTTGTCGCCGTTGGCGCGAAGCGCGAGCGTACCCTCGCCGACCATCGGGAGATCCGGCAGCGTGGCAGAAAGGCACAGGTTGGAAGCGTACGCGTGGCCAAACTTCAGGCGGGCGACCGGAATGGTGTCATCTTCCTTCATCGGCTCACTATCCACAAACAGCGAGAAGTCCTCGCCGTCCAGGTGCGTCATACTAACCTTGAAGAAGGTGCCCGATAGCGCCAGGTTTGCGGTCAGGCCTCCCTGCGCGACAGCGACGCCAGTGGCCCCGAACGCCAAGAGACCGGTGGTCAGCGCGACCGCGGTCTTCTTCCAGTTGAATTTCCCCATGGGGGCAACCTTTCATCGTTGTGCAACCGTTTTGACCAATGCACCCTCGGGTGATGCGGGGAAGTGCTGAGGTTGAGCCTGAGACATCCATCAAAACGACACGCTAGTGTATGATTTGCCACACATTAGCACAGCCACGGTGGCCCAGACCAAACCGAATCTCATGACGTCCGCCACATATATCCAAAGTGAAAAATACCGGACAACCCCACAGTCACACTGCGAACCACTACCCGCACATGAGGTAGGCGCCCACACCAGATCCTCGCCGTCGCAGCCACAGAACGCCCGCAGAACGCCCACGTTTCAGCCGGCGCCTCGATACGGCCAAATCCTTAGGGCCGGAAAATGATGTGACCCCCACCCGGCCAACCGCGCTGCTGTGCTACCGTTCACATATCAACCGAGATGTCTACAAGCACATGAAATGAGGCAACTGATGTCCACGCCAGTTTCCGCCAACTCCTCCAAGGGCGGTAAGCGCGAGCTCCGCCGCTCCCCACTCGGCCCGGACTCGCTCCTGTGGAAGTGGGGTTCTGACCAGCGCATCCAGCTCCTGCGCGGGTACACCGGCGTCATGCAGAACATGCACCCAGCCATCGGCCAGTCGCTGCTGGACCACTCCAAGTTTTTCGACGAGCCGTTCGCTCGTCTGGAGCGCTCCACCCCGCAGATCATCATGTCCATCTATGACGACGGCGACCTGGGCAAGCAGATCCGCGACTACCACACCACCATCAAGGGCACCCTGCGCAACGGCGAGCGCTACCACTCCATGAACCCCGAAACCTTCTGGTGGGCGCACGCTACGTTTGTCTACCGCGTCATCTACGCCCAGGAGCTCTTCGGCACCCCCTTCACCCACGAGGAGAAGGACCAGATCGTTCGCGAGGGCGTGACCTGGTGGGACCACTACGGCATGTCTGAGCGCCCGGTCATCGACAACTACGACGACCTCGTGGCGTACATGGACGAGATGGCCGACACCGTCCTCGAGCGCAACGAAACCGTCGACTTCGCTCTGCGCACCGCCCGCGACGAGATGATCGCCCCGCCGGAAGGCGTCTCCCCGAAGGTGTGGAAAGTCATTTGGAAGCCGATCATGCGCAGCGTCATCTGGCTCACCTACGGCACCATCCCCGCCAAGGAGCGCGCCATCCTCGAGCTCGACTGGTCCGCAAAGGATCAAAAGCGCTTCGACCGCATTGCCAAGCTGGTGAAGAAGGTCTTTGACATCCTCCCGGAGGACAAGCGCTACATGGAGCCGGGCCGGTCCCAGATGATCAAGCACGGCATGATTTCCGGCGAGTACAAGGAGCCGAAGAACATCCGCCCATACCAGGGCAACGGCGACGAGGACCCGGAAGCAGAGCTCAAGGCCGCAGACGGCATCACCGTGTCCGCACGCAAGCAGCGCAGCACGCTTGACGACGATGCCGACGCCGTCGCCGCCCGCCGCGCAGCCGGCTGCCCGTTCTAACCAGGAGTGAGCGCAAACTTCATGCCAATTCATCGTTTGAAGGAACAGCCGCTCCCGGAACATTTCCTGGAAATGCTGCTCAACTTGACCACCAACCGCGCGACGGGCTCGCTCGACGCCAGCGAGCGCCAAGATGTCACGTCCCCCTTCGTCGACCAGCCCATCGGCTGGGTCGGGGCCGGCACCGCCGCGGACGTCGATGAGGCGTTCCGCCGCGCCCGCACCGCCCAACGGGAGTGGGCCGCGCGCGACATCGCAGACCGGGTCGCTGTGCTCGAGCGCTTCCACGACCTGGTGTACCGCGAGCGGGAGCTGCTCGCGGACATCGTCCAGCTTGAAACCGGCAAGGACCGCACCGCCGCGTTCGACGAAGTCCTCGACGTCATGAACAACGCCCGCTACTACGCCAACACGGCGGAGCGGCTGCTAACCATTTCGAGCCGGGCGGGCGCGTTCCCCTTCATCACCAAGACGGCCGAGCAGCGCGTGCCCAAAGGCGTCGTCGGCCAGATCAGCCCGTGGAACTACCCGCTCGCGCTCGGCGTCTCCGACGCGGTGGCCGCCTTGATCGCCGGCAATGGCGTCGTGGCAAAGCCGGACTGGCAGACCCCGTTCTCCAACCTCATCTCGCTCCACCTGCTCATCCAGGCGGGCCTGCCGCGCGACCTCTTCCAGATCGTCACCGGTTCCGGCGAGGAGGTCGGCGGCGCGATCGCCGCGCAGTGCGACTACCTCATGTTCACCGGCTCCACCAAGACCGGCAAGCTGCTGGGCAGGACGGTCGGCGAGCGGCTCGTCGGGTTCTCGGCAGAGCTCGGGGGCAAGAATCCGATGCTGATAGCCCCGGACGCTGACGTCGATAAGCATATTGACACGATCGCCACCGCCTGTTTCTCCAACTCCGGCCAGCTCTGCGTGTCCATCGAGCGCATCTACGTGCCCGACGCGCTCTTCGACCGCTTCATCGCCGCATTCCGGCGCGCCGCGGAGTCCATCACCCTGGGCAAGGGACTGAACTGGGATTACGAGATGGGCTCGCTCATCAACCAGGCCCAGCTCGACCGCGTGCAAGCATTCGTGGACGATGCGTTGGCCAAAGGCGCAACCGTAGTGACCGGTGGCAAGGCGCGCCCGGACATCGGTCCCTTACACTTCGAACCAACCATCCTCACCGGCCTCGGCGAGGGCACCGACCTGGCCACCCAGGAAGTCTTCGGCCCGGTCGTCTACGTCCAGCGCGTGCGCGACATGGACGAGGCCGTCGAGCTGGCCAACGCAACCTCCTACGGCCTGAACGCCTCCGTCTTCGGCGCGCCGAAGACGGCGTGGGCCCTCGCCCAACGCATCGAGTCCGGCAGCGTGACCATCAACGACGGTTACGCCTCCACCTGGGCCTCCATCTCCACCCCGCTCGGCGGTGTGAAAGAATCCGGCCTCGCCCGCCGCCACGGCCCCGAGGGTCTGACCAAGTACACGGAACCGAAGAACATCTCCCAGCAGCGAATCATGCCAATGCGCGGCCCCGCGCAGCTCCCCCGCCGCTACTACGGCACGCTGCTCACCACAGCGCTCAACCTGGGCAAGAAGCTACGGTTCCTCCCCTAGCGTTCGCATTTGCTTACCGACGCAACAACGCCTCCCCACCAGCGCGCAGCCGGTTCAGGGAGGCGTTTGCCGTCGCGGGTTCGACCTACTCCTCGACGGGGACCAGGGAGATCTTGCCGCGGTTGTCAATGTCGCGGATCTCCACCTCAACCTTGTCGCCGACGTTGATCACGTCTTCAACATTCTCAATGCGGGTGTTGCCACCCAGGTTGGAGATGTGGATCAGGCCGTCGGTGCCCGGCAGGATGGACACGAAAGCGCCGAAGGCAACCGTCTTCACCACGGTGCCCAGGTAGCGCTCGCCCACCTTCGGCATCTGCGGGTTCGCAATCGCGTTGATCTTCTCAATCGCGGCGTCGGCAGCCGAGCCCTCGGTCGCAGACACGTAGATGGTGCCGTCGTCCTCGATGGTGATCTCCGCGCCGGTTTCCTCCGTGATGGAGTTGATCGTCTTGCCCTTCGGCCCAATGACCTCGCCGATCTTCTTCACCGGGACGGTCACCGTCGTGATCTTCGGAGCGAGCGGGTTCATCTCGTCGGGGCCCTCGATGACCTCGGACATGGTGTCCAGGATGGTCTCGCGGGCCTCGTAGGCCTGCTCCAGCGCGCCGGCGAGGACGTCAGACGGGATGCCGTCCAGCTTGGTGTCCAGCTGCAGGGCGGTGATGAACTCGCTGGTGCCGGCGACCTTGAAGTCCATGTCGCCGAACGCGTCTTCTGCACCCAGGATGTCCGTCAGGGTGACGTACTCGGTCTCGCCGTCAACCTCGCCGGACACCAGGCCCATGGCGATGCCTGCCACCGGCGCCGCCAGCGGCACGCCCGCGTTGTACAGCGACAGGGTCGACGCGCACACGGAGCCCATCGACGTCGAGCCGTTGGAGCCCAGCGCCTCGGAGACCTGGCGGATCGTGTACGGGAAGTCATCCTTGGACGGAATGACCGGCAGCAGCGCGCGCTCTGCCAGCGCACCGTGGCCGATCTCGCGGCGCTTCGGGGAGCCGACGCGGCCCGTTTCGCCCGTGGAGTACGGCGGGAAGTTGTAGTGGTGGATGTAGCGCTTCGTATCCTCCGGGTGCAGCGAGTCGATATGCTGCTCCATCTTCAGCATGTCCAGCGTGGTCACGCCGAGGATCTGGGTCTCGCCGCGCTCGAACAGCGCGGAGCCGTGAGCGCGCGGTACCAGCTCGACCTCCACCTCGAGGTCGCGGATGTCGGTGACCCCGCGGCCGTCGATACGGAAGCCCTCGGTGAGGATCTTCTCGCGCACGATCTTCTTCTGCACTGCGTTGTACGCGGCGCGGATCTCCTTGGACATGGCGGTGACCTCGGCGTCATCGTCGTCCACGTCAAACTTGTCCAGGAGCGCCTCCTCGATCTCCTCCATGTACTCGTTGGAGGCGTCCTCGCGCTCGGCCTTGGACTTGATGGTCATGATCTTGGCCAGCTTCTTCGCGGCCTTCTTCTCCACCTGCTCGTAAACCTTGTCGGTGTACGGCGGGAAGAGCGGGAACTCCTTGGTCTCCTTGCCCACTTCCTGAGCCAGGTCGGCCTGCGCCTTCGCCAGCGTCTGAATGTACGGCTTCGCAGCCTCGAGGCCCTCAGCAACCGTGGACTCCTTGGGCGCCGGGTAGCCGTCCTTGACCAGCTGCACGACGTTCACGCCAGCGCCGGCCTCCACCATCATGATGGCAACGTCTTCCTCGGTCTTCTTACCGCGCTTGCGCTCCACCATGCGGCCTGCCACGACCATCTCAAACAACGCGCGCTCGTGCTGCGCAGCGTTGGGGAAGGCGACCCACTGTCCCTCCGGGTGCTTATCATCCGCAATCAGCGCCATGCGCACACCGCCGACGGCACCGGAGACCGGCAGTCCGGACAGCTGCGTTGCCGCGGAGGCGCCGTTGATGGCCACCACGTCGTAGTACTCGTCAGGTGCCATGGACATGACAGTGATCACGCACTGCACTTCGTTGCGAAGCCCCTTGGCAAACGTCGGGCGCAACGGGCGGTCGATCAGGCGGCAAGCCAGAATCGCCTGCGTGGTCGGGCGGCCCTCGCGGCGGAAGAACGAGCCCGGGATACGGCCGGCGGCGTACATGCGCTCCTCCACGTCGACCGTCAGGGGGAAGAAGTCGAAGCCCTCGCGCGGCTGGTTCGACGCGGTGGTGGTGGCCAGCATCATCGTGTCATCGTCCAGGTAGGTGGTCACCGACCCGTCCGCCTGGCGGGCGAGCTGACCGGTCTCAAAACGAATGGTGCGGGAGCCAAAGTCGCCATTGTCCAGTGTGGCAACCGCCTCAGTAATCCCGAACTCCTCGTCCACGTGAATGTCGTACGAGTTCTTGGGCGTAAAGGTGCTCAAAAGATCTCTCTCCTCGAGTCTCGTCGTGGCGGTCATCGGTGCCGCCGGTTCGTATGCGTTCATCTACAACGGCAAACATCATACCAGCTCGACCGTGCAAGGCATGCTTCTCTGCACCTCCCCACCGCGCACAAAACCCGCCGCCTCGTCCCGGGAACGTGTCGGCGGACAGCGTCCCGGTTCGAAAGCGGCGGGTTCGTGCATCTCCGCCCGGTAACACCGGGCGGGCTCTCAGCTGCGCTTAGCGGCGCAGGCCCAGGCGAGCGATGAGGTCGCGGTAGCGCTCAACGTTGTTCTCGCGCAGGTACTTCAGCAGACTGCGGCGACGGCCGACCAGCAGCAGCAGACCACGGCGGGAGTGGTGATCGTGCTTGTGATCCTTCAGGTGCTCGGTCAGGTTGTTGATGCGCTCGGTCAGCAGCGCAACCTGCGCCTCCGGGGAACCGGTGTCGGTCTCGTGGACGCCGTACTCCTTGAGGATTTCGGCCTTCTTCTCAGTGGACAGTGCCATGAGTATACTCCTTATATTTCAGTCCGCATTCTTCAGTGTTCTTGTGCCCTGCAAGACTGCTGCGAACCACAGTCTGTGCCCCGGAACGCTCCGGTGACAGGGCCAGCGGATCATACTACCGGAGCGCTACCGCCCTCCCCAAATCGCGCTACCTGGCGGCCGCGTCACTCCCCGGGGTCCGCTGCGCAAGCCCGGTCAGCCGGCGCATGAACTCGGCGAGGAAGCGCTCGACGTCCACGCCCACCGCCACGTGCCCGGTCTTCGCCGCGTCGTTGAGCCGGGCTTCGTCGCCAATCGTGCGCCCCCGCGTCTCGCCCTGCGTGTCCGTCTTCAAGTTGATGTCCAACGTCTCCACCAGGGTCGGGTCCGCCGCCACCGCCACGGCGAGCGGATCGTGGAGTCCACAACCGCCCAGGTACGGCGCGGTGGTCTCATAAGCCTTGATGTAGTAGTCCGTCGCGGTGGCCAGGAAGTCGCCGCCGGTCGTGCCCAGTGCCTTCCACTCCGCGGTCTCCTTGGATGTCAGCAGCGTTTGCAGCGTCACGTCCAGCCCAACCATCGTAACGTCCTTCGCGTTGCGGAACACCAGGTCAGCGGCCTCGGGGTCCTGGTTAATGTTGGCCTCGGACCATTGCGTCACGTTGCCGGGCACGGTGAGCGCTCCACCCATGATCACGATGTGCGCGTTGTCCGCAAACGTCGGGTCTGCCTCCATCGCCGCGGCCACCGTGGTGAGAGGACCCACAGGCACAATCACCAGCTCGTCGCCGTACTGGCGCACAGACTCCACCATGAACTCCACGGCGGACTGCTCCTCCACCGCACGCGAGGCGTCCGGAATCTGGGCCTCGCCGATACCGTTCTTGCCATGGATGAACTCGGAGATCTCCATGACCTCGAAGGAATCGCGGGCGCGCGCGTGGTCCGGCCCCGCGTAGACCGGGATGTCGGTGCGGCCGAACAGCTCCAGGATGGCAAGCGAATTCCTCGTTCCGGTGGGGACCAGCACATTGCCGTAGGTCCCCGTCACGCCGATGAGGTCCAGGTCCTCGGAGCCGAGTGCGTACGCAATCGCCAGCGCATCGTCGATGCCGGTGTCCACGTCCAGGATGAGCTTGCGTGCCATGGTTGGGTCCTTTCGCTGGGAAGACTGTCGTGCCCCGACAATAGCGCGCCCCTACTCCGCGGCGAGGATCTCCCGGGTACGGGCGACGTCGCGGGCCATATTCTCCAGCAGCTCGTCCACCGAGTTGAACTTCACCATGTCGCGGACCTTGTCCACAAACTCCACGCACGCCATCCGTCCGTACAGATCGGCGTCGCGATCCAGAATGTAGGACTCGACGCTGCGGCGGGTATCACCAAAGGTCGGGTTCGTGCCCACCGAGATCGCCGCCGGGTAGCGCACCCCGGGCTCGATGTCGCCGTCAATGGGGGCGTCATCAATGATGGTGACCCAACCGGCGTAGACACCATCCCCGGGCAGCGCCGACATCTCCTCGACGTACTGATTCGCCGTGGGGTACCCCAGCTCGCGCCCACCCCGGCCCGCGCCGCGCTCGATGACGGAGATCACCGAGAACGGCCGGCCCATGTAGTCCGTGGCCAAGCCGATATTCCCGGCCGTGAGCTCGTCGCGGATGGCGGTCGAGCAGATGCGCACGTCGCCGTCGTTGAGCAACTGCACGATGGTCACCTCGAGGCCGTGGCGCTCGCCCAGCTGCGCCATCGTCTGCGCGGTGCCGGCGGCGTCCTTGCCAAAGGTGAAGTTTTCGCCCACGACCACCTCGAGGGCGCCGAGCCGCCCCTGCAGCACTTCGGTGACGTAGTGCTCAGGACTGTCGCCTGCCAGCTCCTCGCGGAAGTCGATGACCAGGAGGTAGTCCACGCCGAGCTCCGCGATCTGCCGGGCACGCTCCTCAATGGGAAGCAAGGCGACGGGGGCACGATCGGGGGCGAAAATACTCACCGGGTGCGGGTCGAACGTCATCACCACGCACGGCACGCCACGCTCGCGCGCCCTGTCCACGGCGGTGCTGATGAGCAGCTGGTGCCCGCGGTGCACGCCGTCGAACACGCCGATGGTGACCACGCAACCGCCGTCCGCCTTCAGATGTGCTGGGACGCTTCCAAGCCCGTGCAAAATATCCACGCGCAATAGCGTACGGCATACTGGAAAACCATGACCGATCCCCTCGCAACCTCTGGAATCGTCGTGGTAGACAAGCCCGCGGGCATGACAAGCCACGATGTTGTAGCGAAGCTGCGCCGCGCATTTTCCACCCGCAAGGTGGGGCACGCCGGCACGCTCGACCCGATGGCCACCGGCGTGCTTGTCGCCGGGATCGAGCGCGGCACCAAGCTGCTCGCCCACCTCGTCGCGCACGACAAGCGCTACGAGGCCACCATCAGGCTCGGCCAGTCCACCACCACCGATGACGCGGAGGGCGAGCTCACTGCGGAGCATGACGCAGCAGCCATCACCGACGGGCAGATTGCCGCCGAGATCACTGCCCTGACCGGCGACATCATGCAAAAACCCACCGCGGTCTCCGCCATCAAAATCAACGGCAAGCGCGCGCACGAGCTGGTCCGCGAGGGCAAAGACGTGGACATCCCCGCCCGCCCAGTCACCATCTTCGCCTTCGACACCCACGAGGTCAGCAGGCAGGGCTCGCTTATCGACGTCACCGTGACCGTCCACTGCTCCTCCGGCACCTACATCCGCGCTCTCGCCCGCGACCTGGGCGCCGCGCTCGGCGTCGGCGGTCACCTCACGCAACTCCGCCGCACCAGCGTTGGCGCATTTTCGCTTGCCGACGCCACGCCGCTCCCCGTCCTCCAAGACTCCCCCGCTCTTTCGCTCACCCTGGACGAGGCGCTCACTCGCGCCTGGCCGGTGCTCCCGGTCAGCGACGACGAGTACCAGGCACTCGCGCTGGGGAAATGGCTCGAACCGCGCGGACTGCAGGGCGTGCACGCCGCCCAGGGGCCGGACGGGCGCGTCGTGGCCCTGGTCAAGGAGAAGGGCAAGCGCCTGTCCACGGAGTTCGTGGCTCGCCCGGCAACCCTGGGCTAAATCGCCTACTCCACGAAGACGGAGGCGATGATGTAGCCGTCGCCGACCACCCAGCGCCCCTCAAACAGCGGCGCCGGGGTGGGGCGGGCCAGGATGTAGGACGAAAACGTGCCGTCGGTGCGCAACACGATGTCGGCGTCCTCGAATCCGAGCCAGCGGCGCGTCATGGGAAACCAGCACTTGTACGTCGCCTCTTTGGCGCAGAAGAGGAGCTTGCTGGCCCACTCGAAGCCTTCTTCCTCCAGCTCGCGCAGCATCGCCCGCTCGGTGGGCCTGGCGATGCGGGGCACCACCTCGCTCGGCAGCGGGACCGCGGGCTCGACGTCGAGTCCCATGGACCGTACGTGCCGTGTCGGTGCCGCCACCGCCGCGCGAAAGCCGGTTGTATGCGTGAGCGACCCGGTGTAGCCGTGCGGCCACAGCGGCATCCCGCGCTCGCCGCGCAGAATCACGCCCGCGTCGCTGCAGCCCAGCTCCTTGAGCGCCTCGTGGGCGCACCAGCGCGCGTCGCCGAACTCGCCCTTGCGCTTGTCCACGGCGCGGCTGACAAGCTCTTGTTCACTGGGGTGGAGATCCTCGTAGTGGGTCAGGTCTCTGCGCTCATTCGTACGCAGGTACACAAACCGGGCCTCGGGGGGAAACAGTGCCAGGTTCTGCATCTAGGCCCCCAGTTCCATGACCGGGTACGGGAACTGCACCCCTGCAGGGTGGCGCTGCCACTCGCGCGGGTACCCGAGCGAGACCTCGATGTGGTCCACGCCGTCCACCTCCACGACGCCGGGCATGTGCAGGTGCCCGTACACCACTGCGCGGGCGTTGTAGCGCTTTGGCCAAGATCGCGTGTGCCTCGTCCCGCACCACAGCGCAATCTCGGACCACTGCATCCGCAGCGTCGGCTCCTGCACCAGCGGCCAGTGGTTCACCATGATGGTGGGCCCGCTGATTCGTGAGAGCCGCTTCGTGGTGTACGCAAGACGATCCCAGCACCACGCGCGCACGTCCACAAACGGGGCGATGGCGTACTGGTCCGTCATCACGATGTTCTTTTCCTTCGCCGCCTCGATGGCCTCCTCGACCGTCATTCCGGGGCCACGGAATGAGTAGTCGTACAGCGTGAACAACGGGGCGACGGTAACGCCACCGAAGACGGGGAACTGGTCCTCTGGGGTGACCACACCCAGCTCTCGCATGGACTGCACCAGTGCGGTGTACTTATCGCGGCCGCGGTAGCGGTCCGCGCTGCGGGCGAACAGCTCGTGGTTGCCCGGCACCCAGATCACCGTGTCGAACCTTCCGGCCATCTCCGCCATCACCTGCACGATCAACTCGTGGCGTTCCGCCACGTCTCCGGCCACAATCAGCCAGTCCGACGGGTCCGCGGGCTGGATCTGGGCGATCTTCGGCCCGTTCCGCTTCACCGCTGCGTGGAGGTCGCTCACTGCCCAGAGGGTGGTGGTCATGCGCTCGCCTTTCGGGTCTTGCGCTCTGCTCCTGTCTGTGCCCATTCGTCGCCCCGGAAACGGATGACCACGCCGACCAGGCGCAGCAGCACCGAGGCGAGGTGTCCAGCCCAGATGCCGACCAAGCCCCACCCGAACGCCACCGACAGCAGCGTGAGCGGGAGGAAGGCGCCGAGTACGGAGGCGATGGTGATGTTGCGAAGGTACGCCGCGTCGCCGGCCCCGAGCAGCACCCCGTCCAGGGCGAAGACGACGCCGCCGGTGACAATCATGGCGATGAGCAACCACCACGGGATGGTGAGGGCGTCGTGGACGGCTGGGTCCTGGGTGAAGATGGACTGCAGGGGGGCGTCGAAAAGCGTGAAGACCAACGCCAAGACCACGCCGAAGCCGACGGAGAACCTGGTGGCCTGCGCGCCGACGGAGCGAGCCTCGGCGACGCGACCCTTGCCCAGCGAAGCCCCGGTGAGCGTTTGCGCGGCGATGGCCATCGAGTCGAGGACGAGCGTGAGGAAGTTCCACAGCTGCAGGAGGATCTGGTGCGCGGCAAGCGTCGCGACGCCAAACCGGCCGGCCACCGCCGCCGCGGCGAGAAACGAGATCTGGAAGGACAGGGAGCGCAGGATCAGGTCGCGCCCCAAGACGAGCTGCTCACGCATCACGCGCCAGCGCGGCCCCCAGCTGCCGGCGTGCTCGCGGAGCAGCATGGTGAGGAAAAGCGCGGCCGTGATCCCCATGCCCAGCAGGTTGGCCATCGCGGAGCCGATCAGGCCGAACTTTCCCACCAAGATGGGCAGCGCGATCGCGCCCGGAATGAGTCCGCACAGTGTGAGAAGGAACGGAAGCCGCGTGTTTTGCACACCGCGCATCCAGCCGTTGCCCGCCATGATGATGAGCGTAAGCGGGATGGCAAACGCGGAGACATGCATCCACCGCGCGGACTCCTGGGCCGTGGCCGCGTCGTTAGTCAGGGCCAGCGCGATCGGCTGCGCGAACAACCAGATGATGGTGGCGAGCGCGAAGCCGACGCCGAGCGCCACCCACGTGGCCTGCACGCCTTCCGCCACGGCGGCCTCGCGCTTCCCCGCGCCGAACAGGCGGGAGCTGCGCGCGGTCGTACCGTAGGACAAGAACGTGAGCTGGGTGGTCACCGTGGACTGGATCGTGGTGCCTGCGGCGAGGGCCGCCAGCTCCGCGGTGCCCAGCCGACCGACCACGGCGGTGTCCAGCAGCAGGTAGAGGGGGTTGGCCGCCAGCACACCCAGTGCCGGCAGGGCCAGGGCGAGAATCTTGCCAGGGGTGACCGTCGCGTCGTTGCGTTGCGCCATCACGGCAGCGTGCACTCTCCTTATCGGTTAGCGTTCGGGAAGTTTTGGGCTGCTGGCTCGTGTTGGGAGGCAGCGCGCTCTTCGCGCGTAGGCAGCGCAGCGATCAGGTCCCGCACAACCATGTCCTGCGATCCGTACGCCGTGTACCCCGCGGCCGGGATGTGCCCGCCGCCCCCAAGGGCCTGGGCCAGCTTGGATACGTCGATCACAGTCGAGCGCAGCGACACCGCCCAGTGCTTCGGGCCGTTCTGCTTGAGCACCATACCCACGTCGGAGCCTTCCAGCACGCGGGCGTAATCAATGATGGTTTCCACCGTGGTCTGGCTCATGCGAGCCAGCGCCTCCGCCGGGATGGTGAACACGCTGACAACGAGTCCCTCCTGGCGGAAGTTCTGCAGGTCCGCCAGCACTCCGCCCATGATCTGCAGGTCGCGGGGGCTCGCTTTATCGATTA
This sequence comes from Corynebacterium sp. NML180780, assembly GCF_007786415.1. Classification (NCBI taxonomy): domain Bacteria; kingdom Bacillati; phylum Actinomycetota; class Actinomycetes; order Mycobacteriales; family Corynebacteriaceae; genus Corynebacterium; species Corynebacterium sp. NML180780. The sequence continues at coordinate 126,350 of NZ_VNKN01000004.1, read as the reverse complement.
AGTCCATGGTGAGTTGCCGGGTGTCCAGGCCGTATTCCATGAGCTCGGCGGCAAGCGTGTGCATTCGCGGTGTCCCCCAGCGGAAGCTGCCCGTGTCGGTGACCAGCCCGGCGTACAGGCAGTACGCGATCTCAGAATCCAGCTCCACGCCAAGGTGCGTGAACAGCTCGCGGATAATGGTCGTGGTGGACTCAGCATCTGCGATGAGGTTGTGGGCACCGAAACCCGGGTTGGTCTCGTGGTGGTCGATCACCACGACCCGGTCGCGCTCGGCGTCGATCTGCTCGCGCAGCAGGCCGGTGCGGTCCACGGACGCGCAGTCCACGGTGACGATGAGGCCGTCTGCGGGCAGGTGCGACCCGTAGGTGATGTCGTCCACACCAGGCACAGTTCGCAGGTTGCCCGGGTGCGGATAGGTCTGCCCGATGTAGACACGGGCGTCCTTGCCCAGCTTGCGCAGCCCCGCCGCCAGGCCGCACGCGGAGCCGACTGCGTCGGCATCCGGCTTGATGTGCGCCACGACGGAGATGCGCTCCGCGCCGCGCAGCACCTCGGCGACCTGCGCCAGCTGCTCCCCGACTGCCGGGGTGTCCGCGAACAGTCCGCCCATTACTGACCGGACTCTGCGTCGCCGCTGGTCTTGTACGGGTTACCGTCTCCGGCCGGAGTCGCGTTGGCGCGCAGACGCGCGGTCTCCGCGTCGCGGGCGCGCGCCCGGTTCAACAGCTCCTCCATGCGCGCGGAGGCCTCCGGCACGGTGTCGAGCTCGAACGCGAGCGTCGGCGTGAAGCGCACAGCGAGCTGGTCGCCGACCTTCTTGCGCAGCTGGCCGCGGGCGCGGTGGAGTGCCTCCGCCGCCGCGTCGAAGTCCGGCTCCTCGTCGATGTCGCGACCACGCACTGTGTAGTACACAGTCGCGTCGTGCAGGTCACCGGTAACGCGAACGTCGGTGATGGTGACCAGCTCCAGACGCCGATCTTTGACCTCTCGCTCAATCGCAGACGCCACGATCGCGTGAATCTGCTTGGCAAGGCGCTGTGCGCGCGGGTTTTCAGCCATGTCATCATCTCCTTCTTCGCGTAAGCGTCTCTAGTCTAGACGCTCGCATGTGCTTATCGACGCCACGCTGCCCGCACCCCAGCGTCATGCCGGGGCCGGGCAGCGTGCTTCCCTCTTTCTGCGCGTTGTGCGCTAGTCGCGGGGAACCTCGACCATCTCGTAGACCTGGATCTGGTCGTCCACCTGGATGTCCGGGTAGGACAGGACCATACCGCATTCGTAGCCCTTGGCCACCTCGGTGACGTCGTCCTTCTCGCGACGCAGCGACTCGATCGTTGCATCCGGGGTGATGACGTTGCCGTCGCGCACGAGGCGCAGCTTCGCGCCGCGCTTGACGTGGCCCTCGGTGACCATGCAGCCGGCGATGAGGCCGACGGAGGATGCCTTGAAGATCTGGCGGATCTCCGCGGCACCAACCTCGCGCTCCTCGTAGATCGGCTTGAGCATGCCCTTGAGTGCGGCCTCCACCTGGTCGATGACCTCGTAAATCACCGAGTAGTAGCGGATCTCCACGCCCTCGTTGTTGGCCTCCTCGGTCGCCTTGCCCTCAGCGCGAACGTTGAAGGCGACGATGACCGCGTCGGAAGCGGCAGCCAGGACCACGTTGGTCTGGGTGACGGCACCAACACCGCGGTCGATGATGTTCACCTCGACCTCGTCGTCCACCTCGATCTTGAGCAACGCCTCCTCCAGGGCTTCCACTGAACCGGCGTTGTCGCCCTTGAGGATGAGGTTGAGCTGGCTCGTCTCCTTGAGCGCCTGGTCCAGGTTCTCCAGGGAGACACGCTTCTTCGTGCGCGCCTGCATCGCTGCGCGGTGGCGGGCGTCGCGCTGCGCCGCAATCTGGCGCGCCACGCGGTCGTCCTCCACCACGAGCAGGTTGTCGCCCGGGCCGGGAACGCCGTTGAGACCCTGCACCTGCACCGGACGGGACGGCTCGGCTTCCTGCACGTCGTTGCCCCACTCGTCGACCATGCGGCGCACGCGGCCGAAGTTGCCGCCGACGACGATGGAGTCGCCGACGCGCAACGTACCGCGCTGCACGATCACGGTGGACACCGGGCCGCGTCCGCGGTCCAGGTGGGACTCGATGGCTACGCCCTGCGCGTCCATGTCCGGGTTCGCGGTCAGCTCCAGCGCAGCGTCGGCGGTGAGCAGGACGGCCTCCAGGAGGTCGTCGATACCCGTGCCCTGCTTCGCAGAGATGTCGATGAACATGGTGTCGCCGCCGTACTCCTCGGGGATGAGGCCGTACTCGGTGAGCTGGCCACGGATCTTATCCGGCTGTGCCTCCGGCTTATCCACCTTGTTCACGGCAACCACGATGGGCAGGTCCGCCGCCTTGGCGTGGTTGATCGCCTCAACGGTCTGCGGCATGACGCCGTCATCCGCAGCGACGACCAGGATGGCCAAGTCGGTCGACTTCGCACCGCGGGCACGCATGGCGGTAAACGCCTCGTGACCAGGGGTATCCAGGAACGTGATCTTGCGCGGCTCGTCCTCGAGGGTGACCTCGGTCTGGTACGCGCCGATGCCCTGGGTGATGCCGCCGGCCTCGCCGCGGCCCACGTTCGCCTTGCGGATCGAGTCCAGCAAGCGAGTCTTACCGTGGTCGACGTGGCCCATCACGGACACGACCGGAGGACGCTGCTGGAGATCCTCGTCGTCGCCTTCGTCCTCGCCGAACTGCAGGTCGAAGGACTCGAGCAGCTCGCGGTCCTCGTCCTCAGGCGAGACGATCTTCACCTCGTAGTTGATCTCCGCGCCCAGGAGCTGGAGGGTCTCCTCCGGCACCGACTGGGTCGCCGTGACCATCTCACCGAGGTTGAACAGCGCCTGCACGAGTGCCGACGCCTCCGCGTTGATCTTCTCCGCAAAGTCGGACAGGGTTGCGCCCTGGCGCAGGCGCACGGTCTTGCCGTCGCCGTCCGGGAGACGAACGCCACCGATGACGTTCGGCTTGTGCATCTCCTCGTATTCGGCCCTCTTCTGGCCCTTGGACTTGCGACGACGCCCCGGTGCGCCACCCGGACGCCCGAATGCACCCGCGGTACCACCGCGACGACCGCCGCGTCCGCGGAAGCCACCGCCGCCGCCACGGTTCGGGCCGCCCGGGCCACCACCGCGCCCGCGACCGCCGCCACCGTTGCCGCGTCCACCGCGGGTACCGGCAGCCTTCGCCGGCATCTGCTTCGGCGACGGAGCTGCAGCCATATCAGCGGGCGACGGACGACGGCCGCCACCAGCACGATTTCCGCCCTGGCGCTGACCGCCCTGGCCCTGGCCACCCTGCCCCGGGCGCTGTCCGCCCTGGCCGCGACCACGGCCACCACCTTGGTTGCCCTGGCCCTGGCCGCCACGGCCGCCACCGGGGCGCGGCGCCGGGCGCGGAGCGGAGGTGTTGGACGAGAACGGGTTGTTCGCCACCTTCGGACGACCGCCCGGCTTTGCCACCGGTCGCGGCATCGAGCCCGGCGTCGGCGCAGCGCCCTGGCCTGGCTTCTTCGCCGCAGGCTTCGGCGCGCCAGGCTTCGGGGCGCCAGGCTTGTTCGCCGCAGGCTTCGGTGCACCAGGCTTGGGAGCGCCCGGCTTCGGGGTGCCACCCTGCGCAGCCGCAGCGCCCTGGCCCGGCTTCTTCGCCGCAGGCTTCGGCGCACCCGGCTTCGGGGCACCAGGCTTGTTCGCCGCAGGCTTCGCGGCCCCCGGCTTCGGGGCACCGCCCTGCGCAGCCGGAGCGCCCTGGCCCGGCTTTTTCGGCGCACCCGGCTTCGGGGCACCAGGCTTCTTTGCGGCAGGCTTCGCGGCCCCCGGCTTGGGGGCACCGGGCTTCGGAGCGGCCTTCGCACCGCTGTCGCCCTCGGCCTTCCCACCGGATTCCTTCTCCTGGTAGTAGGCCGTCATCTTCTTCACCACTGGCGACTCAATGGTCGACGAAGCGGTCTTTACAAACTCGCCTTGTTCCTTCAACGTGGCGAGCAGTTCCTTGCTAGTAACGCCAAGCTTCTTGGCAAGCTCGTGTACGCGTAACTTTCCGGGCACGTGTCTCCTTGTTGTTGTGCTAGGAGACGGTGCCCGCCGAACCCGTGGCTCGTGCGGCTACCGACCCCTAGACGTGGTCATTGACTTTCATCGCTGATGCTGCTTCACGGTTGTGTACTCATCAGTGTTCGGTCTTCCTTACTTGCGTTGGGTCGTTCGCCAGATTGGCGAGGTACGTGTGTACATGACCTAGGTCCGCCGGAGCGGACAGACGGAACGCCCTACCGAAGGCACGGCGTTGCTCCGCCAGCTCGACTGCTTCCCGCGTCGGCGTGATCCACGCTCCCCTGCCGGGCAATGACCGGCGCGGGTCGGCGAGGATCCGGCCGGGCGCATCGGGGTCCTGAACGAGTCGCAGTAGCTCGGTGTCGGGCAGCACGTCGCGGGTAGCAATGCAGGTACGAGTACGGATGGGACGCTTGCGCGTAACGCTCATCCACAACCCTTCCTGTTGCTCGACGTACAGTCCTGCCCACACCCAACTACTGCGACCGGGAACGCGACACGTCTCGACGCACGGGAAATAAGCCGCGTCCTAGCCTACGCCATTGCGGCGCTAAACAATACTTACGGCGGTCAGCAGGGTTCCTGCCGGCCCCGGGGCATTGCTTGTCGACGCTCACGCGCTCCCCAGCTACGCCCCCGCTACTCCGCGGCTGCGTCCGTATCGGTGTCCGCGTCGGCGTCGGAGTGGATGTCAATCTTCCACCCCGTGAGTCGCGCTGCCAGACGGGCGTTCTGCCCTTCCTTGCCGATGGCCAGCGACAGCTGGTAGTCCGGCACGGTCACCCGGGCCATCTGCGCGTCGCGGTCCAGGATGTCCACCTTGACCACCTTGGACGGCGCCAGCGAGTTGCCCACGTAGGTGGCCGGGTTCTCGGAGTAGTCGATGATGTCGATCTTCTCCCCGCCCAGCTCCTTCATGATGTTGGACACACGCGCGCCGCGCGGGCCGATGCAGGCACCCTTTGCGTTGACGCCCTTGACGGTGGCGCGCACCGCGACCTTGGAGCGGTGGCCGGCCTCGCGAGCGATCGCGATGATCTCCACGGAACCGTCCTCAACCTCGGGCACCTCGAGCGCGAACAGGCCGCGCACCAACTCCGGGTGCGTGCGCGACAGGTTGACCTGCACATTGCGCTCACCCTTGTTCACTCCCACCACATACGCCTTGACGCGGTCGCCGTGGGTGAGGCGCTCTCCCGGGATCTGCTCAGCGGGCAGGAGGATGCCGTCCTGCGGATCCGCCTCGGTGCCCAGCTGGACGATGGTCAGGCCGCGCGCCTCCGCGTTGGCGTCGCGCTGCACCACGCCGGAGACGACGTGGCCCTCGAACTCAGAGTAGGCGGTGTAGACACGCCCTGCCTCCGCTTCGCGCAGGCGGCGCTTGATGGCGTCGCGCACCGCGGGGGCACCAATACGGGAGAAGTTGACCGGCGTGCTGTCGTACTCGGAGACGACCTCGCCGTCCTCGTCCAGCTCGCTGACCATGACGTGCACATCGCCGGTGTCCGGGTCGATGTCCACGCGAGACTTGGTGTTTTCGTCCGGCTTCCCGTCGCGGTAATCCAGGTACGCAAACAAAAGCGCGCTCGCGATGGTGGTGAGCAGGTCATCGACAGCGATGCCCTGCTTGTCCTCAATCACTTTGAGCGCGTTCAAGTCAATATTCACTTGTTATTCCTTCCAGGTAAGCCGGGTGAGCCCCGGAGCTTACTCGTCTCCTGCTTCTTCGTACGCAGCGTCGACCAGCTCCTGCTCGGCAGCCGGCGGCGCTTTGAACTCAATTTCTACCACTGCCTTCGGCATTTCGGAAACCAGGCGGGTTTCCACGCGCGGCTGCTTGGCGCCGCGCTCGATGAGCACGACACGATCCTCAGCATCGTTGAGCGCACCGATGCGCCACGTCTCCTTCTTTCCGTCGGCGTCCAGCAGGGCGACGGCGCGGCCACGGTTCCGGCGCCAGTGCCGCGGCGCGGTCAGCGGCATGTCCACCCCGGGCGTGGTCACTTCCAGGGTGTAGCCGGCGCCGAAGTTGAGGTCTCCGGCGGACTCGTGGGCGTCGAAAAGCTCGCTGAGCTCGTTGGAGACGACCTCCAGCTCGTCCAAGGTGGGGTGCTCGTCGCCGTCGAGGGCGATGACCACCTGAGATTTCTTGCCGGCGCGCACGGCGCGGATCTGCTCAACGTCCAGGTCGTGATTGCGCGCGATCGGGGCGACAATGTCCTCGAGCTGCTCGGGTGTAGGAAAAGCCATGGCCCCCACCCTATCGTGTACGGTTTTGCGGGTGAAGAAACTCGTCGCCCTCGCAATGTCCGCCCCCGTCGCGCTTTCGCTCGCATCCTGCGACGCACTCGATGTGGTCGGGCCGCGCCCCAACGCCGACCTCGTCGCGCTCGCCCAGCAGGCAATCGCCGATGAGCAGGCGCTTGGCGACGCCCCGCTCGCCCACACTCGCGCCATGCAGGCACAGCAACTGTTCGACGAGGTTGAGCGCCTCTGCGGCACCACCGAGTCCGGCGAGTTGCCGAGCACCTGCAAGGTGGAACGCACGCCCGGCGAGTCGGCGGGCAACCCCGACGAGGTGTCCGCGGCCGACCACGCGGCGGACGCGCTTACGGAGGCCGCCGCGGACGTGCCGGAGGAATCCGTCGCGCTGGTGACCGCCCAGGCGATTGATCTGCGCGTGGCAGCTGGAACGGAGCCCCCTGCAGACGCAGACAGCGCAGACGGCGCGGACTCCGAGATCACCAACGAGGCTGACCTGGACGCAGCCCGCGAGATGCTGCGCCGGGAGTACGCGGCGCAGTACGGCTTTTCCATGGCCACTGCGTACGCGGACGACGCGCTTGACCAGCGCCTCGAGGCGCTGCGCGACGCCTCCGACGAGCGTGTGCGCGCCCTCGTCACCGCGCTCGAGCCCAGCGGCGACGTCCCGGAGGCCGCCCCGGGCTACGCATTCGAGGGCGTCCCGGCGCCTGCCGACGTCGCCTCCGCCGGCGCCTACACGCAGACCCAGCAGCAGGCGCTTACTGACCAGTGGCGCGCCACCGCCGCCAACGCCGAGAGCCCCCAGTTCCGCCGCCTGGCTATTCAGCTCGCCGCGGAGGCGCAGGAGGCGTAGCCGCAGGCGCGCGGCGCCCGCGGGGCAGCCACGCCCGGAGGGCGCTACTGCGCCAGCTGCTCCGCGACCAGCTCGCGGACCTTCGCCACGATCTCGCCGGCCGGCACCTCGAGGGTTTCGCCGCCGCGGATGCGCAGCTCCACGTTGCCGTCGGCGAACGCGCGGCCCAGGATCACGATGAACGGCATGCCCAGGAGCTCGGCGTCCTTGAACTTCACGCCCGGGGAGACCTTGGGGCGATCGTCGAAAAGCACCTCGAGGCCCGCGTCCGAGAGCTCCGCGGCGATCTGATCGCCGGCCTCGAGCGCGGCCTTATCCTTGTTGGCCACTGCCACGTGTACCTGGTACGGCGCGATCGCGACCGGCCAGACCAAGCCCTTGTCGTCGTGGCGCTGTTCGGCCACGACCGCCATCATGCGGGACACGCCGATGCCGTAGGAGCCCATGGTCGGCACGGCGCGCTTGCCGTTCTCGTCCAGGATCTGGACGTCCATGGCCTCGGTGTACTTGCGGCCCAGCTGGAAGATGTGGCCCAGCTCGATGCCGCGCGCCAGCCGCACGGTGCCGTTGCCCTCCGGCGCCGGGTCGCCCTCGCGGACCTCGGCGGCCTCGACGAAGGCGTCGACGGTGAAGTCGCGGCCGGCGACCAGGCCCACCACGTGCTTCTGCGAGGCGTCCGCGCCGGTGATCCAGCTGGACCCCTCGACCACGCGCGGGTCCGCGAGCACGCGCACCCCGTTGGCCTGCAGCGCGCGCGGGCCGACGTAGCCCTTGACCAGGAAATCGGAGTTCTTGAAGTCTTCGTCGCTGGCCAGCTCGAAGGTAGCCGGCTCGAGGGCTGCCTCCAGGCGCTTCTCGTCCAGTTCGCGGTCACCGGGCAGGAGGACGCCGGTGAGCTGCGGGCCGACCTTGTTGCCGTCCTCGTCCACCGCGCGTGGGTCATCCACCTTGATCATCATGCACTTGAGGGTGTCAGAAGCTTGGGTGGGCGCGCCGTCGATAAGCACCTGCTCCTTGTTGGCCCAGTCGACGAGCGCGTCGATGGTCTCGGCGGCCGGGGTGTCGTACTCCTTCGCCTCCGGCTGGCCCTCGATCGGGGTCGCGGCCGGCGGGACCGTGATGACGGCCTCCACGTTTGCGGCGTAGTCGCCCTCGGAGGAAACGACGAACGTGTCCTCGCCGTTCTCGCTGTACGCGAGGAACTCCTCGGACGCGGAACCGCCCATAGCGCCAGAGGTGGCCTTACAAATTTCGTAGCGGATCCCCACGCGCCCGAAGATGCGCTGGTAGGTCGCGCGGTGCTTCGCGTACGACGCGTCCAGGCCCTCGTCCGACATGTCGAAGGAGTAGCTGTCCTTCATCACGAACTCGCGGCCGCGCAGGATGCCAGCGCGCGGACGCGCCTCATCGCGGTACTTGGTCTGGATCTGGTACAGCGTGACCGGGAAGTCCTTGTAGCTGGAGTACAGGTCCTTGACCGTTTGGGTGAACATCTCCTCGTGCGTGGGTCCGAGCAGCATGTCCGCGCCCTTGCGGTCCTTCAGGCGGAACAGGTCGTCGCCGTACTCATCCCAGCGGTTGGTCGCCTCGTACGGCTCCTTCGGCAGCAGCGCGGGGAAAAGCAGCTCCTGGCCGCCCATCGCGTCCATCTCCTCGCGCACAACGCCCTCGATCTTGCGCATCGTGCGCAGACCCAGCGGCAGCCACGAATACACGCCCGGCGCGGCACGGCGGATGTAGCCGGCGCGAACGAGCAGCTTGTGGCTGGGGACTTCGGCGTCGGCGGGGTCTTCGCGCAGGGTGCGCAGGAACAGCTGAGAGAGGCGTGTAATCATGCGCACAATCCTAGCGCTAAGGTTGTGAGCCATGCTTATCGTCCTCCCGCCTTCAGAGACCAAGGCGCCCGGCGGCCAGGATGCGCCGATGAGCGCGTCCTTTCCCGCGCTCGACCCAATCCGCTCTGTCCTGATGCGCGACCTCGCGGCGCTCCCGGTCGAGGAGATGATGGCCGAGCTGAAGATCCCCGCGTCCAAGCGCGCGGAGGCGGAGGAAAACCTGGGGTTGGCCCAGGCACCTGTGATGCCTGCCATCTTCCGCTACACGGGCGTGCTTTTCGACGCCCTGTCCGCCCCCACCCTCCCCACCCCCTGCCTGGAGCGCTTGGCGGTGGGCTCCGCGCTCTTTGGCGTCGTGCGTGCCGGGGATTTGATCCCCCGTTACCGGCTCTCCGGCGACGCCCGAGTCGGCGGCGCCACGCTGAAGTCGCGCTGGGGCACCGCGATTACCGACGTCCTCGCAGACTTCCCCTTCGTTGTCGACCTCCGCTCCGGCACGTACCAGAAGCTCGGCCCCGTTCCCGGCGCTGCCACAGTGCGCGTCGAATCCGTGCAGCCCGACGGGTCGCGCAAGGTAGTCAGCCACTTCAACAAGCAGTACAAGGGCGAGCTCGCCCGGGCTCTCGCGCTTCACGACACCACCGTCACCTCCCCCGACGACGTCGCCCACGTCGCCCACACCGCCGGCATGAGCGCGGAGGTCCACGGCGCCCAGGTCACGCTGGTTGTGTGACATACATTTCCGCGAGCTCGAGCATGCGGGTGACGGTGGCGAGGAACGCTGAGGCGTTCTCACGCAGCTGCTCGGGGGAGACGCGCACCACCAGGTAGCCGGCGTTCTGTAGGTGCTTCTCGCGCTCCCGTTCCTCGCGGATCGCCGTGTCGGTCGGGGCGAAGGTGGTCCCGTCGTATTTCTGCGCCCCAACGGTCTCGACGACGAGGCGGCCACGCAGCAAGTCCACGAAGTAGATTTTTGGGGAACCGCGATGCGCGCGTTGACCTGCCAACTGCCGAAGCCCGCCTGCACCAGGAGCGCGCGGGCATAGGACTCGTACGGCGACAGCGATTTATCAACCGCGTGCACGATAACGCGGTGCAGCGTCCCGATGCCGCGGAAAGGGCCCAGCCCGGCTACGGCCTCCCCTCGCGGAGCAGCCAGTCCATCGCAACGAGCCCTTCTGCGAAGCCGTGGCGCAGGGCGATCTCGAACACGGTTGTCATCAGGTCCGTCGTGCGGAGACGATCGAAGCTGCGAGGTGCAGCATTTCCTGGCGACCTATCCCGGTACACCACGCCCGACGGCCACTGCTTCCGAGAAGGTGCCTTCCCTCGCTGCGATACCAGCTCTACTTGTTCCGGCGTCGTCGCAATCACCCAGATACCGAGAATGCGCGCCGCCGATCGCCCGGACAACACGGCTTTCGGCACAGTACAACCGACCGCGTAAGCCGCCAGCCATCGTTTTTCGTGATAGCGCAGCTGCTTCCATTCAGCCACATTGATGAAAAAACGCGTTGAGACCTTACGAAACGCAGCCGGGCACCTGCGGTACGCGAGCCAATCTTGTTCGCACTTTCTGTCCATGAGCTTGTTCGCCAGCTCTTGCTTCCTCCCCGAATCCATACTGTTGTTTTTAGCAGACATCGCTTATTTCGTCTATCGGTTTGGGGTTGTGTGTTTCGGTGCGCTGCAAATGGCGCTAGCTCCATCTGGCTGCGCCGCCGACTCGCGACCAGGCGTTTTGGTCGCGGCGTCCTGCAAACGGAGCTAGCGCCATCCGGCTGTACTGACCGGGGACGTTAGTTGACTTGCGTGGCATCGCCCGGGCTCTGTATGCTCAGCCGCATGTACTCAGGAATCGCCTCGATGAAGCTGCGTTCCGTCCGCTGACGGCGGCGGGACCCCTTATGACCTCTCGTCTGCCGTCCTGGCCATCTGCCGGGCGGCCGCTTCGTGGTGCCCGGCTCCATGACGAGCTGAGAGTACGCAATGCCAACCACAGAACCTTTAAAGTCATGTGCCTGGATCGGGACATCCCAAGGGCCCGCTGCACACATCCGCGCTGAATCACTCCACCTGACACTCGGCGACAGGCCGCTGCTGAGGGAGACTGACGTCACCGTCTCCACCGGGTCGCGACTGGCGATCGTCGGCGACAACGGCCGGGGCAAGACCACCTTGCTCCATATACTGGCGGGGATCTTGAAACCAGACTCGGGAGTGGTGACCCGGGTGGGTTCCCTCGTCCTGGTCAAGCAGGACATGGCCACCGAGGGCGATCGCACGGTCGGTGACCTCATTGCCGAGGCGACCACCCAATCCAGAGCCGCACTGCAGGCCCTCGACGTGGCTACCGCGGCGCTGGCCGCGGGCGATGACGCGGCCGACGCCTATTCCGCCGCACTCGAGGCGGCCACGCGACTGGAAGCCTGGGATGCAGACCGCCGTGTTGACATCGCCCTGGCGGGCCTGAACGCCTGTAGCGACCGCGATCGGGTCCTGTCGACCTTGTCGGTCGGCCAGCGGTACCGGGTACGGCTGGCGGTCGCCCTCGGATCGTCCCCTGACCTGTTGCTGCTGGATGAGCCCACCAACCACCTGGACGCTGCAGGGCTGTCCTTCCTGACTGAGCGCCTGCGGGACCACCCCGGTGGCCTGGCCTTAGTCAGCCACGACCGCGCCCTGCTGCGCGATGTGGCGACCAGCTTCCTGGACCTCGACCCGACCCGCGATGGCCTTCCGCGCACCTACGCGGGCGGTTACGAGGGCTGGATCGAAGGGCGGCAACGAGAACGGGCCGCCTGGGAGCAAGACCATGCCGCCCAGGTCGCCCGGCATCAGGAACTGACCCGCGCCGCCGCCGACGCACGCTCCCGCCTGTCGCAAGGCGGTTGGCGACCCGACAAGGGAACGGGCAAGCACCAACGGGCCACGCGCGCTGCCGGGGTGGTCCAGGCTTTCAACCGCCGCATCGTGGACCTGGAGCGTCATCAGATCGACGTGCCAGAGCCACCGCTGCGGTTGGCATGGCCCATATCGACAGCGCGGACCGGTCAGAACATCGTCAACGGCTCCATGCTCACCGTGACTGGCCAGTTGACCACCCCGGTCTCGGTGGACATCAGCGGTGGAGACCGGTTGGTGGTCACCGGGCCGAACGGTGCTGGGAAGTCCACACTGTTGGGGCTTCTCGGTCGGCGACTGGCCCCAAGTACAGGTCAGCTGCGGGTGAACCCGAGGGTGCGCGTCGCCCTGTTGTCTCAAGAGGTCCCTGACTGGGACGACGCCCTCCCCGCACACGTGGTCTACGAGACGTACCTGGCCACGCAGGGCCGCCGATCACAGGCACCCTCCCTCGGCTCACTCGGGCTGCTTGAGCCCGCGGCAACCCGCACACTCGTGGGGCACCTGTCGCAAGGGCAACAACGCCGTCTCCATCTGGCCATGTGCCTGGCGGTGGACCCGGACTTGTTGCTCCTGGACGAGCCCACCAACCATCTGTCATCGAGCCTCGTCGACGACATCACCACCGAGCTCCTGCGTACCTCCTGCGCCACGATCGTCGCCACGCACGACCGGCAGATGCTCAACGACCTCACTGACTGGCCCCACCTCAGCCTTGCCCCAAAGGACCTGCCATGAACCCCCTTCGCCCCTTGTCCGTCCCCGGCTACCGACCGCTGTTTGCAGCGATGGTGCTCACCGTCTTCGCCCAGGGCGCCTGGGCCCTCTACTTAGCCATGCAGACCCTCGACCTGGGCGCCACGGCGGCCACTTTGTCGAGTGTCGTGGCGTGGAGCGGCATCGGCCTGCTCGCAGGATCCTTGCCCGCCGGGGTACTTGCGGATCGCGTCGCCAAGAAGTCCATCATCGTCGGCGTCCTCACTGTCAACCTCGCCGCCTCGACGACGACCTCCACCGCCGCCATCTTCGACGCGGCCACTTTCTGGATGCTGGCAGTGTCCGCGTTCGTCATCGGCGTCTCGACCGCCTTCTTCTTCCCGGCCTACACCGCGCTCGTGCCCGTCCTCGTGGGAAGCGACGACCTGATGGCCGTCAACGGGCTCGAAGGGACCACCCGGCCGCTGGTAGGACAGACCCTCGCCCCCGGCGTCGTCGGTGCCGTCATCGGCGCGAGCGTGCCCGCCGCGGGCGGGTACCTCATCGCCGGCGCGCTCGGACTCGCCCTGATCGCCGCCCTGCGGCTTCCTGCCCCTTGCTCAGCCGAGACCGACGCCGAAGCTCCGGCCACCTCTGCGCTGCGGGATCTGCTCGACGGGTTCGGCTACGTCGCCCGCACGCGCTGGGTTCGCTCCAGCGTGCTGTTGGCGGCCGCCATGGGCCTGGCCGTGACCGGCCCGCTGGATGTTCTCCTGCCCGCGCTCATACGCTCGACCCATGACAACGGTCCGGCTGTGTACGGAGTCGTCCTCGGAGCTCTGGGCGTCGGCGGTCTGGTGGGTTCCCTCGTCGCCGGCTCATGGCCCACCCCCTCACACTTCCTGCCCGTAATGGTCAGCGCATGGGCACTCGGCTGCCTTCCACTGGCCATCCCCGCGCTCACCAACAATCCGTGGATCATCAGCGCCGGACTCGCGGTCTACGGTGCGTCGATCGGAGTCGGGATGGTCATCTGGGGCACGGTCCTGCAGGAACACGTACCGCTGGAGATGCTCGGCCGAGTCGCCAGCCTCGACTTCTTCATCTCCATCGCCTTCATGCCACTGTCCATCGCACTCACCGGACTCCTCAGCCGACACATCGCCGCTGCCAGCTTGTTCATCGCCGCCGGACTCGTGCCGCTCGCCACGACGATCCTCCTTGCAGTCCTGGGGCAACTCCGAACGCCGCGGACGACGCCCGTCGCAGCAGGTGAGGAGTGATGCACGCCAACGCCACCCTGACACCTCGCCATCGGTTCAAGGTGACCCAGCTCGTCGTCGACGACGGTTGGCCCATCAGCGAAGTCGCCGCCCGCTTCCAGGTCTCCTGGCCGACCGTGAAGAGGTGGGTCGACCGCTATCGCGCCGGCGAGTCGATGCAGGATCGCTCGTCCCGACCGAAGACCTCACCGAACAAGACGGACAAGGCGACGACGAAGCGGTGCGTCAGCCTGCGGATACGGCTGCGTGAGGGCCCGTGCAGCTCGCCGCCCGACTCGGCATCGCGCCCTCGACCGTCCACCGCATCTTGGCCGGTGCCCGACTGAACCGGCTCTCCTACGTGGACCGCGAGACTGGCGAACCGATCCGCCGGTACGAACACCCCCACCCCGGCTCCCTGGTCCACGTGAACGTGAAGAAGCTCGGGAACATCCCCGGCGGCGGCGGCTGGCGCTACGTCGGCCGCCGCCAGGGCGACCACAACCGAACGGCGACACCGGGTAAGCCGAAGAGCAAGGGGCACAACCCCAGGCTCGGGTACGCGTTCGTGCACACCGTCATTGACGACCACTCCCGCGTCACGTACACCGAGTTCCACGCCGACGAGACCGCCGTCACCGCGGTCGGGGTCCTGCATCGGGCTGTGGCGTGGTTTGCCGATCGCGGCGTCGCCGTGGAGCGGGTGCTGTCCGACAACGGTGGCGCCTATCGCTCGCACCTATGGCGGGACACCCGCGAGGCCCTCTCGATCACCCCGAAGCGGACGCGCCCGTACCGGCCGCAGACCAACGGCGAGGTAGAGCGCTTCCACCGGACCATGGCCGACGGGTGGGCCTACGCCCGCTGCTACACCAGCGAGCAAGAACGACGCGACGCCCTGCCGGATTGGCTGCACCAGTACAACCAGCACCGCCCGCACACGGCCTGCGACAACCAGCCGCCGTTCTCACGATTGCTCAACGTCCCCGAGCAGTACATCTAGCCGACACACCGAACCGCGACCTGTGGTTTTAGCCGCGGCGGTCTACAAATGGCGCTAGCTCCATTTAGCCAAACCATCAACTCACGACCAGGCGTTTTGGTGGCGGCATCGTGCAAACGGAGCTAGCTCCGTTTAGCTGAACCGCCAACCCGCGCCAGGCGTTTTGGCCGCGGCTCTCCACAAACGGAGCTAGCGCCATCTGCCCGACACACCGACCCACCACCAGGGGTTTTCCAAACCCGCACCCCACATACGGAGCTAGCTCCGTCTGTCAGCCTCCACCGATTCCTCTGCTACGCTCGCCCCATGCAACCTCGCCACTACTACGCGGCCACCGCGTTTTTCTACCTCGCCACGCTGGCGTACGTATTGCTGCGATGGGACACCGTTCCGGATCCGATCCCGGTGCACTTCGATGGCTCCGGCAACGCGGACGGTTACACGCCGAAATCCTTCCTTGGCGCAACCGCCCTGGTGTGGATTGGCGCGGCTGTGTCCGTTGCTATTGCCTGCTGCGTACCGCCGCACGCCATGGTTCGTCGCACCACGGATGTACCGAGCACTTCCCCGGTCCCGTTTTCGGAGGCCAACGCGGCACGTGTCGAACTACTCACCGATAAGACGGCCACCTTCGTCTCCCAAACCATCTTCGGCATGGCGGTGTGCACGTGCCTGAGCGCGCTTTCGTCAGCCGGCCTCACGCCGTTCAACTGGCTGCTCCCCGCAGTCTGGATCGTGTTCACCATCGGCGTCGTGGTGCTCGCCATCGCGTTTACTGTCAGTGCCAGCAAGCAGGTCGAAGCACTCCCGACAGACCAAGACGAGCAGACCCGCAACGAGCACTTCCGCTACGCCGGCGGCATGGGCGTCTATAGCGAACCGCAGGATCCGGCACCGGTCGCGGTATTCCCCACCAACCCAAGCAAGCTCCAGATCAACACCGCGCACGAGCGGAGTCGCCGCTACCTGTGGCGGATGGGCATCGCGCTCGCGGCATCCATAGTGGCCTGCATCGTCTTCGCCGCCGTCATGTAAGCGAGACTGCTATGCGCCCGCTCCGCCTCATCGCCACGGTCCTCGCCGTCGCTGTCCTGACTGCCTGCCAGTTTCCCGGACAGGACCAGCCGACGGTGACCAAGATCGTCGACGGCGACACCCTCGACGTCGACCGCGACGGGGAGACCGTGCGCGTCCGCCTGCTCAACATCGACACTCCTGAACGGGGTGAGTGCCTCTACCAGAAGGCCACGGACCGCCTTACCGAGCTCGCCCCACCGGGCACCCGCGTGCGCCTCGAGCACGACGAGGAGCGCCAGGACCGCTACGGCCGCGAGCTTGCCGCTGTCTTCGCCGGCGAGATATTCGTCAACGAGCAGCTCGCCGCCGAGGGCTTGGCTCGCGCAGTCACCTACGAGCCGAATCACGCCTACACCACGCGCATGGAGTCCGCCCAGGCCCGCGCCCGCAGCGCCCACCTCGGCATGCACGCGGTGCCGACCGAGTGCTTGCTCCCCACCGATACGGCCCGTCGCGCGTACGAGCTCCACGAAGAGGATCCGCGGCACCAGGCGTTTTACCGCGACGTGATGCGCGACGCTGTCAACGCCACCCCCAACTTCACGTACAAAGGCCAGGCTCTGGAGTTCATCGACAGCCTAGACTAGGGCCATGGAGCAAATGCTTATCGACGCCCACGAGATCCTCACAGCAGCCAACCACGTCGAAGTCTTCACCGGCGCCGGCATGAGCGCCGACAGTGGCATCGCCACGTACCGGGATGCGGTAACTGGGGTGTGGGAGCGTGTGGATCCGGTGGCGATGGCGTCGATAAGCGCATGGCACGACGACCCGGAGACGATGTACGCCTGGTACCTCTGGCGGGCTCAGCTGTCGCAGCGCGCCGAGCCGAACGCCGGGCACCGGGCAATTGCGGCGGCGCGGGGCATGACGGTGACGACGCAGAACATCGACAACCTGCACGAACGAGCAGGTAGCGAGGATGTCGTGCACCTACACGGCTCGCTATTCGCCTTCCGTTGCACCGACTGCGACACCCCGTACGAGGAGCCGATCGCGCTGCCGGAGGAGCCGATCGAGCACATCGCGCCGCCGGAGTGCCCGGTGTGCGGCGGGCTCGTGCGCCCGGGCGTGGTCTGGTTCGGCGAAGCGCTGCCGCAGGACGAGTGGGCCGAGGCGGAGCGGCGCATGAAGACTGCGGATGCGCTGCTGATCGTCGGCACCTCTGGCGTGGTCTACCCCGCCGCGGGCCTGCCGTTGATGGCGCACGCGCGAGAGATCCCGATCGTGGAGGTCACGCCGCAACCGACGGACCTCTCGCACCTGGCCGATGTGGTCGTTCCGGCCACCGCGGCGGAGGCGCTGCCGCGGATCCTGCAGGGGCGGATCAATAGTGGTAGCGAGCTTGCAGAATAATGAGCGTTTCGCCTTCAAGGATGTAAACCAATCGGTGCTCTTCGGTGATGCGCCGTGACCAGGCTCCGGCAATACCGTATTTCAGCGGCTCCGGCTAACCAATCCCCTCGAATGGATCACGCATCATGTCTTTGAGCAGTTGATTCACCCGTTTCAGGATCTTCCGATCCTTCTGCTGCCAGTAGAGGTATTCCTCCCAAGTGTATGGCGTTCAGGCGAGCTGCATTCATGCATCCAGGTCGATGTCATGCGCGACGGCTTGACCACTACGCGCCTGTTCGTTGGATTCCAAGAGCCGACGCGCGTTCGCTGGAGAGCGGAAGAGATACGCGGTCTCCACCCAGGAGGAATAGTCCTCCGCGGACATCAGCACCGCGTTACCGCTGCGGGAAACGATCTCGACCGCGTCCCGGTCTTGGTTCACCTTCTCAATGAGAGGGAACAGGGTTCGGCGCGCTTCCGAAGCACTGATAGACATTTTCCACCTCCAGCTTGTTGTACCACGTTACGGTACCTTGAATCGCCCTACCGAGCCCGCAGCACAGTAAACGTCGCGTCGCGAGCGACCTGCTCCACCTCGCCGAAACGGCGCTCCACCTCCCCGCGGTAGCGCAGGTGCGAGTTGTGCACCACGTACAGATCGCCGCCGGGGGCGAGCAGGCGCGCGCCGGCGTCGAGGAGGTGCTGGATGAGGGTGGCGTCGATGGTCGTGCCCGCGTGGAACGGCGGGTTGAGCGCAATGGTGTCGAAGGACGCGTCCGGCAGCTGCGAGCCGGCGTCGTCCCAGGTGGCCTCTAGGCCGATGGCGCGGGCAGAAAGGACCGCGTCTGCGTCAGAATCTGTGGCGACCGCGCCCTCGAAACCCCTGCTCACCGAGCCGTTGCCGCAACCGAGGTCCAGCAGGCGACCAGGCGCGTCGGGCAGGCACGAGCGCAGCAGCTCGCCGCCGCGGTCCGGCTTGGCGCCGGAGAAGACGCCGCCGATGGCTACCAACCCCCGCTGCGAAACTGGCTCGTACGTGACCTCGCGCGCCCCCGACGCCACCAGGCACCGGAACTTGCCGCGCCCCCGCGATCCGTGGACGTCATTGAAGGAATCTGCCAGCACCGAGTTCATGCCGCGAGAAAGGTGCTTGTTGTTCGCCCCGAGAACCAGGCGCGCCTCCGCGAATCCGGCGCCGGCGATGGAGCGGGCAAGGTAGTCGAGCCGGGCCAGGGACTTCGGCATCTCGCCGAGCCCGACTACGGAACCCGCTCCAGGGCCTAAGCGAGCGAGAAACTCGTCGAGCCGGACGTCCCCAACGATCTCCGCGCCGAGCGCCGACGCAGCCTGGCTGCGCGCATAGTCCGGGTCCAGAAACAGCACGCAAGCACCCGTCGCCACGGCCTGGCGCGTCAGGTCCATCGTCGGGTCGTGGCAAACGAGCAAGGTATCCGGCACCCCACCCGCAACTGCTGTGTCCCAGATCAGGCTATCCAGCGCTCGCAAGACCAGCGACCTCCCCAATCACGTACACGGCGGGCGAGGCGATCCCCTCGGACTCCATCGCATCAGCCAGCGTCGACGCGGTTGCGCGCACGACGCGCTGCGAAGCGGTCTCACCTTCCTGCACGGCCACCGCAGGCGTCGAAGCGGCAAGCCCCGCGCCCACCAGCGCCGCGGCGATCTCGCGGACGTGGCGCACGCCCATGATCACGCAGATGGACCCGCCAACCCGCGCGAGCGCCTCCCAATCCACCAGCGACTTCGGGTTCGACGGCGCGAGGTGCCCGGAAACCACCGTGAAGGAGTGCGTCACCCCGCGCTGGGTCACGGGCACACCCGCGGCTGCGGGTACTGAGATCGCGCTGGTCACGCCCGGCACCACTCGGCACGGCACCCCGGCGGCCGCGCACACCTGCAGCTCCTCGAAACCGCGGCCAAACACGTACGGGTCCCCGCCTTTCAGGCGAACGACGCGCTTGCCCGCCAGCGCGTGTTCCACCAGCAGTTCATTGGTACGTTCCTGGGCGACCTGTTTGCCGTAGGGGAGCTTGGAGACGTCGATAAGCTCCTTGCTCGACACGTCCAGGAACTCCTCAAGCTGGCTGGCGGGGCCGAGGTGATCGGTGAGGATCACGTCGGCGGCTTCGAGCGCGCGCAGGCCGCGGATGGTCAGGAGGTCCCATTCGCCCGGGCCCCCTCCGACGAGTGTGACTTCTCCGATGCTCATAGGCTCCCAGTCTAGGCTGGGACCATGCATCAACCCACGCTTGCCCATACGTTCGCCGACGCGCTGCCGGACATGGCGGTGCCGCTGCCTGGCACGCAGGTTCCGGGCGCGGAGCTCATCGTGCTCAACGAGCCGCTCGCCCGCGAGCTCGGCCTCGACCCCGACTGGTTGCGCAGCCCAGAGGGCGTGGCGTGGCTCGCCGGATCCGCAGGCGGGCACGCCACCGCGTATTCCGGCCATCAGTTCGGCCAGTTCGTGCCAGTGCTTGGCGACGGCCGCGCGCTCCTCCTCGGCGACACCAATGGACGCGAAATCCAGCTCAAGGGATCGGGGCTCACCCCGTTTTCCCGCCCCGGCTCCGACGGGCTCGGCGCCATCGGCCCGATGCTGCGCGAGTACCTGATCAGCGAGTTCATGCACGCCATCGGCATCCCCACCACGCGCTCGCTCGCGGTGATACGCACCGGAGAGAAAGTCGTACGCCAACAAGGCCAGGTACCCGCGGGCATTGTGGTGCGCACGGCGTCCTCGCACCTGCGTGTCGGGTCGCTGCAGTACGCGGCGCAGAAGTCGCGCGACCTCGTCGCGGATGTCATCGCTGCTGCCGGGTTCGATGGCCCCGAACGCTTACTGGACACGGTCATCCATAAGCAGGTGGACCTGGTCAGCCGTTGGATGTCCGTCGGCTTTGTCCACGGCGTCATGAATACGGACAACGTTGCGCTCTCCGGCGAAACCATCGACTACGGGCCGTGCGCGTTTACGCAGCGCTTCGACGGCGCAGCCTCCTTCTCCTCCATCGATGCGCAGCGGCGCTACGCATTTGGCAACCAACCCAGTATTCTGGCCTGGAACATGGTCCGCCTGGCGGAAACGCTGCTACCAGAGCTCGGCCAGGAGCGTGCCCAGGAAATCCTGTCCACGATGCAAACCCGGTGGGACACGGCGTGGGAAACCTACATTGGTGATCTCGCTGACGCGCTGGCGCAGGCCGACGACATCACCACCTTTAACCGGGAGCACGGAATGATTTTTGGCGGGGGCACCGCATTTGAGTATGGCGACGCCCCCGATGGCTCCCCCTACCCTGGCCCTATCTATATCCCGCGCAACCACATGCTCCAGGACGCAATCAACGCTGCGGAGCGCGACGGCGACTTCGGAGCCTACCTCGCCCTGCTTGCCGCAGTGACAGACCCGTACAACCCTGATGCGGGTGAGGAGTGGATGGCCCAACCGGAAAAGCCGGGGCCGTTCCGTACCTTCTGCGGTACGTAAACGGCCCCCGGCCGGGTCACGCCGGTGGGGTGACTACTTCTTGTCCTCGAGCTTCAGCGTCTTCTCGGTCCAGGCCCACTGCTTGTCGTAGGCCTCCTTGTTGTCCTTGAGGGACTTGCCGTAGGTGGGGAACATCTCGTGGAGCTCCTCGCGCCACTCGATCATCCGCTCACCGAAGCAGCGCTCGAGCAGCTCGAGCATCGCGGACGGGGTGATGGATGCGCCCGGGGACGCACCGAGGATGCCGGCGATGGAGCCGGACTGGTCGTTGACCAGCGCCGTGCCGAACTCGAGGGAGCCGAAGGATGGTGCCGGCGCGGGCTTGATCACCTGCACGCGCTGGCCCGCGACGACGACCTCCCAGTCCTTCGGGTCGGCCTCCGGGTAGTACTCGTGCAGGACGTCCATCTTGCCGTCGAAGTCGCGGAAGACCTCCTCCACCAGGTACTTGACCAGGCCGAAGTTGGTGGCCGCAACGCCCAGGTAGGACGGGATGTTGTCCGGGCGGATGGACTTGAACAGGTCCAGGTACGAGCCCTTCTTCAGGAACTTCGGGGTCCAGCCGCCGTACGGGCCGAAGAGCAGAGACTCCTCGCCATCGATGACGCGCAGGTCCAGGTGCGGCACGGACATCGGCGGGGCACCGACCTTCGCCTTGCCGTAGACCTTTGCCTTGTGCTGGGCGACGAGCTCCTGGTTGGTGGTGCGCAGCCACATGCCAGAGATGGGGAAGCCGGCGTAGCCGCGGACCTCGGGCACGCCCGCCTTGCGCAGCAGGTCCAGGGCGTATCCGCCCGCGCCGACGAAGACGAAGCGCGCGCGGGTGACCTTCTTGTCACCCGTGTGCACGTTGCGCACGGTGACCTTCCAGAAGTTGCCCTCGCGCTTGAGGTTGGTGACCTCGTGGCCGTAGCGGATTTCGGTGCCCGCCTGGGTGGCTGCGTCGAAGAACTGGTTGCACAGCGCGCCGTAGTTGATGTCCGTACCCGCGTCGGTCCAGGAGATCGCGACGGGCTCGGCATCAAAGTCGCGGCCCTTGGCCATCAGCGGCAGTTTCTCGGCGAACACGTCCTGGTCGTCGGTGAACTGCATGTTGGGGAACATGTGGTTTGCAGATAGCGCGTCGTAGCGGCGACGCAGGTAGTCAATCTGGTCGTCGCCCTGCGCGAAGGAGACGTGCGGGACCGGGTTGATGAACTCGCTCGGATCGCCCAGCACGCCGTGCTCGATCTGGTGGGACCAGAACTGGCGGGAGACCTGGAACTTCTCATTAATCGCCATCGCCTTGGAGACGTCGATGCGGCCGTTCTTCTCCGGCGTGTAGTTCAGCTCGCACAGCGCGGAGTGGCCGGTGCCGGCGTTGTTCAGCGCGTAGGAGGACTCCTGCGCAGGCCCCTCGAGGCGCTCGTAGATCACCTGGGTCCAGTTTGGCTCGAGCTGGCGGAGCATAGCGCCGAGTGTCGCGGACATGATACCGGCGCCGATGAGGAGGACGTCCACCTCATCGTCGTAGCGGTTGGCTGCTGTATCAGACATCGTGATTTCCCTCATTCACTGTGTATTCATTGCGAGTGCACCTCGCCTTCACGTCACCCATCCACAATACGCCAGTTGCCTCCGCCATTGTCCACCCATACCCCCGGATAATGGTACGATGTTTGGCCTGCATGGCACGGCTTTCACGCTTCTCGACGCCACCGTGCACCCCACCCCCTTCGCTAGGATCAGTGACATGACAAAGACCCCGGAGAACACCCCCGCAGGCGCTTGGGACGGCGTGACGTCGACAAGCATGAGCCCCGACTGGTACCCCGACGTGCTCGGTGACGGATTTGAATCCGCGTTCCTCCCGCAGGGCAAGGACCCTGATACCGGGAAGGGCACGCGCGCCACCATTGTGCGAACGAGCCTCAATGCGGACGCGGTTGATCCGACAAAACCCGCGATCCTCTGGGTACACGGGATGAGCGACTACTTCTTCCAGACTCACGTCGCCGAGGAATTCACCGCCGCCGGGTACGCCTTTTACGCCATCGACCTGCGCAGGTGCGGGCGCTCGCGGCAAAACGGCGAGTACTGGCACTACACCGAGGACCTTGCCAACTACTTCCCCGAGCTCACGGACGCGCTGCACGTCATCGTCGGCGAGCGCGGCGAGGGCGCGAAGGTCGTCCCCCTCGCACACTCCGCCGGCGGGCTGATCACCTCGCTGTGGGCGGACTGGCTGCGCCGGGAGCGACCCGCAGACCACGCGCGGCTGGCGGGCCTGATACTCAACAGCCCATGGATCGACATGCAGTTCTCCCCCCTGCTGGTCAAGACGGTCAAGCCGGTCCTCAAGGTGGGCGGCGGCATGCTCCCGCGCGTGCCTTTGCCGGGAGGGTCCCTCTCCACCTACGGCGAGTCGCTGCACGTGGACCACAACGGCGAGTGGGACTTCAATACGAAGTGGAAGCCGTTAGGCGGGCACACGAAGTACGCGGGCTGGCTCAAGGCGATTGTGGACGGCCAGGAACGAATCCACTCTGACGACGTGGATACCGGAGTCCCGCTGCTCACCCTTGTTTCCTCCCACTCCTACCTGGGCAAGGAGTACTCCCCCGCCGCGGACACTGCCGATACGGTGCTGGACGTCGACCAGATCCGCACGTGGGCGCCGCACCTTGCTCAGGACTGCGTGATCGCCACCATCGACGGGGCGCGCCACGACGTCTTCCTGTCCGGGAAGTACGCTCGCGAGTCCGCGTTCAAGGCGTGTACCTCCTGGTTGGACGAGCTGCCGCACCGCTAAGCCGCCCCAGAACACCTCTCAAATCCCAATTGTCCCAAACTCAACATAGACGTATATATAAAGGAGTCATCGCATGACCAATCAGCACACCGAGCACACCGAGCACACCGAGCACACCGAACACTATGACCTCATCATCGTCGGCACCGGCTCCGGCAACAGCGTGCTCACACCGGACTTCGACGACAAAAAAGTCGCCATCGTGGAAGAGGGCACGTTTGGCGGCACCTGCCTCAACGTCGGCTGCATTCCGACGAAGATGTTCGTCCTCGCCGCAGATACAGCACTCCAGGCCCGCGAGGCCGAGCGGCTCAACGTAAATCTGGAATATCGCGGTGCCGACTGGAAGGCCATCCAGCAGCGCGTCTTCGGGGATCGCGTGGACCAGATCGCGGCCGGCGGCGAAGCATACCGACGCGGCGACGAGTGCCCGAACGTGACCGTGTACGACATGCACGCACGGTTCGTGGGACCGAAGACATTGGTGACAGGGCAAGGGGGCGCAGAGAAGCGAATCAGCGCCGACACGATCATCCTGGCCGTCGGCGCGCGTCCGTTCATCCCCGAGTGGGCCGAGGGCGTGCCGTTTCACACGAACGAGGACATCATGCGCCTGCCGGAGCTGCCGAAGTCGCTCACGATCGTGGGCGGTGGCTTCATCGCCATGGAGTTCGCGCACATCTTTGACGCGCTTGGCTGCGAGGTGACCATCGTGAATCGCTCACCGCTCATGCGCGCACTCGACGCCGACATCCACGAGCGCTTCAACGCACTTGCCACCGAGCGCTTCACCACCCACATCGGCCGTACCGTCACGTCCGCGCGCGGCGACGAGCACTCGGTGGAGCTCACGCTTGACGACGCCACCGCCATCACCTCCGAGGCCCTCCTCATCGCCACCGGACGTGTGCCCAACGGTGACCGACTCGACGCCGCCGCCGGTGGCGTCGAGGTGCGCGAGGACGGGCGCATCGCGGTTGACGAGTACGGCCGTACCACCGCCAACGGCGTCTGGGCTTTCGGCGATGCCTCTTCCCCGTACCAGCTCAAGCACGTGGCCAACGCGGAGCAGCGCGCGGTGACCCACAACGTCATTGCAGCGATGAAGGATTCCGACGACTTCGTGCCGATGCCGCACCAGCACGTACCTTACGCCGTGTTCACGCACCCGCAGATCGCGTCGGTGGGCCTGACCGAGCAGGAAGCTCGCGACGCCGGCCACGACGTCACCGTCAAGGTCCAGAATTACGGCGATGTGGCCTACGGCTGGGCGCTCGAGGACACGACAGGTCTGGTGAAACTCGTCGCTGACCGCCAGTCTGGCAAACTCCTGGGAGCTCACCTCATTGGGCCACAGGCCTCCACCCTGATCCAGCAATTGGTCACCATCATGGCGTTTGACCTGGACTTGCGGGAAATTCCGCGCCGCCAGTACTGGATTCACCCGGCGTTGCCGGAAGTAGTGGAGAACGCACTTTTGGGCCTCGACCTGGACTTTTACGAATTTTAGACCGTTCGTCCACCCCCGTTGTGGGGGTGTAACGCTTTTCCAGGAAAAACATAGAATCGAGCAGCAAAAACCCACGTCAGATAATGGTTGTGTAACAGGAACCCCAAAAGCCACGATACGAGAGGCCCCATTTTCACGTTTCTTGAAATTTTTTCGCGGTTCACTTGTGCATTCATGCCGTCTATCCATTAGTGTGGTTTTTCGACACCGGGATCCGAGTCCATCGGGCTTGTCATTCGGTCCTAGGAGCTTTGGCCCCTGGATTTTCTCCGTTAATCCCCGGACGTCTTGCAAGTACTATCAGAGAAGGATTTCGTTTCATGCGTAATTTCCGTAAGGCAGCCCTCGCAGGCGCAACCGCAGTCGCCCTGGCTTTCGGCTCCACCACCATTGCCGCAGCTGAAGAGACTGCCGCCCCGGAGACCAACAACCAGACCCCGGCAGACGCCCAGAAGCCGTCCGCTTCCACCAAGATCGGCGCTTCCCTCGGCGCCTACGACGAGAACGGCAACGCTACCGCTGCCGACGGCCGTGAGATCTTCGGCTCCGAGAAGGAGCACTTCGGTGAGCAGCCGGGTTGGGCAATTGCTTTCTACGCCACGACCATCTTCGCCGCTGTCTCCGCACTGGTCGGCCTGGTCGTCGGCCCGGCCTACAACTTCGTTGTCCACGGCCTCCCGAACATGTAAGTCGCGGAATTCCGCACACAACAACTAACGACTTTCTCGAAAGAAGGAACATCAATGCGTAACTTCCGCACCGCAGCAGTTGCATCCGCAACCGCACTGACCGTCGCTTTCGGTGGCGTCGCCGTCGCGTCCGCTGAGACCACGGAGACCCCGGCCACCACCGAGGCTTCCTACGAAAAGCCGGCGAACCGTCCGAAGGCCGAGACCGAGAACAAGGACAACTCCGTCGCATTCAAGGGCTTCGACGGCCGCGAGGGCGACAAGTCCTTTAACGAGTCCATCTCCGACGGCACCGAGGGCCTCTTCAACGGCAAGGGTTCCTCCCACTACGTCAACGATGCGGATAAGCCGTTCTACGGCGTTGACGCATTCGGCAAGGAGAAGAACGCCGAGGCTCTCCCGCAGTGGGCTCGCATCTGGATCGACGGCACCATCGTCTCCGCGATCGGCGCTCTCGTTGGCCTGGTCATCGCAGGCTTCAACTTCGCTTCCTACAACGGCCTGATCAAGCTGTAAGAAGCACTGCTCAGGACTTCTGAGTCCTAGCAAAGAATTACCTCCCCACCGTCTCGGTGCGGGAGGTTTTTTCGTGTGCTTTGGGGGGTTGTCTCAGCTGCCTGGAACACGAACGTTTTGTCCGCTCCCGTGCATGGCGCTAGCTCCAAGTACGAACTACCGCGGAGGAAACCCCAGGTCGTGGTGTTCCCCGCCGACCACATGGAGCTAGCGCCATGTGCAAAGCCGCGCCGTCAAGATCAAGACGCGGCCACGGAGAAGAACCAACCTAGCTCCCCAGCATGAGCTGACCGGCGGCGTACTGCTCGTCCGGGATGGTGAGGATCTCGTTGCCGTCGTCGGTGATCACCAGGGTGTGCTCGAACTGCGCCGTGAATTCCCCGTCTCGGTTCTGCACCGTCCAGCCGTCGTCCCAAATGTCGTATTCGAGCCCTCCGAGGTTGATCATCGGCTCCACGGTGAGCGTCATTCCCGGCTCCAGCACATCACGGTACGTATCGGAGTCGTAGTGCAGCACAACCAGACCGTTGTGGAAGGTGGTGCCCACACCGTGGCCGGTAAAGTCCGTGACCACGTTGTAGCCGAAGCGCTGCGCGTAGGACTCGATCACGCGGCCGATCACGTTGATCTCGCGGCCAGGCTTTGCCGCCTTGATGCCGCGCATCGTCGCCTTGTACGTGCGCTCGACCAGGTCCCGATGTTCCTGCGACACCTCACCCGCGAGGAAGGTCGCATTCGTATCGCCGTGCACCCCGTTCTTGTACGCCGTGACATCGATGTTGACGATGTCGCCTTCCTCAATCACCGTCGTATCCGGAATCCCGTGGCACACGATCTCATTCAACGACACGCAGCAGGACTTGGTAAACCCGCGGTACCCCAGCGTCGACGGGTACGCGCCGTGGTCGCACATGAACTCGTGCGCAATCCGATCGATCTCATCGGTAGTCACCCCAGGTTCCACCGCCGCGCCGGCCACAGCAAGCGCGTTTGCCGCAATTTTCGACGCCTCGCGCATACACTCCACGGTCTCAACCGTCTGCACGAGCGGCTCGCCCACGTTCTCCTGGACGTCGTCCTTCCACGCGTACTCCGGACGCTCGATGTCCTTGGGCACCTTGCGGATCGGTGTCTGCTTTCCTGGCTTCAACTTTCCTCTTGCACTCATGCGCCCCATGGTAGTCCCCAAGTGCGCAAACCCCGATTCGCGCCGACCCGCGCTACGGGTTGAGGTTGTGCAGCATTCGGTCGGTCACCGCGACCGCCGCCTCGGAGCCTCCTCCAAGCACGATGAGGGTGGCAAAGGCAATGTCGTCGTCCGTCCTGTACCCAGCGAACCAGGAGTGTGAGCCGCCGTTGATCTCCGCCTCACCGGTCTTGCCGCGGATGTCTCCGCCGGCGGTCATCCCCGTCGCCGTACCGCCCGGGGCCGTCACCGCACCCATCATCTGCTGTAGCTGAGCGGCGACCTCCGGAGTCATCGGCCCCACCTGGCCGTCCACCTCCGTTTCCTTCCCCTGGATGAGGAACGGGACCGGCATCTGGCCGTGCGCAGCCGTGGCCGCGACCAAAGCCATGCCGAAGGGGCTCGCCAGATCCAAGCCCTGCCCGTAGCCGGACTCAGTGCGGTCCAACGGCTCCTCGCCCTCGGGGATCGAGCCGGTGATAGTGTCCAACCCCGGAATGTTCATGTCCAGCCCGAGCCCGAATTGCTTGCCCGTCTCCTGCAGCTCTCCGGGGGCAAGCTGGGTCGAAATATCGGCAAACGAGGTGTTACAGGAGTGCGCGAACGCAGACTCCAACGAGACGTTGCCCAGGCTGAACCCGGCGTAGTTGGTCACGGTTCGCCCGAACAGGTTCATCGTGCCCGGGCACGGCACCGTTGAACCGGGATTCAGACCCTGCCGCTCCATCCCCGCGGCCGCAGTAATGATCTTGAACGTCGAACCCGGCGGGTACTGCCCCATCGTCGCGACGTTACCATCCGCGTCGGCAGCGGGGGTCTGAGCCACAGCCAGGATGCCGCCGGTGGACGGGCGGATGGCCACGATCATCGCCTGCTGGCCCGCAACCGGCTCCAGCGCAGACTCGGCTGCCTGCTGCACCCGGTGGTCCAGGCTGATGTGCACGGCGGGCGCAGGCGCGGCGTCTTCGCGCTCCAGCTCCTCGTAGGCCGCCCCATTCTCGTTCACCACGCTCACGTTCCAACCCGCGTCGCCCTCAAGGTCGTCGCGGACCAGCTGGCCGACCCGCGCCATGATGTCCGGGGCGAACGCTGGGTCGGCGTTGACCATCGACGCCTCCTCGTTCAGCCGCACCCCAGCGATGCCGTCGAGCTCGTGCTCCACAACCCCCTTCGCGGCCTGGGGAATCATGGCGGCGGAGTAGACGCCACCTGCGCCTTCGAGTTCGTTGGTGAGCTCGCCGGCGTCGCGAAGCGGCACCGCGCGATCCGCCTCGTGGCCCGCAGTGAGGGCCTGAGAGATCTTGAACGCGGTGTCCGGCACGGAGCCGAGCGATTCCTTGTCCACCAGCAGCCGGTATGCAACGCCGGGGCGCAGGAGCTCGACGCCGTCGGCAGACACCACGCTCGCCTCCTTCGGCGTGATCGAGCGCAGCTCCAGGTGCTGGTTGGCGCCAAGGCGCGGGTGAAGGACGCTCGGCTGCCAACGCACCTGCCAGTTCTCACCCGACTGCGTGAGCGTCATCTGGCCGTCGTAGTTGAGCTCGCGGCCGCGGGGCAGCTCCCAGTTCATGGAGTAGTTGGCCGTGGCGAGGTTTTCCGTCTGGCTCACGCTGGTTATCCGGGCGTCGAGCGCCTCGGCCTGGAGGCCGTCCCAATTCTCGTTGATTGAAGCGGCGGCGGTCGAGGGGTCGTCGACAAGCGCATCGAGCTCCCCCACCTCGCGGGACGCGATCGCTTCAAGCATCTCCTGTGCCACGGGTTGCGCATCGTTGGGGCGCGGGGTGCATGCGGCGAGCGCGGTGGTAAGTACAGCCGCGCCCGTGAGCAGGGCGAGGAGTCGTTGCATGGGATAAAAATAGCAGCGCCGGGCACTCGCCCGACGCTGCCACGCTCACAGCACGCTTCGGTCTAGTTAGTGACCTTGACCTCAGCGCCGCCGTCGCCCTTCTCCATACCCTCTTCCTCCGCGATTCGGTTCGCGTGGCGGATCAGGGTCTCCACGATGTCGGCCTCGGGGACGGTCTCCACGACCTCGCCCTTGACAAAGATCTGGCCCTTGCCGTTGCCGGAGGCGACGCCCAGGTCGGCGTCGCGAGCCTCACCCGGACCGTTGACAACGCACCCCATCACGGCGACGCGCAGCGGGTACTCCAAGTTCTCCAGACCCGCGGTGACCTCCTCGGCAAGCTTGTACACGTCCACCTGCGCGCGGCCGCACGACGGGCAGGACACGATCTCCAGCTTACGGGGGCGCAGGTTGAGCGACTGCAGGATCTGGTCGCCCACCTTGATCTCCTCCACCGGGTCGGCGGAGAGGGACACACGAATGGTGTCGCCGATGCCCTGCGAGAGCAGCGCGCCGAACGCGACGGAGGACTTGATGGTGCCCATGAACTTCGGGCCTGCCTCGGTCACGCCGAGGTGCAACGGGTAATCGGTCTTCTCCGCCAGCTGACGGTACGCCTCCACCATCAGCACCGGGTCGGAGTGCTTGACAGAGATGGCGATGTCGCCGAAGCCGTACTCCTCGAACAGACCGGCCTCGTAAATCGCCGACTCGACGAGCGCCTCCGGGGTAGCCTTGCCGTACTTCTCCAGCAGGCGCTTGTCCAGCGAACCGCCGTTAACACCGATGCGGATCGGAATCCCGGCCTCGCCCGCTGCCTTCGCCACCTCCTTCACACGGCCGTCGAACTCCTTGATGTTGCCCGGGTTCACGCGGACCGCAGCGCAACCGGCATCAATGGCGGCGAAAATGTACTTGGGCTGGAAGTGGATGTCCGCGATCACCGGGATCGGGGACTTCGCCGCAATGGCCGGCAGCGCGTCCGCGTCCACCGTCTTCGGGCACGCCACGCGGACGATGTCACAACCGGTGGTGGTCAGCTGCGCGATCTGCTGCAGTGTCGCGTTAATGTCGTGCGTCTTCGTCGTGGTCATGGACTGCACCGAGATCGGGTGCTCGGAGCCCACGCCCACGTTCCCCACCATCAGCTGGCGGGTCTTGCGTCGCTCCGCCAGGGTCGGTGGCGGGCCTTCAGGAATACCTAATCCGATGGGGAGATTCATAGTGCCCAACTCTAGCACCGCACGCAAGCTCAGCCAGCGAGGCGGATCGGGTTCACCACGTCCGCGGCCATGACGAAGAGACCCACCACAAGCAGCACCGCAGCCATGGCGTACGTCACTGGCATCAGCTTCTCGTAGTCCGCCGGGCCGCCGGGGCCGAGCCCGCGCAGCCTGCGGACGAGGTCGCGCACCTTTTCATACAGCACCACCGCGATGTGCCCGCCGTCCAGCGGAGGCAGCGGCACGAGGTTAAACAGGGCGAGGAAGAAGTTCATGCTGGCCAACATCATCCAAAACATGGACCACAGGTCCTGCTGGACCAGCTCACCGCCAGCGCGGGAGGCGCCGATCACGCTGACTGGGCCGTTGACGTCGCGCTCCGCGCCGAAGATGGATGCCACGACGCCCGGGATCTTGCTCGGGAACGCGAGAATGCCATCGACGGTTGCGTGCAGCATTTGACCGGTAAATTTCGCGGTCGCCGGGACCGCCTCAAGCGGCCCGAACTGGCGCATCGCGTCCGCGACCGGCGCACTCGTCACACCGATAGCGCCCGCGTCGAACTCCTGCCCACTGGCGGGGTCGATGCGCGTCACGCGCGCAACGGGCACGTCGACGGTGAGCTCCGCGCCGTCGCGGAGGACGTCAAGGGCCACCGTTTCGCCGGGTCGCTCCATGACGTAATCGCGCACTTCCGTAAACGCGACGATGTCCTGGCCGTTGACAGCCAGCAGCTTGTCCCCCGGGCGGAGGCCGGCTTGCGCGGCGGGGCCGTCGCCCTCGCACGGGGCGAGTGTCTCCGCGTCGATCTGGTCGGAGGTGCACGACAGCTCACCCACCGTGGGCGTGCGATCCGCGTACGGGTTCGGGATGGCGGCGAGAACGGCCACGAAGTAGGTGATGATGACGCCGATGAACAGGTTCATCACGATGCCGCCGGCCATCACCGCCACTCGCTGCCACCACGGCTTTTTGTACATGGCCAGCGGGGCCTCGTCCGGGGCCAGCTCGTCCTGCGCGGTCATGCCGGCGATGTCGCAGAAGCCGCCGAACGGCAGGGCGGCAACGCCGTACTCAGTGTGCCCGCGGGTGACCGACCACACCGTCGGCCCGAAACCGATGAAGTAGCGGCGCACACGCATTCCGAAGCCGCGGGCCACCGCCATATGCCCCGCCTCATGAAGCGCAATCGACACAGCAATGCCGAGCGCAAACAGGACAACACCAATGATGCCCATGAGCGCTCCCTCTTACTGTTTGCGCGCCAGCGCGTCCGCGGAGTCCGCCGCGCTCCGGCGCGCCTGCGCGTCCACCTCGAGGATCTCCTCAATGCACGTCGGGGTGTGCGCATAGCTGCCCGCGGCGTCAAGCACGGCGTCGATCGTGTCCACGATCTGCGGGAAGCGGATCCTCCCATCAAAGAACGCGTCGACGGCCACCTCGTTCGCGGCGTTGTAGATCGCCGGGTACGGGTCGCCGGCGCTCGCCACCTGGCGTGCAAGCTCCACTGCCGGGAACGCCTCGTTGTTCAGCGGTTCGAAAGTCCACTCCGATGCGGTTGTGAAGTCCAGCGAGGGCTGCGCGCCCGCGACGCGGCCGGGCCACGCGAGGGCGTGCGCGATCGGCATCTTCATCGACGGTGGCGAGGCTTGCGCGATCGTCGCGCCGTCGATGAAGGTGACCATGGAGTGGACGATGGATTGGGGGTGGACGGTGACGTCGATAAGCGATGGCTCCACGTCAAAGAGCAGGGACGCCTCGATGAGCTCGAGCCCTTTGTTCACCATGGTTGCGGAATTGATCGTGTTCATCGTGCCCATCGACCAGGTGGGGTGGGTGACGGCCTGTTCCGGCGTGACGCCCCACATCTGCTCGCGAGTCTGGCCGCGGAACGGGCCGCCGGATGCGGTGAGCACGAAGCGGGCGACCTCGTCCCGGCGGCCCGCGCGCAGTGCCTGCGCCATCGCGGAGTGCTCCGAATCCACCGGCACCAGCGCGCCCGGCTTCGCCTCCCGCAGCACGACCTGGCCGCCGGCCACGAGCGATTCCTTGTTCGCCAGCGCCAGCACGGCGTCGCTGCGCAGGGCAGCGATTGTCGACGCCAACCCCGCCGCCCCAACAAGCGCGTTGAGCACGACGTCCGCGGCGTGTGATTCGGTGAGCTGCCGGGCCGCGTCCTCACCGCTCAGCACGGCTCCGCCGAGGGCCTGACCAACCTGCGCCGCGGCGTCCTCGCGCTGGACAGCGACTTGGCCGGGCTGGAGCCCAAATTCCTTCGCCTGCGTGATGATCGCCTGCGGGTCGCGGCCGCCGGCGGCGATGCCGACCACCTGGAAGGCGTCGCGGTTGTCCTGAATAACCTCGCACGCCTGGGTGCCAATTGATCCGGTTGAGCCGAGAATGACAATTCGTTTCACCCCGCCATTGTTGCACGCCCCGGTGTGGCTGCTCGACGGGTGGACCGACGGCTGGCAGATCGGACGAAAGTTTGCACCTATTAGGGGTACAAAGTCACCGATTGCCACGGAAGTATGACAATATAGTCCACAGAATTGTTTCCTGCTCCGGCTGCGATTCCGTTTGCGCTGCGCAAAGCGCACTGCGGAAGGGCGCGGGCCGAAGCATTTAGCGCTGACTTGAAGGAGTATGGCAGTGGCCCACGCGAACGAAAAGGCACCTGAGGTGTACAACGGCGTTTCCGAGGCAGACGTCCCGTCTGCACGCTTCGGTTGGAGCGAGCAGAGCCGCGGCACGATCCAGGCCGCCGGTTGGGTGTCTGTTCTGGTGCTCATCGCCTACAACTTTGGTAACCACAAGGGCCACGTTGAGACCATCTGGCTCATCGCCATTGCCGTCCTCATCGCCCTGGGCCTGATCCTGCACGCGACGCAGCCGAAGCTGAACCAAAAGCGCACCGTCACCGCCCACAACAAGCCGCAGGGCCACGTCGAACCGGACTGGTGCTACGACCAGAAGACCCTGTCCGGCGCGTACGCCAACCTGGACGAGCGTCAGCTGCGCGCCCTGAACATCGACCCGGCCCGCATCCAGCACCTGCGCGCACCGCAGCAGGCCGTTGCCGCCGGTGACCGCCACGCCACCGCGGCCGGCTCCGCATCCGTGCGCAAGGACGGCGCCGTCCACGTGAACCGCGCGGACCACGACGTCGAGGTTGTCGAAGTCACCCCGCGCGGCAAGCACGCCGCGCAGTAGCCGCAACAAGGCAAAGGGCCGATCCCGTCAGACGGGATCGGCCCTTTTTATGCTCGGGTTGCGGGCGGTCAGTCTCCCCGTGCATTCGCCGCCCGCACGCGTGCGGGCCGGCCTACCCCGCCTGCTCGTCGGCAGCGAGCTGGCCGCAGGCTGCGGCGATCTCCTGGCCCTTCGTGTCGCGCACGGTACAGGTGACGCCCTGGGCGATCACGCGGCGGACAAACTCGTCCTGCCGGTCGCGCGGGGACGCGTCCCACTTGGAACCCGGCGTCGGGTTCAACGGGATCAGGTTCACGTGGACGCGGGACCCGAGGGCGTTGTGCAGCTTCTTACCCAACATGTCGGCGCGGAAGTCCTGGTCGTTGATGTCCCGGATCAGCGCGTACTCGATGGAGACGCGGCGACCGGTCTGATCCGCGTAGTAGGACGCGGCGTCGAGCACCTCGGAGACGGCGAAGCGATTGTTGATGGGCACGAGGGTGTCACGCAGCTCGTCGTCAGGCGTGTGCAGCGACACGGCGAGAGTGACGGAGAGGCCCTCGTCGGCGAGGCGACGGATCTGCGGCGCGAGCCCGACGGTGGAGATGGTGATGTTGCGCTGCGAGATGCCAAACCCATCCGGGCTGGGCTGGGTTATCTGGCGGACTGCGGAGAGCAGGCGGTTGTAGTTGGCCAGCGGCTCGCCCATGCCCATGAAGACGATGTTGGACAGGCGCGAGCCCTCCGCCGCCATCATCGCGGCGGCTGCGCGAACCTGGTCAACAATCTCCGCGGTGGACAGGTTGCGGTCCAGACCGCCCTGGCCGGTGGCGCAGAACGGACACGCCATGCCGCAGCCCGCCTGGGAAGAAATGCACAGCGTGGCGCGGTCCGGGTAGCGCATGAGCACGGACTCCAGCAGGATCCCGTCGTGCAGGCGCCACAAGGTCTTGGTGGTGTCGCCCTCGTCGGTTTCCACGGTGCGCACGGGGTTGAGCAGGGTTGGGAACAGCGCGTCCTTGACCAGCTGGCGCTGGGCCTCGGGGAGGTCCGTCATGGTCAGCGGGTCCGCCTCGAACTTGCCGTAGTAGTGGCGCGCGATCTGGTCCGCGCGGAACTTCGGCAGCCCGAGCTCCTTGAGGGCCTCGACGCGTTCCTCTTTGGTCAGGTCAGCAAAGTGCTTCGGCGGCATGCCGCGCTTCGGGGAAAGGAGTTGGATCTTGGGTACGTCGCTCATAGTGTGCCCTATTTTGGCACGTAACCCGCGTCTTGACTAATCTCCGCGGCCCGTTCGCTGCCAGGGCCGCTACAGCGGGTTCATAATCGCCGCGGCGTTGAGCAGCATGTAGGTCGCGCTGGCGGCGGGCAGCATCCCGTCCAAGCGGTCCATCAGCCCGCCGTGGCCTGGAAGCAAGTTTGACATGTCCTTGATGCCCAGCTCGCGCTTGAACTGGCTCTCCACAAGGTCGCCCATGGTGGCGCAGAGGACGAGCGCAACGCCCCACACCACACCCATCCACCAGGGCCCCTGGATGAGGAAGTGCACCACGGCCATGCCGGTGAGCACGCCAAACACCACGGAGCCGGCGAAGCCCTCCCACGACTTGTTCGGGCTGATCGCGGGCGCCATCGGGTGCGAGCCGAACATGACGCCCGCGGCGTAGCCGCCGACGTCGTTGGCTACGACGCAGAGCATGAATGCGGCGATGAAGCGGCTGGCGGGGAGGGCACCTTCGTCGATAAGCGAGATCATCGCGGCGAAACTCCCGAAGAGCGGGATCCACACGAGGACGAAGATGCCCACACCGGTATCGCGCAGGTAGTTCTCGGGCGTGGTGTGGCGGCCGTTGGGGAATAGCCGGTAGAACATGAGGAAGAGGACCGTGAACGCGAACCCCGTGACCAGGCCGGCCGTCTCGTACGTGGCGGAGGCCCACAGCATGATCTGCCCCAGGATGACCAGGAGCGTGCGCGGCTGCTGGTACCCGGCTTCGCGCAGGCGCGTGAGCACTTCCCACATGGCCAGCGCCACCGCCACGGCAACAAGCGGGTACCAGGCCAACGGGCCCACCAACAGCGCACCGATTACCAGCGAGCCGAGCACCACCGCCGTCGTGATCGCAGCGGTCAGGTCGCGCCCCGCATTGTTCTTCGGCGTGGGCGCCTTGAGCCTTAACGACGGCCACCTGGACCTCTCCGCAACCCTCCGGTTGTCAAGATCGCTCTGCTCGTTGCGGTGTGGTTGCACTGGCTCCTCGCTTCGGTCTCGTCCGGCGCCACGGCGCGATGTCCACGGCGTGCCTCCATTGGCGGATAGTTGCGCGACTGTGCGGGAGGTTAGACCTCCATCAGCTCGTCTTCCTTGCGCTGCACCAGCTCATCAATCTGTGCGACGTAGCCCTGCGTGGTCTTGTCCAGGGACTGCTCGGCGGTCTTGACCTCGTCCTCGCCGGCGTCGCCGTCCTTCTGGATCTTCTTCAGCTGGTCCATGCCCTGGCGGCGGACGTTGCGGATGGCAATCTTGCCTTCCTCGCCCTTCTGCTTCGCGTGCTTGACCAGGTCCTTGCGGCGCTCCTCGGTGAGCTGCGGCACCGTGACGCGGATGACCTGGCCGTCATCGGTCGGGTTTACACCCAGGTCGGAGTTGCGGATCGCGTTCTCAATCTCCTGGAGGGTAGACATGTCATAGGGCTTGATCAGCAGCATGCGCGGCTCCGGCACGGAGATGGTGGCCATCTGGTTGATCGGGGTCGGCGCACCGTAGAACTCCGCCATGACGCCGTTGAACATTGCGGGGTTGGCGCGGCCGGTACGGATGGTGACCAGCTCCTCGCGGGTGTGCTCCACCGAGGAAGTCATGCGCTCTTCTGCGTCCAACAGGACATCATCAATCATGGTTTACCTACCTTTTGCTCGTTAACGTTCCCCACTAATCTACCAGCGCTCGCCCCGCCTACACTGTTGCCATGCAGCAATCGGCGTTCTCCTTCCGCGCTCCCCTGGCGCCCCCGCCCGTCGACGCCGCTGCCGCTCCGTCCCGCACCAGACTCGCGGGCTGGGACATCCCGGTCAAGGACTCCGTTGACGTCGCCGGCTGGCCCACCACCAACGGCAACCCCGCCCGCAGCTACGTGGCGCGCCGCACGGACGCCATCGTGCCCATGCTTCTCGACGCCGGCGCGACCATCCCCGGC
Source organism: Corynebacterium sp. NML180780 (assembly GCF_007786415.1). Lineage (NCBI taxonomy): Bacteria > Bacillati > Actinomycetota > Actinomycetes > Mycobacteriales > Corynebacteriaceae > Corynebacterium > Corynebacterium sp. NML180780. The sequence continues at coordinate 89,358 of NZ_VNKN01000004.1, read as the reverse complement.
AAAACACTCACTTCCGAGCTGGGCGCCACCTGTTACGCCGAGCGCCCCGGCGTCCCGGTGCTCGAGTCCCCAGCGTTCCCCGGCCGCACGCCCGGCGGCTCCTCCACCGGTGCCGCGGTTGCGGTGGCGGAGGGCCAAGTCCGCGCGGCGCACGGAACGGACGCGGGCGGTTCGCTGCGTGTGCCCGCCGCGGCGTGCGACATCGTCGGCTTCAAGCCCGCCTCGCCCCACGTCGCGGCGCACGGCTTCCTTACCCGCACCGTCGCCGACCAGTGCACGATCTACGGCATGCGCCCCACGCATCCGCGACGCTTGCGGGTCGGGGTGCTTCTCGACGCCCTCCTCGCCCCCTCCCATCTCTCACCCTCCCGCGCGGACGCGGTGGACCAGCTGGCGGGGGCGCTCTCCCTCCACCACGACGTCGTCCCGTTGCGCGCCTACGCCCAGGCGGGCGACACCTTCGCGCACTTCTCCCGCCGCATCAAGCGCTCCTTCACCAGCGTCGACCCGCTGGACAGCGAGTACCTCCAGTGGCTCACGCAGGAGGGGGCGCGCGTCACCCGCGCCCAGATGCGCGGCGTCCGCGAGCACCTGGACGTGCTCCCGCACCTGCTTGCCCGGCAGTGGGACGTCGACGTAGTCCTCTCTCCCACCCTGGCCTTCGACCCGCCGCGATTGGGGTACTTCCCGTCCTTGTCTCCCGAGGAGAGCTTCTACCAGCAGACGGTCTGGTCGCCATGGTGCTCGGTGTTCAACGTAACCGGCAGCGCCGCGATCGCGATCGGAGGCATCCACCTGGGTGTACTCGGGAGCGCGGCGCGCCCCGCCGTCAACGCGACGGAGCTGCTCAACCTCGCCTGGCAGGTGGAAGGGCTCCTGGGCCGCGAGGGGTAAGTGGTGATCCTGGGGCGGCGCGCACATGACGAGAGTGCGTAAAATTTCCCCGGCCGCCGAGCCCTGGCCGACAATTCCCCAGGTGGGACGGTCTGGGTGAATCGTTTCTGCGGAAGTCTGTCACACGCCCCGGAAACAAGGAAGCCCCGGCGGTCAACACCGCCGGGGCACACTCCCAAACCGAAGGGACTCCTAGGCCACCAAGGTCCCAATCTGCTCACCGGCAACGGCGCGGGCGATGTTGCCCTCCTTGAGCAGGTTAAACACCAGGATCGGCATGTTGTTGTCCATGCAGAGGGAGAACGCGGTGGCATCCGCCACCTTGAGGCCCTGCTCAAGCACCTCGCGCGGCGAGATCTCAGTGAGCAGGTTGGCGTCCGGGTTGGTGCGCGGGTCGTCGTCGTAGACGCCGTCGACACCCTTGGCCATCAGCAGGACCTCACACCCGATCTCCAGCGCGCGCTGCGCAGCGGTGGTGTCGGTGGAGAAGTACGGCATGCCCATGCCGGCGCCGAAGATGACCACGCGGCCTTTCTCCAGGTGGCGGGCGGCGCGCAGCGGCAGGTACGGCTCAGCGATCTGCGCCATGTTGATGGAGGTCTGCACGCGGCAGTCCACGCCTTTCTGCTGCAAGAAGTCCTGCAGGGCCAGGCAGTTCATGACGGTGCCGAGCATGCCCATGTAGTCAGAACGCGCACGGTCCAGGCCGCGCTTCTGCAGCTCCGCTCCGCGGAAGAAGTTGCCGCCGCCGATGACCACGGCGACCTCGGTGCCCGCCTTGGCCACCTCGGCGATCTGGGAGGCGACGCTGTCCACCACGTCCGGGTCGATGCCGACCTTGCCGCCGCCGAACATCTCACCGCCAAGCTTGAGCATGACGCGTTTGAATCCGTTGCGGTTGAGGGCGAAATCAGTCACGGTGTGACACTCCTTATGCACAAATGCCGGGTGGTGAATCGAAAGCTTGCGTATTCGCACCCGATTCTAACCAGTTCCCCCGCAACCAGGTAAATGCACTGCAAAGAACGCGAAAGCGCCCCGCCCCGGTTTCCCGGGGGCAGGGCGCTAGAGCGGAACAGGATCGACGGGGCTCACGGCACCGTCGATAAGCAGATTGCTTACGCCTGGCCGACCTCGAAGCGCACGAAGTCGGTGATCTCGATGCCGCTCTCCTCCGTGAACTGCTTCACGGTCTTCTTGGAGTCTGCGAGGGACGGCTGGTCCAGCAGCACGACGTCCTTGTAGAAGCCGCCCATGCGGCCCTGGACGATCTTCTCGATGGCAGCCTCGGGCTTGCCCTCGTTGCGGGTGATCTCCTCCTGCACCGCGCGCTCCTTCTCCACGACCTCGGCCGGGATGTCCTCCTGCTTGAGGAAGCGAGCCTTCATCGCGGCGATCTGCAGAGCGACCTGGTGAGCGGCCTCCTCGTTGTCACCGGTGTAGGCAACGAGCACGCCCACGGCCGGCGGCAGGTCCGCGGAGCGCTGGTGCAGGTACTTCGCAACGTTGTCGCCCTCGACGGTTGCGGCGCGGCGCAGCTCGAGCTTCTCTCCGATCTTTGCGGACAGGACCTGCAGCGCCTCGTGCGCGGTCTGGCCGTCGACGTCAGCGTTTGCCAGCTCCTCCTGGGAGTTCGCCTTCACAGCGGCAGCGGCGTCGGCGATCTTAGCGGCGAGGTCCTTGAACTCCTGGTTCTTGGCCACGAAGTCGGTCTCTGCGTTGATCTCCACGATGGTGTTGCCGGAAACTGCAACGAGGCCCTCGAGGGCGTTGCGCTCAGCGCGCTTGCCCACGTCCTTTGCGCCCTTAATGCGCAGGTTCTCAACGGCCTTCTCAAAGTCGCCGTCGGTCTCCTGGAGTGCCTTCTTGCAGTCCATCATGCCGGAGCCGGTGATCTCGCGGAGCTTCTTCACGTCTGCTGCAGTGTAGTTCGCCATGTTGGGGCGATCCTCCTCGTAAGGTTTGTGCAATTTTGGGCAGCTTATCGGCGCCCACGCGCCCACAAGCAACCAAAATTGGCTGTGATAAGTAATCGTGTAAAGGGTAGCCGACTTTGCGTGAGTCGGCACGCTAGGAAATGCTAGCAGCCCTTGGATGCACTACACCCCGCGCTTCGCTCGCGTCCCGGCCCAGTGAAGTGGGGCGGACGTGAACCGAAGACGCGGGGTGCATGTGTCAGGGGTGCCGGTTCGGCTTAGGACTCCTTCTCGGAGTTCTCCTCCTGCTCAGCCTTCTCGGCCTTCTCAGCCTCGGCTGCCTGCTCAGCGGCGCGCACTGCGTGCGGCTGCTCAACCGGTGCGACCTCCTGCGGCGTTGCTGCCTCGGCGGCAGCGGCGGCCTTGGCCGCGTCGGCAGCGGAGACATCGTCGGAGGACGCTGCGTTCGCAGCAGCCTCGGATGCCTCGGCCTGCAGCTTGGCGTCGTTGTCGCCTGCTGCGTCGCGGGCGGCTGCCAGCTGGCGCTCCTCGCGCTGCTGCTTACCGGCCACGACTGCCTCGCCCACGATGTGGGTGAGCAGCTTCACGGCGCCGATGGCGTCGTCGTTACCCGGGATCGGGAAGTCAACCAGGTCCGGATCACAGTTGGTGTCCAGCACAGCGACAACGGGGATGCGCAGCTTCTGCGCCTCATTGACGGCGATGTGCTCCTTGTTGGTATCCACAATCCACAGCGCGGACGGCGTCTTGGTCATCTCAGAGATGCCGCCGAGGACGCGCTCGAGCTTGGTGCGCTCGCGGGTGAGCATGAGGATTTCCTTCTTACCGCGGCCGGCGTAGCCGTCCTCGGCTGCGTCCATCGCCTGCAGTTCCTTCATGCGGGCGATTCGCTTGGACACGGTCTGGAAGTTGGTGAGCATGCCACCGAGCCAGCGGTGGGTCACGTACGGCATGCCGACGCGCTCTGCCTCTTCCTGGATCGGCTCCTGTGCCTGCTTCTTGGTACCGACGAACAGGAGGGTGCCGCCGTGCGCGACGGTCTCCTTGACAAACTCGTATGCCTCGTCGATGTAGGTCAGCGTCTGCTGCAGGTCGATAACGTAGATGCCGTTGCGATCGGTGAAGATGAAGCGACGCATCTTCGGGTTCCAACGACGCGTCTGGTGGCCAAAGTGCACACCTGCGTCGAGGAGTTCGCGCATGGTTACAACTGCCATGGGAATGTCTCCTTTGGAGAAAATAGTTCGGTTAATACTGGTCAAACGTGCGGGTTTTTATCCCACACCCTGGCACCGTGCCCGCCTCGCGCCCTTTCAAGGGACCGTTGCTCGGCTGGCGTTTGCCGGCGCGCGGAGTCAGCCTCGCGCAAGGCGCGGACTGCCCGAGTGAGTATACGCACCTCAGGCGCAAAATCCTAATTGCGCTGCGCGGTTGTGGATAACCCCCAGCACCTATCCACAGATTTTTCGTTTAGGGTTCCTTTGCGCCGTTTGTTGTGATGTAACTGAGGCATGTATCGCTTCACGACGCCGCGCCCACCCCTCACCGCCCTCATCCTCGCCACCCTCGCGCTCCTCATCTCCTGCCCGCCGACCCTCGCGTGGGTGGACCCCACCACCGGCACCGCGCACGCTTCCCGCGTGACCCGCCCCGCGAACATCCCGGAAAAGAACTGGCAGCCCGGCCATCGCGGCGTCGACCTTGCCGCCCGCCCCGGCGACCCCGTCCTGGCCGCCGGCGACGGCACGGTCCACTACGTGGGCACGATTGCCGACACACCCGTCGTCTCCATCGCCCACGCGGATGGAATCCGCACAACCTACCAACCCGTACGCACCGAGCTACGCAAGGGGGACCCCGTCGGCGAGGGCGACATCATCGGCGCGCTCGCCTACTCCCCCGCCAACGCGCCCAACCGGCACGACGGCCTGCATTGGGGCGCGATCGTGGGCAAGGAGCGCTACATCGACCCGCTTTCGCTCCTCTCGGCCCCGTTGATCCGGCTCAAACCCGTCCCCTAAGCCAACCCCCTACGCCCGCGGATGCGCCTGCTCGTAGACCTTGCGCAGCCATTGGGCGGAGACGTGGGTGTAGATCTGCGTGGTCTGCAGGCTCGAGTGCCCCAGCATTTCCTGCACCACACGCAGGTCCGCGCCGCCCTCCAGGATGTGGGTGGCCGCGGTGTGGCGAAGCGTGTGGGGTGAAACGTCCGCGATCCCGGCGCGCTCGGCAGCCCGCTCGACGATGCGCCGGACCTGACGCTGGTCAATCCGCCCGCCGCGGCTGCCCACGAAGAGCGCGTCGGTATCGGCGGCGAGCTCTTCGCGGCCCTGCTCGAGCCAGTCCTGTACGGCCAGGCTGGCCCGCTGGCCAAAGGGCACGGTGCGCTGCTTGTTGCCCTTACCGGTGACCTTTGCCGTCTGTCGGGCGAAGTCGACGTCCGCGGTGTTCAAGCCAGTGAGTTCGCCGACGCGGATGCCGGTGGCGTAGAGCAATTCGAGGATGGCGTGGTCACGAAGCGCCTCGGCGGGGTGCGCGTCGTCGGCGGTGTCGGCCTCGACGAGGTCGCCAGCGCGCGTGGCGCTCACCACTGTGGGCAGGGGCCGCTGGGATTGGGAGGTGACCAGGCGCGCCGCGACGTCGCGGGGAAGCAGCCCCTGTTTGGTCGCCCACGTGGAGAAGCTGCGGGCGGTGGCGGTCCGCCGGGCGAGGGTGGAGCGTGCCTTGCCGGCGCGGGAGGCGTCGGCAAGCCAGGTGCGCAACGTCTCCAGCGTGAATTGGTCCAAGGTGGTGACGTAGCTGGACAGGCTGCGCAGGTCCGCCTCGTAGGCCTTCACGGTGTTGCTGGAACGGTTGCGCACGTCGCGGGCGTAGTCCGCAAAGTCCGCGACGGCGGCAAGGAACTGCGACTCGGCGCTGAAGTCACTCATGCCCCAGGAGTTTACGCACTCTCCTTGCTGCGCACCGCGCGGGACCACTGCCTGCGCTCACGCTGGACCAGGCCGCGTCGCTCGAGTTCCATGAGGAGGTGGACGGTGAGACCCGTGCTCAACCCGGCGTCGGCGGCGATGCGCTCGGCGTCGCGCCCCGCTGAGGCGGCGGGCGGGGTGGCATCAAACACGCGGAGTTCGTTGTGGCTGAGCTGCTGGATCGGGTCTGCCTGAAACTGCATCTCCAGCTGCCCCTCCGCGTCAATCTGGCCAATGTGACCGCACTGCTCGTGGATCTGGTCTCCGCTGAGCACCATCGTGGCGTTCCCGGCGCGGATGGCCAGGTTAGTGCCGAGCGAGTTGGGCCCGAGTATTGACCCCGGCACCGCCATTGCCTGCCGGTTGTAGTAGCGCGCCCACTTCAGCGTGTTCAGCGCGCCGGAGCGAAACGCCGCCTCGACCACCACGCTGCCCTGCGTCAGTCCGGCGACGAGCCGGTTGCGCGTGAGAAAGCGGTGCCGATCCGGCGTCACGCCCGGCGGGTATTCCGTCACCAGCGCGCCTCCCGCGGCGACGATGCGCCGGAAGAGCTTTTCGTTGCGCTTCGGGTACACCACCCCGGGCCCGCAGGCGGCCACCGCGATGGTCGGCGCGCCCGCCGCGAGCGCGGTCTCGTGCGCCGCCGTGTCGATCCCGATCGCCCCACCAGAGACAACGGTGTAGCGCTGCTTGACCACCGAGCCCACAAGGTCCTGCGTAGCTTGATGCCCATAGCTACTCGACGCTCGCGTACCCACAAAGGCCACCGACTGCGCGAACAGTGCCGCCAGGTCGGTCGCACCGCGCACCCACAGGGTGTGCGGGGCCGACCCGTCCGCAATGGCGAAGTCCATGTTCTCCCGGCTGTGCAATGCCCCCGCGACAAAGGACTCCTCGATGCGCTCGCTCGGCCACCCCGCGTGTTCCGGGGTGAGCAAGCGGTAGCCGTGCTCGTGCGCTGTCTCCAGGTCCGCGGCCGGGCGGTCCCAGTCGTACCGGCGCTCCGTCGTGCCAGCCAGTGGGCCGAGCCAGCTCGCCCGGGTGCGGATGCCGCGGGCGATCTCGTCGGCATCGCGGCCGGCGCGCAGCATCTCCTGGAGGTGGCGGGAGGGGCCCTCAATTACTCGGGAGAGGTAGGCCCAGGACTCAAGGTTGCTGGGGGTCATGCTGCCTCCTCCTCTGGCGCGGGCGCGTGCATCTCCGCCGCCCGCGCGACGTGGTCGATGTCAGGGGTGTCGGCAGCCTCGAGGTCGGCGAGCGTCCACGCCAGCTTGAGCACCTTGTCCACGCCACGCTGCGTCAGCTCGCCGTGCCCGAGTTTGTTGGAGAGGAAGATCATGCCGGTCTCATCGGCCGGGTAGTGCCTCCGGATCAGTGTCGACGCCACCGCGCCATTGGTCGCGGCCTCCTCCCCACCGACCCCAGCCTGAGCCCAGCGGCTGGCTGCGCGTTCCCGCGCCGCGGCGACGCGGTCGGCGATAACGGCGGACGGCTCGGCGTCCTCCGGGCTGAGCACCGCCGATTGCGCTGTCGTGCGCACGTACAGGTCCAGCCTGTCGCGCAGCGGGCCGGAGATGTTGGCGAGGTGCCGCGCCCGCTCCCCCGGTGTGCAGCGGCACCGCGTTGCCTCCCCGCCGCAGGGGCACGGGTTCGCAGCCAGGATCAGCTGGAAAGCGGCCGGGTACCGCACGGTCCGGCGCCCGCGCTGGAGCTGCACCTCCCGCTGCTCCAGCGGAATGCGCAGCGCGTCCAGAACGCGGGCGGGGATCTCGGAGGCTTCGTCGAGGAAAAGCACGCCGCGGTGAGCCTGGCTCACCGCTCCCGGCAGCGGGATGTGCGCCCCGCCGCCCAGCAACGCCGCCTTGGTCAACGACGGGTGCGGCGCGATAAACGGCCGCTCCTGCACAAGCGCGCCTTTGGCGATACCCGCGGCCTGGTGCAGCGCCGTGCATTCGATCCGTTCGGCGTCGGTGAGCGGGGGCATAATCGACGGTAGCCGCTCCGCCAGCATCGACTTCCCGGACCCGGGCGGGCCCACCATCATCAGGTGGTGGCCACCGGCGGCGGCGACTTCCATCGCCCGCCGCTCAAGGACCTGGCCGGCGATGTCCGCGAAGTCGAGCGCAGCCGCCCCGCTCCCCGAGCGCGCTGAGGTGCCGGGGGCAACGGGGGCGACGGGGTGGAGCGGCGTGGCGTCGAGAAGCCAGCTCCACACGTGCGTGAGCGAATCGGCGGTGAACGTGCGGGGATCGGCGATGAGTGCCGCCTCATCGGCGTTGGCCGTGGGGACGACGATGGTATCGATGTCGGTGCGGCTGCGTGCTTGCAGGAGCATCGGCAGGATCGCTTCGACCCGGCGCAAGGTGCCGTCGAGGGCGAGCTCACCGAGGAAGAGGGTGCGTCCGATGGTGCGCTGGGTGCGCGGGTCCATACTGCCCAGTACCGCCAGGGCGACGGGCAGGTCGAAATGCGATCCGGCTTTGGGCAGGTGCGCGGGCGAGAGCGAGACCATGATCTTGGTGCGCGGCCACGGCAGCGAGGCGTTGGCGACAGCGGTGCGGATGCGCTCGCGGGATTCTTTCACGGCGGCGTCGCCAAGTCCGACCATGTGGACGCCGGGTAGACCGGGGCCGACGTTGGCCTCCACGGTGACCGGGTGGGCGACGACGCCCTCAACCGTCGCGGTTTGGGTGCTAGCAAGCGCCATCTTCGACCCCCTCGAAGCGGTGGAAGTGCAGCTGGGTGCCGTCAAAGACCGCCTCAACCACGTCGAAGCGCGCCCACCGTGCCTCGGGCAGGTGGTGCTGGCTCAGCCACTGCCCGGCGCAGCGCCGCATCGTGGCGAGCTTGCGGGGTGTGACCGACTCCGCCGCGCCGAACGCTGTGCCGCGGCGCGTTTTGACCTCAAGGAACACGATGGTCCCGTCCGGCGCGCGAAGCACCGCGTCAATTTCACCCGCCTTCACGCGGGCGCGGTGCGCGAGCAGCTGGTAGCCCAGCTCCTCGTACCACGCGATCGCGCCCGCCTCCCCCGCATATCCCAGCTCGTACTGGTCATTCAGGCCGATCGGCGGCCCGGATCGCTGGTGCGGGTCGTGGTGTGATGTGTGATTGTGCATGGCCCCTCCTGAGAATCCGTGTCTTACTGTGTCTGAACGTTCGTTGCTTTCAGCGCGGGTGTAAAACCCCGTACTTAGTTAGACTCCGGAAAAGGGGCCGCGGTTCCATCACAAACGAAAAAAGTGGCGCAGGATACTGCGCCACCGGTGTTGCTTCGCGGTCGTCGCCCCCGATGAGGGAAGCGAGCAACCGTGGTGTTTAGCGGTCTGGGAAGGTCAGGTCGGGCTTGTCCAGCTCCTCAATGTTGACATCCTTGTAGGTGATGACGCGGACGTAGCGCACGAAACGCACGGCGCGGTACATGTCCCACACCCAGCAGTCGGACATGCGGACCTCGTAGTACACGTCTTTGCCCTCGGTGTGCGGGATCAGCTCGACCGCGTTGGCCAGGTAGAAACGGCGGTCCGTTTCCACCACGTAGGAGAACTGGCTGGCTACGTCGCGGTACTCCCGGTACAGCGACAGCTCCACCTCAGACTCGTAGTTGTCCAGTTCCTCAGCGCTCATGCAAGCACCCCTTTTTCGTAACACTCGATCGCCTGCTTGACGTTTGCATAACTATAGCGGTGTTCCGGGGTCGCGCCGTGGCGGCGCACCGCATCCATGTGCGCCTTCGTGCCGTAGCCCTTGTGTCCCTCCAGCCCGTAGCCGGGGTACTGCTGCGACATTTGCGTAATGAGCCGATCGCGACTCACCTTGGCCAGGATGCTCGCCGCCGCAATGCACCGCGCGGCGGCGTCCCCGCCGATCACGGGAAGTTGCGCGGCCGGCATACCGGGCACGCGGAAGCCGTCCATGAGTACGTAGCCAGGCTGGATCTCTAATTGGGCTACGGCGCGGCGCGCGCCGTCCAGGTTGGCGGCCTGGATGCCGCGGTGGTCAATCTCCTTAGCCGAGATATGCACGATCCCGTACGCCAAGCTGCACTCTCGAATGGGGTCGAAGAGCAACTCGCGGCGGCGCGCCGTGAGCCGCTTCGAGTCGGTCAGGCCCTCGAGCTCCTTTACCGGGCTCGTCGGGAGCACGCACGCGGCGATCGTAATCGGGCCAAAGCAGGCACCCCGCCCTGCTTCGTCCACGCCGGCTACCGGGCCGAGCCCGGCGTTGTCCAGCGCTACCTCGTAGGTGCGCAGCTGTTTGAGCCTGCGGACACGAGCCATCGACAGCGGACCAGCCTACTGCTGGATGTCCGGGCTCTCCACGCCGCCGAAACGGTTCAGCGGGAAGACGATGCCGAGGACCTTGCCGCGGATGTTCTCACGCGGAATCGTCCCCTCTTCGCCGTCGCCCATGTGGTAGCGGGAGTCGGAAGAATTCGTGCGGTTGTCGCCCATCATGAAGTAGTGGTCTTCCGGCACTTCGAGCGGGCCAAAGTACTGTCCACCGCACGCGTCGGAGCCGGTCGACGGGTCCACCGGGTAGTACGAGGGCTTCATGATGTAGTCCTGCTGGATCGGCTGGCCGTCCACCATGACGGCCGGGTCACCCTCCTGGCAGGACACGGTCTGCCCGCCCTCGGCGATGATTCGCTTGACCAGAGTGTTCTCGTCCTTAGGCACGAGGCCCACCCACGAGCCAACTTCCTGCACGCCGCGGATCACCGGGTTGTCGGAGCGGTTGGTCTCAAACCCGGTGTTCCACGAGTCCGTGCCCTTGAAGACGATCACGTCGCCGGGCTCCGGGTCATCAAAGGCGTAGGTGAGCTTCTCCACGAAGATGCGGTCCCCCGACCCGTTCTCGCCGTGCAAGGTGGGCTCCATCGACCCGGACGGGATCACGTACAGGCGCCCGATGAAGGTCTGGATGAGGAAGATAAACACGAGCGTCAGCACGATGACCATGGGGATTTCCACGTACCACGGCATCTCCTTGGACTCCGAAGATTCCGAGGATTCCGACGAGCCAGACTTCCCCGGCTTGCCCGCCTTCCCCTGAGCGACACGGTCTTCCGCCCCGGCGCGCGCGGCCGGCACAGAGGGCACCGTCGTGTCACGCGGGTACTCCGACTCTCCCCTGCCTGGGTTCGAGCCGCTTACTGGTCCATTCACGTTCGTCACCTCGCATACTCTAGCAGCGCCGGGCCCCCGGACATACAAAAACGCCCCGCCCACCGAATCGTGTCGGTGGGCGGGGCGCCGGTGCCGCAGACTAGCGACGCTCCTTGATGCGGGCTGCCTTACCGCGCAGATCGCGCATGTAGTACAGCTTCGCACGACGGACGTCACCCTTGCGGACAACCTCGATCTTCTCAATGTTCGGGGAGTGCACCGGGAAGGTACGCTCAACGCCGATACCGAAGGAGACCTTACGCACGGTGAAGGTCTCACGGATGCCGCCACCCTGGCGACGCACCACGAAGCCGGTGAAGACCTGGGTACGGGTCACCGAACCCTCGATCACCTTCACGTGCACGTCAAGCGTGTCGCCGGCGCGGAAGTCCGGGATGTCATCGCGCAGCTGACCTGCGTCTACAAGATCAATAATGCCGTTGCTCATATGAAGCAATCCTTTACGTTTAAGGACAGAGGACCCTAGCGGCTTCTCCCAAACGGGCGCTCGGCTGGTTCATGTCGCCTACAACAACTCGAGAAAGCTTACATAAGCCCGGGTCATTTACCAAATCCCGCTCGCTTCAGCGCGTCCGCCATCGACCCGCCTTGAGCCCCTCGCTTATCGACGCCACCGCGCCCCTTCCCGCCGCGACGCTGCTTCCCGCCCCGCTGCTGCTTGCCGCCGGGCTTTCCGGCGGGCTTGCCGCCGCCGCGCTTGGGGTCCTGCCCGGGTTCGTCGTCAAGCCTCAAGCTCAGGCCGATGCGCTGACGCTCAACGTCGACCTCCATGACCTTCACCTTGACCACCTCGCCGGAGCGCACCACGTCGTGCGGGTCCGAGACGAACTGCTTGCTCATCGCGGAGACGTGGACCAGGCCGTCCTGGTGCACCCCGACGTCAACGAACGCGCCAAACGCGGCGACGTTGGTCACGGTGCCCTCGAGGATCATGCCCGGGGTCAAGTCGCTGACCTTGTTCACGCCTTCCTTAAACGTGGCCGTCTTGAACTCCGGGCGCGGGTCGCGGCCCGGCTTATCCAGCTCGGCGATGATGTCGGTCACGGTGGGCACGCCGAAGGTCTCGTCGGCGAAGTCGGCGGGCTTGAGCTTGGTCAGCACGGCACTGTTGCCGATGAGCCCCTTGGTGTCCAGCCCCGTCGCCGCGGCAATCCGCTCAACCACGGGGTACGCCTCGGGGTGCACCGCCGACGCGTCGAGGGGGTTCGCGGCGCCCTGCACGCGCAAAAAGCCAGCGGACTGCTCGAACGCCTTCGGGCCCAGGCGCGGCACCTTGCCGAGCTCCTTGCGCGAGGTGAAGGAGCCGTGCTCGTCGCGGTAGGCCACGATGTTCTTCGCAATGGTGGCGCTCACCCCCGCCACGCGCTCGAGCAGCGGTGCGGATGCCGTGTTGAGATCCACGCCGACCGAGTTCACCGCGTCCTCGACCACCGCGTCCAGCGTGCGGGCGAGCGCAGCCTGGTTCACGTCGTGCTGGTACTGGCCCACGCCGATGGACTTCGGGTCGACCTTCACCAGCTCCGCGAGCGGGTCCTGCAGGCGCCGCGCGATGGAGACGGCAGAGCGCAGGGAAACGTCCATGTCCGGGAACTCCTCGGCCGCAATCGGGCTCGCAGAGTAGACGGACGCGCCGGACTCGGAGACCACGACCGGGGTCGGGCGCTGCCCGCCCGCCTGGGCGATAAGATCCGCGACCTCGCCGGCGAGCTTTTCCGACTCACGGCTGGCGGTGCCGTTGCCCACCGCGATGAGCTCCACACCGTGTTGCGCGCAGAGCGTGGACAGGGTCTGCACCGCCTGCTGCCACTGGTTCTGCGGCTGGTGCGGATAGACGATCGTGGTGTCGAGGACCTTGCCGGTGCCGTCGATGACCGCGCACTTCACGCCGTTGCGATACCCCGGGTCCAGGGCGAGGGTGGACCGCTGGCCCGCCGGGGCGGCCAGCAGCACGTCGCGCAGGTTCGTCTTGAAGATCTCGAGCGCGCCCTCCTCGGCCTTCTCTTTTAAGCGCACGCGGGTATCCAGGTTTGCGGAGACCTGCAGTTTCGTGCGCCACCCCCACTTCACTGCCTTGGCCAGCCACTCGCTGTCTTTCACCGGCAGGTCGAAGCGCTCGGCGATCATGCCCTCGTAGACGGACTCGTCGCCCGCATCCAGGTCGAGCGTGAGCACGCCCTCGTTCTCGCCACGCAGCAGTGCCAGGATGCGGTGTGAGGGCAAGGACTCGAACGGCTCGTTGAAGTCGAAGTAGTCCTTAAATTTCGCGCCCTCGGCTTCTTTGCCTTCCACGACGCCAGAGCGCATCGTGCCTGTGGTGTAGAGGCGCTCGCGTACCTCGCCGACCAGGTCCGCGTCGGTGGCAAACCTGTCCACCAGGATTGCGCGGGCCCCGTCGAGGGCCGATTTCGTGTCCTCGAAGCCCTCGCAGAGGAACTTTTCGGCCAGGATTGCGGGGTCGGACGTGGGAGCGTCGATAAGCAATTGCTCGAGCTCCTCGAGTCCTGCCTCGCGCGCGATGTCCGCCTTCGTCTTCCGGCGCTTCTTGTACGGGAGGTAAAGGTCCTCCACGCGGGCCTTCGTGTCGGCGTCGAGGATGGCGCGCTTGAGCTCGTCGGTGAGCTTGCCCTGCTCCTCGATCACCTCGATGACCGCCTGCTTGCGCTCCTCAAGCTCCACGAGGTACGTGTGACGCTCCTCGATGTGGCGCAGCTGCGCGTCGTCGAGGCCGCCCGTTGCCTCCTTGCGGTAGCGGGCAATGAACGGGACCGTGTTGCCCTCGGCGAGCAGCTTCAGCGCCGCCTCGACCTGGGATGGTTGTACGTTGAGTTCTGTCGCGATGGTCGCTGCGAGAGATGTCATTCGTGTGAGTCTAGCGACCGCGTCGTGCCCACCCACTGGGTACCCCGCGGCAGCGCGGCCACCACAGCCTTGGTCGCCTCGGCGTTGCTCAGCGTGGTGCGCCCGGTGATCTCGAGCCGGCACAGCGGCTCTGCGGGCGCGCGCCCGTGCTCCTGCTCGTAGACCTGCTCGAGCATCGACGGCTCGAAGCAGACGGGGCCTTTCCGCTCGGTGAGCGTGGCGTCGTCAATGCGGTAACCGGCTTTAGCGAGCTCGCGGCGCAACCGCTTGCGCACCTTCGACCAGCTGCGGGGGTCGAGGAGGACATCGAGGCCGGTGATCACTGGGCGGGAATCGAGGTAAAAGGTGTCCTCGTCGGTGAGCTCGTCGCGCTCGCGTGCGCGGGCGACAAGGTCCGGGCGTACCGCCTGCGTGCGGGAGAGCGATGCTTGCCGACGCCACCGCTCCACCTTGCCGTGATCGCCGGAAAAGAGCACCTCTGGGGCATCGATCCCGCGCCAGCTGCGCGGCTTGGTATAGCTGGGGGCCTCGAGCAGCCCGTCGGAAAAGCTGTCGTCCTCGTGGCTTTGCGTATTGCCCAGCACGCCGGGGATCAGCCGGATCACGGCCTCTGCGATGACAAGGGTGGCCACCTCGCCACCGATGAGCACGTAGTCTCCGATGGACACCTCGCGCACGCGGTAGCGCGTTGCTGCGTCCTCGAAGACGCGCTGGTCAATCCCCTCGTAGCGCCCGCAGGCGACGACGATATGCCGCTCACGCGACCACGCCTGGGCATCCGCCTGCGTAAACGGCGCGCCCGCCGGGGTGGGCACGAGCAACAGCGGGGCGTCCGGGTCCTCGCCGTCGCGGACGTCGCGCGCGTCGTAGGGCCGCGGGGCGACGTCGTTTCGCTGGTCGTGGCGCACCTTATCGTTCCTGTGCGCCGCCGCGGTCGTGAGCTCATCCGTATTGGAGGTGCCCGCGGCGACCGCGTCTAGCGCCGGGCCCCACACGTCCGGCTTCATCACCATGCCGGGACCGCCGCCAAGTGGCGGGGCGTCCACGGACTTGTGATTTCCCTGCCCCCAGTCGCGCAGATTGTGCACGCCGACCTGCAGGATTCCTTGCTCGATGGCCTTGCCCAACAGCGCGTGGCGCAGCGGTTCCAGGTATTCGGGGAAAATGGTGATGACGTCCAGTCGCAGCTGCGGGATGTGGCTAGACATCGAGCAGCCCCTCCGGCGGGGTGATGGTCAGGTAGCCCTGCTCCAGGTCCACCTCCGGGACGATGTCCATGACGAAGGGGATGAGCACTTCCCTGCCCTGGTAGTCCACTTCGAGGATCTTGCGGTTCGGAGTGTCCATGATGCCGGTGACCTCGCCAATACGCGCTCCGCCCATGCGGACTTCAAGACCAGTGAGCTCGTGGTCGTAGTAGCCGTCTTCGTCCGCATCGTGTTCGAGCGGTTCGGCGTAAAACTTCATGCCACGCAGGCTGTCGGCAGCGGTGCGGTCGGGGATCTCCTCGAAGCTGACCAGGAGCCGCTTCTGGTGCGGGCGCATCGTCTTGACGGTGAGCTGCTGTTCCTTCCCAGCCTGCTTGCCGGTCAGGGACTCACCGACGGCGAAGTGCACATCCGGATCATCCGTCGTGACCTCGACGGCGACCTCGCCTTTGATGCCGTGGGATTTCACGACCTTTCCTATGTTGAGCTGCATAATCAGCAAGCCTAACACGGGCGTTCAGTGGACCAGAGTCGCCGGTTTGCGCACCAACGCCCTCACCGGAGCACCGAGCGCGCGTCAACACTGCCCCACTGCAACGAACAAACCCCCGCGCGCCAGGTGGCGCAGCGGGGGCTCATGCAATGCGAGAGACGCTTAGTTCTCCTCGGACTCCTCAGCCTTCTCCTCGGAGGACTCGGAAGCCTCTGCCTCTTCGGATTCAGCCTTCTCCGCAGCCTCGGCGGCGGCAGCGGCCTCAGCCTCGGCAGCAGCCTTGGCTTCCTCCTCTTCCTTCGCCTTCTTGCGCTTCTCGGTGATGGCCTCGGCGGTCGGGCCGTTGTTGGCCTCTTCGAGCGCCTCGTTGAACAGCTCGAGCTTGGTCTTCTTCTCCGGAGCGACCTTCAGGGTGCCCTCGGCGCCCTCTTCGCCCTTGTGCTTCTGCCAGTCACCGGTGACCTTCAGCAGAGCGAGGACCGGCTCGGTCGGCTGCGCGCCGACGCCCAGCCAGTACTGAGCACGCTCGGAGTCGATGCGGATGAGCGACGGCTCTTCCTTCGGGTGGTAGATGCCGATGTTCTCGATGACGCGCCCGTCACGACGGGTGCGGGAGTCAGCGATGACAACACGGTACTGTGCGTTGCGGATCTTACCCACACGCTGCAGCTTGATCTTGACAGCCATGAAAAACTTCCTTTTCGGTCACTGGGCAGTGCAGACACCCGCCACTTGTCGGCGAGCCGGTTCAACCCTTCTTCTTTACCCTGCGCGTGACTGGCCGGCCGACCGCCGCGCTCCCGACCTTCCGGGGCGCGGACCAGACGGGTCCGGCGCGTACGCAGATTGTGCTGTCCCCTGGGGCGGCAAACCACCAGGCAACCCCACTTACATTACCCGGTTGAGTCACATACACCAAAACGAAGTACCACGCCCAACGGGGCCAAGTTTTTTCAAATCGGGCAGTTGAGCCGGTAATGTCTTCAGCGAATTGAACCGGATAGTACCAAAATTTTCATGATGTTGTAGGGGTTTTACGGGCTTATGGGCGAAGGAACGGCGCAGCAGTCACTTACGGCGCGGCAGGCGCAGCAGTCTCCTGGCGCGCACCCCCGCCCGCGCCCCTCGTCCTACCGCGTGGACATCGACGGCCTTCGCGGATACGCAATTGCGCTCGTCGTGCTCTTCCACGTCTTCGTCGGCCGCGTATCCGGCGGCGTGGACGTGTTCCTCCTGCTCTCCGGCTACTTCTTCCTGGGCGGCCAGCTGCGCTACGCACTGCGCCCGAACCCCAACCTCAATCCATGGTGGCCGCTCTGGCGAACCATTCGTAGGTTGGTCCCTGCGCTCGTCGTCGTCATTCTGGCGGTGCTTATCGCGGTGCATTACCTCACCCCGGAGCTCATGAGCGACGAGCTCGCGGCCCAGTTCACCGCGTCGATGCTCTACTACCAGAACTGGGAGCTCATGGCGCAGGACGCGGACTACGCGGCCGCCAGCCAGGACACGTCGCCACTGCAGCATTTGTGGTCCATGGCGGTCCAGGGCCAGTTCTATCTCTTTGGCATCCTCTTCGGCACGCTCGTCGCTGTCTTGATTACCAAGTGCAAGCTGCCACGCACGCTCGCCCGCCGCGGCGCCGTGATCGTGCTCGCGCTCATCACCGTCGCCTCCTTCGCGTGGGCGTCCCGCTTCGGGTTTATCGGCACCGGCGCGAACTACTACTCCACGTTCTCCCGCGCCTGGGAGCTCTCGCTCGGCGCGCTCCTCGCGTTCGTCCCGCGTTCGCGCTTCTTCCCGCAACGCATCGCCTGGTTGACGTCGGCGCTTGGCGTCGTGTGCATCACGATTACGGGCGCCGTGGTTGCCAATTCGCTCGCGTTCCCGGGTCCAGTCGCGTTGCTCCCCCTCGTAGGCGCCGCGCTGGTGATCCTCAGCGGCAACGACAACCCGGTCTCCACGGTACTCGCGTCTAAGCCGATGACCTGGCTGGGCGGCATCGCCTACTCGCTGTATCTCTGGCACTGGCCGCTGCTCATCATCGTCACCGTTATCGGCGGTTTTGGCACCCCGCCGGCCTGGGTGGGCACGATTGTCATCATCGTGTCTCTCGCCCTCGCGCACGTCACCCACGAGCTGCTTGAAGAGCCGCTCCGCCAGCACCGGAAGCGCCCGACCGCCACGGACACGCCGCTTCTCGACGCCCGCAGGTCACTCCGCACCCCCGCCGGTGCAGCCCGCGCGGTCGGGGGCGTGATTGTCACCTGCTTGGTCGCCGCTACCTTTACGATCCAACCGCTGTGGAACCAGAAGGTTCAGGAGGCGGAAAAGCCGCTCAATGACACCTTCTATCCCGGCGCCTTGGCCCTGGCGGGTGCGAACGTTCCGGACGTGCCCCCGCAGCCGGACCCGAACCTCATCGCCGGTGTCTACCCGCCCGCAGGTACCGACGGCTGCATGGTGTTCCAGAACCAGGACGCGGACACCATGCCGCGCCCTGACTGCGTGTACGGCGACCCGGAGGCGGACACGACGGTGGTCATGGTGGGCGGCTCCCACATCGAGCCGTACGTGATCCCCTTAGACCGCCTGGGCAAGGAACACGGGTTCAAGGTGATCCCGTACGTCCGTCAGACGTGCCCGCTCATCCTGGACGCCGCGCAGAGCGGCGAGCTCGTCTCCCAGGTCTGCCAGGAGTGGAGCGTCAACGCGTTCAACGAGATCGTCAACCTGGACCCGGATCTGGTGGTCTCCACCTCGACGCGCCCGGAAGGCCACGCGGGAGACGTGACGGTGTCCGTGGACCACGTCCCGGACTCCTACCTCAACCTGTGGGACGAGCTCGCCGCCAACGACCTTCCCTTCTTGGGATTCCGCGACAATCCGTGGATCTTTGACATCTTCGGGGAAATCATGGACCCGAACATCTGCGTCGTCGGCGGCCACACCGAGGAGGAGTGCTCCATGGCCACCAAGGACGTCTACGCCCCCGTCGACCCGGCTGCCGAGTACCTCGACGGCTCGCGCAACCAGTTCAGTGTGGACACCGCCGGGTGGTTCTGCGACGCCGAACTGTGCCGCCCCCAGATCGGCAACGTGTACGTCTACCGCGACCAGAACCACATCTCGAACGCGTACATGGCCACGCTGACGCCGCTGGTGTGGCAGGAGCTGCGCCGGGTCTTTGACACGCTGGACATCGCCTACACGCAGCCCGATCCGGGGCAAGACGGCGAGGGCGCAGCAGGCGCGCCACCCACGGAGTACGTCATCCCGCCGCTGTTCCCCGACCCAAACGCGCACGTCCCCGTCGGCGACGGGGAGGCACCGGAGGTGCCGATGCTGGGGCGCGAGTAGGCGTCGATTAGCAGCCCGCTCGGGGCGTTAGCGCACTTTGCGACGCTTCCACCCCAGCGCCACGAACGTCTGGCGATCGCCCGCAACATAGTGCTCGGCGAGCGCGAGGGCCTCGGCCAGGCTGTTCGTCTTGCGCTGGAAGTTTTCAATCTGCCCGAAGTCGTGGCCCCACCCGACCACGAACCGGCTGCGCAGCGCGCCGCAGTCATTGATCACCAGGACGTAGTCGCCCTCCACCGCGGAATCCATTACCTGGATGAAGTCGCCCTTTGTGGGCAACTCCACCCGGCGCAGCGCGTCCAGACTATCCGGGTCGAGAGACACGGGCTCGAAGAGATTTGACTGTATCTGGAAGCGGGAAGGTGCATCCGGTGCCCGCGTGGCGCTGTGCCACTGGGCCGCTTCGACCACCGCAGCCGGCGACTGCGCCATTGTGGCGTAGAGGTGCAGCACATCCGGTTCAGCGAGTCCCTCGACCGAGTACACAATGCTGCCCGGGATTTCGTACGTGGCCGAATAGCCGCCCGGGGCCTCACGGATGGTGAGCCAGTAGTACTGCAGGTCCGGCTCCGAACGGCCCGAGTCGAGCGTGATGCTGGCCGCGACCACGAGCTCGTCCGCGCGGGACAAAAGCTGCAACCCCTGCGCGAACGCGGGAACGGTGGCGTCGACCCAGAACTGGACGATCGTGTTGTTCGCACCGAGCGTCAATCCGCTGAGCGGTGTCTCCTCGCCTCCGGTGGCGTTGTAGAAGACGTGCGCCCCGTTGAGCACGACCGAGACCCCGTACAGGGGCGCAAGGCGCACGATGTCTGCGAGGACCCCGTCGAGCGCGGCCTTGGGCACCCACACACGTGTCATCGCGCGGAGCCCGACCTCGTTGCCGGCGCGCCCGCGGATCGTACCGGGTGCCGGCTGTGCTTGCTGCAGCTCGGAGAAGAAGGTCTTAAGCTCGGCGGGTGCATCCTCGGCGGTGTCCGCGTGCATGCGGTGGAAGTGGCGGACCGATGCATCGGTCCACGCCTGGGCTCGCTGCGGGAGGACCATGGCAGAGATCTCCGTGAGCGCGTTGTCCCACAGCGACCGTGTACGAACCGGTGCATCCGGGCCGAAGAGCGCTTCCGCCTGCGCGTCGTCGGCCGCGAGGTACGTATGCACGAACGCGACCAGTTCGGCGCCGCTGGAAAACTCTCGGGTCACAGTTGCAAACGGTGTGGTCTCCAGCGTGGCTACCCATTGACCGTTGCCAGCGCGCCCATATTCCAGTGCGCCACCTGGACCGTCGTGGAGCCGCACGAGCGTGCCCTCCGGCAGATTGAGCACCGCGTCAAGCCGACGCAGAGGGAGCTCGCTGCGCTCCCCAGCGCTCGTGGCAAAGTGGGCGTCCGCCGGCGCGGCCTCGCCCCATCCGAGGCGGTCGAGCAGCGGACTCCGGTCCGCAAACGCCAGGAGCAGCTCACGCGCCTGGGCGTAGCCTGCCACCCGGCGGGTGAGCAAGCGGTACTGTCCTGCATCTTCCCCGTTCACGTGGCGCCAACGGAGGGTCCACGTGCCGTCGGCGTCGAGGCGTGCAGCCATTGCTTCAGGGCCCTCGGCGTACACTTCGACCCACACGCCGATGGGGTCGGGCACGCGCAGGGCGTCTTCAAAGGCCACGTCGATAGTGCGCTCGCAGACCTGGTGCCACAGAGTACCGATGCTATTGCGCAGCCCCGCGAAGCCAACCTCGTGCATTTCCGCCCCGGATCCGTTGACCAGCAACCCGGAGTCGGCCTGAAACACCAGGGCGTGATGCTGAAATGCTAGGTCGACGACACGGTTAAACACCTGGGGATCGTCCATCTGCGCATCAATGGTGAGCACGCGCTGCGCCTTCACGTCGTGCCCCAGCAGGTGCGCAAGCGCACCCGCGAGTCCCTCCATCGAGGGATCCGGGACTTCGAACTGATCCGGGTCCTGCACGTACAACTCCTGCACGTACCGCTGGTGATGCGCGAGCACGCCGGTTGATGGACGGGACACGTACAGGCGCACCGGCGCCCCGTACCGTTGCCCGTCTGGCGCCCCCTCCTCCCCCACGATCCAGTCAAGTGCGCGCATGAGCTCCCGGTTATCCTCCACGTACATCCGGAAGACTTCGTACGCTCGGTTGAGGTCGCGGGTGAGCACGTGCCCGCGCTCGACGGCGCCATTGTTATACCCCCACTCCACTCGGTACCATCCATGAGCATCGTGGCGGAACACGCGGCAATAGTCCTCGGGGCTACGGTTGTCGGTCACTCCGATCCAGTCGCCGACGCCCGCTGCGGCAAACGCCTCCTGGTAGGTGGCCAACGCCTCGTCGCTGTACAACGTCGTCGAGTCACCGGAGTTGGAGCCGAGCATGTACGGACGCCGCGGCAAGGCCAAGTCTGCGGTGCGCACCGATTCCCAATGCACTGAGTCAATAATGTCGTGCGGAGACTCCGCGGCGTTCAAGAACACGACCGCGACTTCGTATTGTGAAAGTCCTGCGACGGCCCGCATGCTCCAACCGGGCCCGTAGGCCTTCAGCAGAAACGAGCCATGATCCGCGTCCTGAGGGATCGCGAGGAGCACCAGCCGCTGGTCGGGGCGCTCGAGCGACTCGACGGTCAGTCGCAGCTGCCAATGACTGAAGTACACCATCAACGCTTCCATCAAGGCAGCCGGTGACACCGACACCCACCGATTCACGCACCTGTCGCCGTCGAACAGCTCAAGTGTGCACCGCACGTCGCCTCCAGCTGTGGCTCCCGAGGGGTTGACCAACACATGTGCACCGTCAAGCACCAGCGACACCCCGTAGCGCTGCGCGAGGTTGCCCAGCCGGTCGAGGGTTCGCAGCGAGCCGCGCCTGCGGACGGAAATCGTCGATAAGGCACGCGCCTCCACGCTGCTTTGCTTAAGCGCGAGCGTATGCGGCGCCTGCTGATTCACCTGCGCAATAAAAGCCGCCATCGCCCCCGCTACCGCGCCGTTGTGCGTATCCCGCACGCGGTGCATCTCGCGTATCGACGAGTTCGCCCACCTCGCCGCGCGTTCCGGAAGCACCATCGCCGTCACGGTGAGGGTGGCGGGCAATGCCATGTCAGACGACTCCGGGAAGAACTCAAGCAACGCTCCAAGCTCGTTGTCCACGTAGGCTTCCGCAATCTCGAGGAGTTCGCCGGCGGTATCGAAGGTGCGGGTCATCCCGCCGTTCAAGGCGTGGCGCATCGTCGCGCGCCACTGCCCGTCGCGGTCCCGCCCAAATTCCAAAGAGAAATTGAGCCGGTCGTGCAGGCGCACCATGACGCCCGCCGGCAGGTCGCGGATCGCCCCGAACCGGCGCAGCCTGTACTGGGAGCGTTGCACAAGGTCGCAGGTATAAAGACGCGGGACGAAGTCGACGTTGGTCCACTCGTACTCGCTGAGGGTCGGGCAATGATCCGCAAACGCGAGCAGGACGGCGCGGGCTTCCTCGTAGGTCGCAACCGTCAGGGTCCGAAGATCGGAGTTGTCCTCACGAACGGTCCACACGATTGTGAAACGGCCGTTGTCCAGGAGGTGCATGCGCATCCGGACACCAAACTCGGCGGTGCTATCGCCGAAGTTGTGCACTTGCACCCAGGTGTCCATGTCGGACGGCGCTCGAAGTGCATCCTCAAACGCGCGGTCCAGAGTGTGCTCGCTCACCTGGCACCAGACTGTTGCGATCGAGTTTGTCACCGCCGAGATTTCGGCGGTCGCACCATAGACGCCACTGGCGTCGATGTACAGATCCGATTCCCCGATAAACGCCGAAACGCGGTGCTTTAAGCACACGAAAAAGAGGAAATTCAGTGAGTGGGCATCGAGACCGTTCACCGAGGCAGTGATGAGGCGTGTCGGCGCGAAGTCCTGACCAAGCCCACGCGAAAGATCACGCGCAAACGCCTCCATCTCTGGATCGGGGATCTGGCGCAGCGCGTCAACATCCACGCCCTCGAGAACCTTCGCCAGTTGGTCGAAGCGGGACGTGACGACGCTATTCGTTCGCAGGAAGTGGAATGGGAACTCCATACCGCACAACCTACAGTGATATAGCGCACACCGCAGGGGCGGGAGTTACTTCTTCTTCCCCATACGCTTCATCGCTTCACCGAAGTCGAGGTTGTCCAGGTCCATGCCGTCCATCCCCGGAGGAAGCTGCTCCTGCAGCTTCTTTAGCTCCTTCATGTCCGGCATGCCGCCGCCCATGCCTGGCATCGCGGGCATCCCCGGCATCCCTGGCATCCCGCCGCCACCACCGCGTCGCTTCGGCGGCTTACGCTTGCCGTTCTTGCCCTTGCGGCCCTTCGGCTTCTTCTTTGTTGCCGAGCGGCCACCCGGCATCCCCGGCATACCGGGCATGCCACCGCCCATGCCAAACTGGCCGGCCATCTTGCCCATCATCTTCTTCGCCTCAAAGAAGCGCTCCACCAGCTGGTTCACGTCGGAAACCTCGACACCGGAGCCCTTGGCGATGCGCTTGCGTCGTGAAGCATTGAGGATCTTCGGGTCCTCGCGCTCCGCCGGCGTCATGCCGCGGATGATGGCCTGGATGCGGTCGAGCTGCTTCTCGTCCACCATGTCGGCCATCTGGTTCATCTGCTTGCCGCCCGGCATCATCTTCAGGAGGTTGCCAATCGGACCCATGCGCCGGATCATGAGCAGCTGGTTGAGGAAGTCCTCGAGTGTGAGCTCGCCGGACGCGAGCTTGGTCGCCGCTTCCTCGGCATCCTGCTCGTTGTAGGTCTGCTCGGCCTGCTCGATCAGCGAGAGCAGGTCGCCCATGCCGAGGATGCGGCTGGACATGCGGTCCGGGTGGAAGACGTCGAAGTCGTCGAGCTTTTCGCCTGTCGACGCGAACAGGATCGGCTTGCCGGTCACCTCGCGGATCGACAGCGCGGCACCACCTCGGGCGTCGCCGTCCAGCTTGGTCAGGACCACGCCGGTGAAGTCGACGCCGTCGGCGAAGGCCTGCGCGGTACTCACCGCGTCCTGGCCGATCATCGCGTCGATGACGAAGAGGACTTCGTCCGGGTTGACGGCGTCGCGGATGTTGCGCGCCTGCGTCATCAGGGTTTCGTCGATGCCCAGGCGACCCGCGGTATCGATAATGACCACGTCGTGCTTGGTCTGCTTCGCGTGCTCGATGCCCTGCTGCGCCACCGCGACCGGGTCGCCGTGGGAGGAACCCATCTCGTGCTCGTAGGAGTCGATGGACGTACCCGGATCCGGCGCAAAGGTCTGCACGCCGGCGCGCTCGCCGACGATCTGCAGCTGCTGGACAGCGCCCGGTCGCTGCAGGTCACACGCCACCAGCATCGGGGTGTGTCCCTGCTTCGAGAGGTGGTTGGCCAGCTTACCGGCGAGCGTGGTCTTACCCGCGCCCTGGAGGCCCGCGAGCATGATGACGGTCGGCGGATTCTTCGCCAGGTTCAGGCGGCGGGTCTCCCCGCCGAGGATCGAGGTGAGCTCCTCATCAACGATCTTGACAACCTGCTGCGCTGGGTTGAGCGCCTCAGACACGTCCGCACCGAGCGCGCGCTCCTTCACCCGCTTGATAAAGGCCTTGACGACGGTCAGGGAGACGTCCGCCTCGAGCAGGGCGAGGCGAATCTCACGCGTGGTCGCCTTAATGTCGTCCTCGGTGAGCTTGCCTTTTCCGCGCAAGCCACCGAGGGCATCTTGGAGGCGGTCGGACAGTGACTCGAACACGTCAGTACTCCTGTTCGCTTCGTCGATAAGCGTGCTAAAAGCGCTTGCTAAAAATGAACTCGTTCTAGCCTAGTGCCTGGGCGCGAAAGCCCAGAACTCAGCCGGTCTAGCCCAGCAGCGCGTCGACGAAGCTTTCCACCTCGAACGGCGCGAGGTCGTCAGCGCCCTCGCCCAGGCCGACGAGCTTGACGGGCACGCCGAGCTCCTCCTGGACCTGGAAAACGATGCCGCCCTTCGCCGTACCGTCGAGCTTGGTCAAGACGACGCCGGTGATGTCAACGACCTCGCGGAACACGCGCGCCTGCGCAATACCGTTCTGGCCGACGGTGGCGTCGAGCACGAGCAGCACCTCGTCGACGTTGCTCTTCTTCTCCACCACGCGCTTGACCTTGCCCAGCTGGTCCATGAGGTCGGTGGAGGTGTGCAGGCGGCCGGCGGTGTCAATGAGCACCACGTCCGCGCCCTCCTGCACGCCGGTCGCGACCGCGTCGAAGGCGACGGACGCCGGGTCCGCGCCCTCCTTACCGCGCACGGTCGAGGCGCCGACGCGGCGGCCCCAGGTCTCCAGCTGGTCGGCAGCGGCGGCGCGGAACGTATCGGCTGCGCCGAGCACCACGGAGTGGCCCATGGACACGAGCACGCGCGCAAGCTTGCCGGTGGTGGTGGTCTTGCCGGTGCCGTTCACGCCGGCGACCAGGATGACGGCGGGCTTGCCCTCATTCGGCATCGCCTTGATAGAGCGGTCCATGTCCGGACGCGCGGCCTCGATGAGCGTCTCGCGCAGCATCGCGCGGGCCTCGGCCTCCGTGGACACGCCGCGCTCCGCGATCTTCTCGCGCAGATTCTCGGTGACACGCAAGGTCAGGTTGGTGCCGAGGTCCGCCATAATCAGCGTGTCCTCGATCTCCTCCCACGCGTCCTCGTCGAGGTCGCCGGCAGTGAGGATCCCGAGCAAGCCCTGCCCGATTGCGTTCTGCGAACGCGACAAGCGCCCGCGCAGCTTGCCAATGCGCCCGGCAGCAGGCTCGATCTCGTCGAGCTCTTCCGCGGGGGCATCATGCTTCTCGACGACCACCTCATCACTCGGCTCAGCACCCGCTTCACGCGCAGCGCCGGCGCTCTCGGCGGTCACAGCAGCGGCTTCGGCGGCCTCGGTGGCTTCGGTCTCCTGCTCGGTGGGCGCGACGTCCTCCGGGGCCACGACGGTCTCGGAGGCCTCCGGCTCGTCAGTGTTCAGCACGACCGTCTCGTCGGTGTCGCTGGAGTCGCTGGGATTGCTGGTGTCGCGGTCGGCGGCTTCCACCGGCGCCTCGTTCTGTGCGGGCTCCTCAACCGGCTCCGCAACCGGATCCTCCACCGGCTCCGCGACAGGCTCCTCAACCGGCTCCGGAATGGGAGCCGCTGCAGCCTTCGGCTCTTCCTTGGCTACTGGGGCCACGGGCTCGTCGCGAAGCACTGGCTCCTTGACCGGCTCCTTCGCAGGTGCGTCGGGGGCGGCGGCGGGCGCAAAATTGAAACCACCCTTGGCCTGGTAATTGCCGGATTTCTCCTGCTGGGTGAGCTCCTTCGGCTCCTCCGTCTTTTCAAAGGAGACGGTCTTTTCTTCTTTCCTGCGGCGCCCGACCACGACGATGCCCACGATGATGAGGACAACGACGATGATCGCGACGATGATCCACAGTAGTGGCGAGTTCATTGCTAGTTCCATATCCATGGCACCCATAGTGCCAGGCGCGGCGGAGCTAGTCAGCCGCAGGCTGCATTCGCTGCGACAGGACGCGCGTCACGCCGTCGCCCCGCATGGTCACGCCGTAGAGCACGTTCGCCACATCCATGGTCGGCTTCTGGTGCGTGATCACGATCAGCTGCGAGTCCTCCCGCAGCTCCTTGAGCAGGGCGATGAGGCGGCGAAGGTTGACGTCATCAAGCGCTGCCTCGACCTCATCCAGCACGTAGAACGGGCTGGGGCGGGCGCGGAAGATGGCCACCAAGAACGCGAGCGCGGTGAGCGACTTCTCGCCGCCGGAGAGCAAGGACAGGCGCTTAACCTTCTTGCCCGGCGGGCGCGCCTCGATCTCAATTCCGGTGGCGAGCATGTCGTCAGGCTCGGTGAGCACGAGCCGCGCCTCGCCGCCCGGGAACAGGGTGTGGAAGACGCGCGGGAACTCGTCCTCGACGTCTTTCCACGCATCGGTGAAAAGTTGCAGGATCTGCGCGTCGACGTCGATGATCACGCCGGTGAGATCCTCGCGCGCCTTGATCACGTCATCCAGCTGCGTGGACAGGAACGAGTAGCGCTCCTCGAGCGCCTTGAACTCCTCGAGCGCCAGCGGGTTCACCTTGCCCAGCGCGCGCAGATCCTTCTCGGCTTGCTTCAGCCGCGCCTGTTCGGCGGCCTCATCGAAATCCTCTCCCGGGGTGTAATCGCGCAGGAGGTCCGGGATGGCAACGCCGAGGGACTCGGTGATCTTCTTCTCGGCTTCGTCGATACGCACCTGCGCCTGCGACTGCGCAATCTCCGAATTGTGCGCGCTGTCGGTGAGCCGCTTGAGCTGCTGCCGGGCCGCCGAGACCTGGCTGCGGGCCTGCTGCAGTCGCGCCTGCAGCTTGACGACGCTCCCCTGCCACCGGTCACGCTCCTCCGCCGCACGGGACAACGCGTCCTGGATCCGGGCGATCAGGTCGCGGCCCTGCTCGGAGACGGTGCGGGCGAGCTCGGCCTGCGCGCGACGCTTCTGCATCGCCGCGTCGTGGCGTGCCTTCGCCTGCTTCTCGTGCTCCGCCTGCCGGCGCAGGGCGTCGCCGCGCCCTGCGCGCTGCTCCGCCTCGGCCTGCGCGGACCGGGAGGCGAGCGTGGCCTCCATCTCCATCGCCTTGACCTGGTTCAGTTCCTGCTGCGCCGCATCGCGCTGGGCGGACGACGGTTCCTCACTGGGCGCGTCCTCATCGTTGACGCGGGCGAGCCGGTCGCGGGTCTGCGCCAAGTCCTCGCGGCGGGCGGCGAGTCGGGCCTCTGCCTCCGTGGCGCGCTGCGCAGCACGCTCATGTTCGTGTTTGTTCGCCTGCCACTGCTTTTCCAGCCGCTCGTGGTCGCGCTGCTGGCGCTCAGACTCCGCGTCGTATTCGCGCAGCGCCGCCTTCGCGCTCGCGGCGGTCACGCGCGCGTCCTCCGCGGCCAGCTTCGCGCCCTCCAGCGTGCCCGAGAGCTCCTCGAGTTGGGCCTGGGCCACGTCGAGTTCCTCGCGGGCGCGTTCGATCTGGGCGCTCACTTCCACCGAGGTGGTGGCGCCGGTGCCGGCGGCGACCCAACCTTCGCCGACGACGACGCCGTCGCGCGTAACGGCGCGAAGCCGGGGGTCGTCGTCCACCAGCTGGCGGGCGGTGGGGAGGTCGTCGGTGAGCGCGACGTCGACAAGCAAACGCGTCACCGGCCCCAGCACCGACGCGTCGATGCGCAGGTGGTCAAGCAGCCAGTCCACCGGGGATTCCGCGTCGAGGCGCCACGCGCTGCCGCCGCTGCGGTCGATCACCACGGTGCGGGCCGCATCCGCGAGGAGCTCGACCGTTTCCGCGGTGACGTCGCCGGCCAATGCCTCCGCGTACTGGCCGAGCGCGGCGGAGAGCGCCCGGTCCACGCCCGGTTCCGCGGTGACCAGCCCCGCGAGCGGGGCCGCCTCGCTGATGACCTCCGCCGCCGGTTGCTTCGGCGCCTGTTCCTGCAGCGTGGAGATGCGCGACTCCAGGGTGAACACGGCCCGCTCGCGCTCGCGCTGCTGGGCGCGCAGTTGCTCGAGGCGCTTGTCGGCGGCGTCCGACTCCGTGTAGGCGCGCACATGGGCCTCGTCCAGGGGCGCGCGCTGCGTATCCACGTTGGCCACCTGCTCGGCGGCCTCGCGTGCCTCCTTCTCCGCCGCGCGGGCGCGGGTGCGCGTCTCTTCGAGCAGCTCGGTCAGGCGCGCCACGTCCTCCTCGGCCGCGGTGATCGCGCTCTGCTGCGATTCCTCCTGCGCGAGGAGCCGCACCACACCTTCGCGCCGGTCCGCGAGCGCGCGCACCTGCGCCATGTGCTCGCGCTCGGCGGCGTCGAACGCTTCCTGTTTCTCCGCAACCTCCTCGCGCAGCGTCTCGAGCCTCTCGGCGGCCTCTTCTGCAGCTTCAAGCGCCTCGCTGTAGTCCTCGTCGGCGAATGCTGCGCGGCGCAGCAGCTCCTCCGGGTCTTGGCCCGCGTAAGGCACTTGCGCTCCCGCGTTCTGTGCGCGCTCGGAGGCGATGCGGACTGTCGCATTGGCACGCTCCGCCAGGGTGGACAGCGTGAACCACACCTGCTGAGCCTGCTCCGCCTGCGGCTGCGCCTCCTCCTGCTCGAACTCGATCTCCGCCTGCGTCTGCTCCGCTTCTTCCAGTGCGGCAGTCGCGGTCTCGACCTGCTCGGCGAGGAGTTCGGCGGCGCGGGTGGCGTCGAGAAGCGTGCTGCGCAGCGTCACCACCTGGTGGCCAGCGAGCGACATGCGGGCCTCGCGCAACGTGGACTGCACGGTGGCGGCACGCTTCGCGGCCTCAGCCTGGCGGGCCAGCGGCTTGAGCTGTTTGCCCAGCTCCTCGGTCAGGTCGGTAAGGCGGTCGAGGTTCGCCTGCATGCCGGTGAGCTTGCGCTGCGCCTTCTCCTTGCGGCGCCGGTGCTTGAGCACCCCCGCCGCTTCCTCGATATAGGCGCGGCGCTCCTCGGGGCGCGACTCCAGGATTTCGGAGAGCTTGCCCTGGCCGACGATGATGTGCATCTCGCGGCCGATGCCGGAATCCGACAGCAGCTCCTGGATGTCCATCAGCCGGGCCTTGGACCCGTTGATCTCGTACTCGGACGCGCCGTCGCGGAACATGCGGCGCGTAATCGCTACATCGGTGTACTCGATGGGCAGGTGCTTGTCCGAGTTATCAAAGGTGAGGGTGACTTCCGCGCGGCCGAGCGGCTTGCGGTCACCGGCGCCGGCGAAGATCACGTCCTGCATCTTCCCGCCGCGCAGGTTCTTCGCGCCCTGCTCCCCCATCACCCACGCGAGCGCGTCCACGACGTTCGACTTGCCGGAGCCGTTCGGCCCCACCACGGCGCAAATTCCGGGCTCGAATTTCATCGTGGTCGCTGAAGCGAAGGACTTGAATCCTTTGAGCGTCAGCGATTTCAGGTGCATTGGCGTCAGTGTACCTGCCCGGGCCGCAGCCCGTCCTTAGCGTTCCTCAAAGCCGGAAAGCCCCTTCGGCTCGCCGTACTGCACGCCGACAAACTCCACGCGCCCCGGGCGCTTCGCCGTCGACGATTCCTCGTTCAGCAGCGCAAAAAGCTTCTCGACGCTCCCTCGCTCCCCCTCCGCAACAACCTCGACACGCCCGTCGGCGAGGTTCTTCGCGTACCCGCGCAGCCCCAGCTCCAGGGCGCGGGACCGGGTCCACCAACGAAAACCCACGCCCTGGACGTGTCCATGGACGTGGGCTGTCATTCTCACAAGCTGTTCAGTCATGCCACCACACTAGCCGCGGCTACTGATCCGGATGATCCGCCACCTTCAGGTCCTCCGCGCTGCGGCGGGTGACCGGGTCGGAGCCGTCCCAGTACTCCACGTTTTTCAGCCCCGGGACCATGTCCCGGTGGAAGACCGGGTCGACGCCCTTGGCGCGCTGCTCGTTGTAGTTCTTCAGCAGCTTGAAGGCCACCCCGCCGAGCGGGACGATGGCGATGATGTTGATGATTGCCATGGTGCCCGCCATGGTGTCGCCCAGCGCCCACACGAGCGGCAGCGAGCCGAAGGCGCCGAAGATGACAAAGCCGATCACGCCGAGGCGGAAGAGCAGCATGACGAGCTTCGAGTCGGTGAGGTACTCCACGTTGGCCTGCGCCAAGTAGTAATTGCCAATCACGGAGGAGAAGGCGAGGAAGAACAGGATGAAGGTGACGGCGTGGGTGCCCCACGCGCCGACGCTGTCCGCCAGCGCGGACTGGGTCAGCGACGCGCCCTGGATGTCATCGTTGCCGTAGGAAACAGCTGGGCCGAGCAGCACGATAAAGGCGGTGATGGTGCAGACCACGAGGGTGTCAAAGTACACGCCGAGGGTTTGCACCAGGCCCTGCTTGACCGGGTGCGACACCGTCGCGGTCGCCGCCGCGTTCGGCGCGGAGCCCTGGCCGGCCTCGTTGGAGAACAAACCGCGGCGCATGCCCTGGGCGAACGCGACGCCCAGCCCGGCGCCGGCGACCTGCTTGAGGCCGAGGGCGTGTCCGACGATGAGGGCGAACATCCCGGGCACCTCGGTGATGTTCATGATGATCACGAGCAGGCCGATCAGAATGTACGCGATGGCCATGAACGGCACGATGATCTGCGTCACGCTCGCGATGCGGGTCACGCCGCCGAAGATGATCATCGCCGTCAGCGCCGCAACCGCCGCGGCGACGATGCACTTCATGGCGACGGAGTCGGTGTTGAACGAGCCGCCGACTGCCTCCACGATTGAGTTGGTCTGAATGGCGTTGTACACAAAACCGTAGGTCAGCGACAGCGCGACGGCGAAGATGACGGCCAGCGGCTTCCAGTTCAGCCCGCGCGTCATGTAGTAGGCCGGGCCGCCGTGGTAGTTCCCGTCCTCGTCCTTGGTCTTCCACAGCTGCGCGAGCGTGGACTCGACGAACGCGGTAGCGCCGCCGACCAGGGCGATGATCCACATCCAGAACACGGCGCCCGGCCCGCCGACGGAGATGGCCAGCGCCACGCCGGCGATGTTGCCGGTGCCCACGCGGGACGCTGCGGAGATAGTGAAGGCCTTGAACGCGGAGATGCCACCGTATTCCTCATCAAGGTCGCGGCCCTCGCGGTCCTTGCCCTTTGGTGTCTCGGTGACCGCCTTGAGCATTTCAGGCAGGAGTCGGATCTGCACAAAGATGGTGCGGAGGCCGAAGTAGATACCGGCTGCCAGGAGCAGCCAAGGAACGACGTTCCAGATGATGCCATTGAGCGAGTCGTTCACAAACGACGTTGCGGATTCCATGGCGGGAATCTTAATGGGTGATATGAGGAAACTCGCAACGACGATGTACGCTTCCCCACATTCGTGGGCGGGCAGTTAGCCGCGTTGGCACTGGGGGCAGTAGAAGCTGGAGCGCCCGCCCACCACCATCCGTTCGATGGGGGTCCCGCAACGGGCGCACGGTGCGCCCGCTTGCCCGTATGCGTTTAACGAGCGCGAGAAGTACCCCGAGGCGCCGTTGACGTTGACGTAGAGGGAATCGAAACTGGTGCCGCCCTGCTCGAGGGCGCGTGCCATCACGTCCCGCGCGTGGTCCAACAGCGCGATGGTGTCGCGTTGGCGCAGCGAGCGGGCGCTTTTCGACGGCCTCACGCCCGCCGCCCACATCGCCTCATCGGCATAAATCGACCCGATCCCGCTCACCACCTCTTGGTTGAGCAACACCGTCTTAATCGCCGAGCGTTTCGTGCGAATCAGGCGCGCCGTTGCGACCGCGTCAAAGTCGTCCTCGAACGGGTCCGGGGCAATGTGCGCGACTGGTTCGGGCACATCGCCGGAAAACGGGGCGTACTGCCACAGCCCGAAGGTGCGCTGGTCCACGAAGTCCAGCTCGAGCGGCTCCCCTGCCACTGCGCTATCGCGGCCGGAACCGCCAAGCAGGGCCCGAATGCGCAGGTGCGGGCTGTCAACGCTGCCCGGAGCGCCGACGAGCATCTGCCCGCTCATGCGGAGGTGGATGACAAGAGCGTCGGCGCAATCCAGCGTGAGCCACATGAACTTGCCGCGCCGCCCGGTGCCGGTAATGGTTGTTCCGGGCAGGACAGCTGCGAGGTCGTGGGTGTTCCCGCGGACCGCGCGGGGGTGCAGCACCTCGACCGCGGTGAACGTGCGGCCGACCACGTGGCGATCGAGCCCGCGGCGGACCACCTCCACCTCTGGCAGTTCGGGCACTTAGTGCTCCTTGGCGGTGCCCGCCACGGCCTCGGGGTGGTCGCGGAGGAACCGGACCGCGTTGCGCGCCGCTTCTTGCTCCGCCAGCTTCTTGCTCGGGCCGACACCGCGGCCACGGGACTCCTCGCCGACGAAGACGTCGGAAGTAAAGGTCTTGTCGTGGTCGGGGCCCACCGAGGTGGCGCGGTACTCCGCCAACGGGGCCTTCAGCTCTGCGAGGCGCTCCTGCAGTTCGGTCTTCCAGTCCTTGTGCTTGCCGGAGACGGTAGCGTGCTGCAGCTTGTCGTCGAACAACCGGAGCACGACGTCCCGTGCCGCGGTGAAGCCGTGCTGCCGGTAGATCGCGCCAAACAGGGCCTCGGTCGTATCGGCCAAGATCGAGTCCTTCTTCCGGCCGCCCGTGGCCTCTTCGCCTTTGCCCAACAGGATGTGCGGGCCCAGGTCAATCTCGCGGGCGATGTCCGCCAGCCCGTAGCGCGACACGATGGCCGCACGCATCGGAGACAGATCGGACTCCGGCCGTGACGGATAGAGCTCGAACAGTTTCGTGGCCACCGACAGCCCCAGCACGGCGTCGCCGAGGAACTCAAGGCGCTCGTTGTTTGGGAGGTGACCGTGCTCGTTGGCAAAGGAGCGGTGCGTCAGGGCGAGGCGCAGGTAATCGTCGTCAAGCTGCACGCCGATGCGCTCGAGCAGCGGCGAGTGGTCCACTGCGGCGAAGGCTTGCGCAAGGGCTTCCTCGCCGGAGAGTTTGTGTTTGCGGGAACGGCTCACAGGAACTTCTCCAAACCGGCCCAACGCGGGTCGACCAGGTTGTTTTCCTTCCCTGACACGCCGTCCGGGTCGGGGACCTCGGTGTCGCCGTCGCACTCTGGCTCGCAAACCGGGTTGAACGGTAGGGTCAGGCCCGCCTCGTCCACAAACGCCTGCTCAAGGTCAACCGTTTCGTCCTCAATCCGGCGGATCTCATCGCCCGAGCCCTGGTCCTCCTCGGCCTCAGCATCGCCGACGATGAAGCCGTCGTCGCCTTCAAACACCTGCGAGATCTGCAGTGTCTTCGTGGGCGTCAGCGTCTTCAAGCAGCGGACGCACTCGCCCTTGAACTGAGCGGTCAGGCTGGCGTCCACGAGCACGCCCGAGCCGAGCGGGGTGATGGTCGCATCCACGTCCACTTCCTGGCCCTCCGGGAGGGCAATCATCTCCGGCCCCACCCTCGACGGGCTCGGGCCGGACAGGTGGACGGTGACTGGCATTCCGTCGCCGTGGAGTGCGTCGGCGACATCAACAATGAAAGGATTCTTAGCCATAACAGCCAGTATCCTACTCACGGTTTCCGCGGTCAGCTCGCTGGCTCCGGCCGCTGCGCGGGTAGCCGCGAGGCTCGTAATGGTCCGTCCTTACGTCTCCCCTGCTGTCACCGCGGTCGCGCGACGTACCGGCTGCACCGGCGCCACGGCGCAGCGCGGAACGGTCCGAGGACACAGTGCGCAGGACGGAGGACAACGACTCCTCGAACTCCGCCAGCTTGGAATCCACGTAGTCGTCGCACTCGCCGCGCAGTCGGGACGACTCGGAGTGCGCCTGCTCGACCAAGCGGTGCGCCTCCTCGTCGGCGCGGCGCATGACCTCGGACTCGGAGATGAGGTGCTCCTGCTGCGCAAGGCCCTCGTCGATGGAGCGCTGGTACTGCTGCTTCCCATCCTCCACAAGGCGCTCGGCCTCGGTGTGGGCGCTATCGAGCGCGTAGTCCGCTTCCTCCTGAGCGCGCGAGGTGATGCTCTCCGCGTCCTGCTCGGCACGGGCGACCAGCGAGGTGGCCTGCGCCTGCGCGTCGCTCAACATGGATTCGGACTGGGACTGTGCGTCCCCGAGGATGTGGTCTGCCTCCGCCTTCGCGTCGCCCACGAGCTGGTCCGCGCGGTTTTCGGCACCAATAAGGATCTCGTCCTGCTTATCCAGGACGTCCTGCGCATCATCGATCTCCTTGGGGAGGGACTCCCGGATGTCGTCGAGAAGCGTGAGCATCTCGTTGCGCGGAACCATGCAGTTGGCGGTCATTGGCACGCCGTATGCACCCTCAACAGTCTTGACAAGCTCGTCCAGTGCTTCAAATACGCGATACATAGCTCAATAGCCTACTGGAATCCGCCCCGCGCGAAGCGAAGGCGGAACCAGTGTCCAACAACAACTACAACGACTGCGGCGGTTAGATGACGCCCTGCGCCAGCATCGCGTCTGCGACCTTCTTAAAGCCCGCGATGTTCGCACCGATGACGTAGTCGCCAGCATGGTCGTACTCCTCCGCGGTGTTCGCCGTGACGTTGAAGATGCCGGACATGATCTGGTGCAGGCGGCCGTCGGTGTAGTCGAAGGTCCAGGAGTCACGCGACGCGTTCTGCTGCATCTCCAGTGCCGAGGTCGCCACGCCACCGGCGTTGGCGGCCTTGCCCGGGCCGAAAGAGATCTTCTTTGCGCGGAAGACCTCCACTGCCTCTGCGGTGGACGGCATGTTTGCGCCCTCCGCCACGTACTTCACGCCGTTGGAGATGAGCTTCTTCGCGTGCTCACCGTCCAGCTCGTTCTGGGTCGCGCACGGCAGGGCAACATCCGCCTTGAGGTCCCAGATGGAGCCGTCCTCGTGGTAGGTCGCGCCCTCCGTCTCCTTTGCGTAGTCACTGATGCGTGCGCGGCGAACCTCCTTGACGTCACGCAGCAGCTCAACGTCGACGCCGTTCGGGGTCTCGACCCAGCCGGAGGAGTCGGACATGCCGACGACCGTGGCGCCGAGCTCCTGCGCCTTCTGCGCTGCATAGATGGCCACGTTGCCGGAACCGGAGACGATGACCTTCGCGCCGTCGAGGGACTCGCCCTTTGCCTTCATCATCTCCTGCGTGAAGTACACGCAGCCGTAACCGGTTGCCTCGGTGCGGACGAGGGAGCCGCCCCAGGTCAGACCCTTCCCTGTCAGGACACCAGACTCGTGCTGGTTTGCCAGGCGGCGGTATTGGCCGAAGAGGAATCCGATCTCGCGGCCGCCCACGCCAATGTCGCCGGCGGGGACGTCGCGGTACTCGCCGATGTGGCGCCACAGCTCAGTCATAAAGGACTGGCAGAAGCGCATGACCTCGCCCTCGGACTTGCCCTTCGGGTCAAAGTCGGAACCGCCCTTGCCGCCGCCGATGGGAAGGCCGGTCAGAGAGTTCTTGAAGATCTGCTCGAAGCCAAGGAACTTGATGATGCCCAGGTTCACGGACGGGTGGAAGCGCAGGCCGCCCTTGTAGGGGCCAAGCGCCGAGTTGAACTGGACGCGGAAGCCGCGGTTGACGCGGATCTCGTTATTGTCATCCATCCAGGGGACGCGGAAGATGATCTGGCGCTCCGGCTCGCACAGACGCTCAATGAGCCCGTAGTCCGCGTAGTGCGGGTCCTTGCCCAGGACGATCTTCAGGGAGTCGAGCACTTCGGCGACGGCCTGGTGGAATTCCGGCTCACCGGCGTTGCGCTGGAGCAGCTTGTCGTAGTAGCCAGCGACCTCTTGTTCGATCGAGCTCATGAGCTTTCCTTTCAATACCTGTTAGGCAGTAGGTTTCAGGATCGCGGTTCAGCCTACAGCAGGTTTCGGTCTCGCGATAGAAAACTGCCAAATTTTCATTCTTGGCAGCCAGCTACAATGCCCTCAACATCCCAGCACGCACGGAAAAGGGGAAATTATGAGCTTGATCACAAATGACGTCGACGGTGTTGAAGCGCCCTCCGCGCGCATCGTTATTGCACCAGGCTCGTTCAAGGGCACCGCCACTGCGGAACAAGCCGCACAGTGGCTCGGCGAGGGCGTCCGCAGCGTCATCCGCGACGCCGACATCACCCTCGCACCCATGGCCGATGGCGGCGAGGGCACCTCCTCCCTTTTTGCTGGTGAGCGCATCACTCTCCCCACCACGGACGCCGCCGGGCGTCTCACCGAGGCGACCTACACCTACGACGCGGCCACCGAGACCGCCTACATCGACGTCGCCGCAGCCTCCGGCCTCCCCGCCGTCGCTGACCACCCGGTACCGCTCACCGGCGACACCTATGGCACCGGCGTGCTCATCGCGGATGCGGAAACGCGCGGCGCGAAGCGTATCGTCCTGGGCCTCGGCGGCACCGCCACGATCGACGGCGGCACCGGCATCCTCGTCGCGCTCGGCGCGAACCCCATCGACCAGGCCGGCTACCAGCTCAAACCGGGCGGTGGCTCCCTCACACAGCTCGCCGACCTGGACACCGCCAAAGTCAATGTCCCCGCCGGCGCGCTCGAGTGGCTGTTGCTTACCGACGTCACCTCGCCGGCCACCGGCCCCTCCGGTGCAGCCGCAGTGTTCGGCCCGCAGAAGGGCGCGTCTGCCGAGGACGTCGAGCTCCTCGACGCGGGCCTGACCCGCCTGTGCGAGGTGGCCGGGATCGACCCCGCCACGCCGGGGATGGGCGCCGCGGGCGGCCTGGGCATCGGCATCACGTGGCTCTCCACGCTGCTGCACGGCGACGCCAGCCACGTCCACATCACGCCCGGCGCGCGAGCCGTCGCCGACGCGAACGGCGTAGCGGACCTGATCGGAGCTGCCTCCCTTGTGATCACCGGAGAGGGCCGCTTCGACTCGCAGACCGCGAGCGGCAAGGTCGTCGGCGCGATCTGTGAGATGGCTCGCGAGGCAGGAGCAGGCTCCCCCACCGTCGCAGTGGCGGCGGGAAGCTTTGAGGGCGAGCCCGACGGGGGCGTGCTGGCTGTGCAGCTGGAGGATATTGCCGATATCCGCGAGCAGCTCGTCCGAGCGGGCGCGCAGATCGCGGTCGCGTACCTCAACGACGGCGCTACTGGCGCCGAGTAGCCGAGGGGTCAGCGAGGGGGCGGCGAAGGGTCAGCGCAGGATCGTGACCATCCACGGGAAGAGCGCTGGCACCTCGAAGCGGTCCTGCTGCTCAAGCGCGACCGGGTCGCGCGGCAGGTCCGCCTTCGGGGTAAGGATGCGCGAGAGGCCCATGGCCAGGCGGTTGTAGCTGTCCACGCCCTCGGCGCTGATGAGGTACCGGTGCACCTCGGCCCCGTCGGCGGCGGGGTCGGTGCCGCGCTCTTCTTCGTAGGCGCGCGTGAAAACGGCGAGCACGGGGGCGTCGAGAAGCACTGAACCCTGGGCCTCGAGCGAGGCGGCGCTGAGCTTGCCGCGACGAACGAGAATGTCCAGCGCGCGCTGGAACGCATCGCCGATTTCGCCAGCGTGGGCGGGCGGGACAAGGACATCGAACTGGATGTGGGGCATGCGACAAGCCTAACCAAGGGGTTACGCTGGGTCGCATGAGCTTTCCGCTGCCCTTGCACCGCGACGCACTGTCCACCATGGCCGACGGGACGATCAAGCAGGTCAACCCGTTTTCCGGTACTCAAGTGTGGACCGTGCCGGGGCGCGGGAACCGGCCGCTATCCACACCCGCGGCCGACCCGAAGCCGCTCTCCGGGGACGACTTCACCCACGCGTGCAACTTCTGCGAGGCGAAGCAACTGGCCACGCCACCGGAGAAGTCCCGGATGGTGCGCAACGGCGAGGAGTGGCGCATCCTGCGTAACCAAATGCCGCACGAGCTGGAACAAACACGTGCCGAATTCAGGCGCGTACCCAACCTCTTCGAAATCGTCTCCTACCAGTACTGGAAGGAGAACTACGGCTACGAGATCACCGAGGCCCAGCGCTCGCGTATGGATGGCTACTTGGCCGACCACGAGGGCCGCGAGCACATCTATAACATTGTCCGCACGCGGCTGAAGGCCTCCGGGCACCAGGGCGAGCCGGACGAGGCGACCCTCATGTCATACGTGCCCGCATATTTTGCGGGCGGGCATGACGTGATCATCGGGCGCAGGCACTACGTTGACGGCGCGGAGAATGACTCACAGCTCGCTGGCTCGGGCACGCTCACGCCGGAGGAACACTTCGGCTTCATCACCTTCACCATCGACGCGCTCGCGGACCTGCTCGACCAGAACCGCTACGCTCCCTACGTGGTGGTGTTTCAAAACTGGCTTGCCCCCGCGGGCGCGTCGTTCAATCACCTGCACAAACAGCTGGTGGCTATCGACGAGCGCGGGGTCCAAGCCGAGCTGGAGATCAGCAAGTTGCGCCAGAACGTGAACATGTACAACGAGTGGGGCGCGAACTACGCCAGCTACCACAACCTCGTCATCGCGGAGAACGAGCACGCCATTGTGCTCGTCGGCATCGGGCACCGCTACCCCACCGTGAGCGTCTACTCCAAGTCCCCGACCTGCGAGCCGTGGAAGCAGACCCCGGACGAGGTCCGTGGCATGTCCAACCTGCTGCACGCTGTCCACGCAGCGACGGGACCGGAGGTGTCGACGAACGAGGAGTGGCACTACAAGCCGGTGGACCTGGACCTGCCTATGCCGTGGCGGATCAACATCAAGTGGCGTATCTCCACGCTCGCGGGGTTCGAGGGCGGTACGAAGATCTACGTCAACACGCTCTCCCCGTTTGATATTCGCGACCGTGTGGTGACCAACATGTACCGGCTGCGCGAGGAAGGCGCGATCGACCCGGGCATCCGGATTGCGACGGAGTGCGCACCGGCGCGCAACGCGCTGCGCTACAACCCCGCGGTTGGGTGAACGCGGGGCGCACGCGATCGCTCGAGCGCCGCGCAAGGTGGTAAACAGGTAAATACACCCAAACCATCGAGCGTGTGGGTTGACCACACGGAGGAGCAACCTTGAGCGACACGAGCAATATCGCGTCCATAATTGAATCCTACGAGATCGATCCGGCCTGGCAGCGCAGGCTCTACGAGCTGCTGCACGCCAACCCGGAACTCTCGCTGCAGGAGGAGGAAACGCACCAACGCCTCCTGTTGGAACTGAGCTTCCTTGACTGCGAGGTCATCGCGCCGATTGGCAAGTACGGCATCTGCGCTATCTTCCGCAACGGCGAAGGCAGCACGGTCTTGCACCGTGCGGACTTCGACGGCCTGCCCGTGACCGAGCAGACCGGCGTCCCCTACGCGTCGCACAAGCGCGTCACCACGAAGGACGGC
Source organism: Corynebacterium sp. NML180780 (assembly GCF_007786415.1). Classification (NCBI taxonomy): domain Bacteria; kingdom Bacillati; phylum Actinomycetota; class Actinomycetes; order Mycobacteriales; family Corynebacteriaceae; genus Corynebacterium; species Corynebacterium sp. NML180780. The sequence goes on along the minus strand of NZ_VNKN01000004.1, from coordinate 49,665 downwards.
GAAGTAGTGGGGACCATGCACGCCTGCGGCCACGACATTCATACCGCCGCACTGATGGGCATGTGCCACTTCCTGGACAACACGCGCGACAAGTGGTCGGGCACGTTTATCGCCCTGTTCCAGCCTGGTGAGGAGATCGGCGCAGGCGCAGAAGCGATGGTGGACGATGGATTGGTGGACCGTATCCCCTTCCCCGAAGTCTGCTTCGGCCAGCACGTCATGCCCGGGCGCGCGGGGCAGGTCATGTCCAAGTCCGGCCCGCAGTTTGCTGCCTGCGACTCCATCCGCATCCGCATCCCCGGCCGCAGCGCGCACGGCTCGATGCCGCACAACTCCATCGACCCCACCTACACTGCCGCGATGATCATCTCCCGCATGCAGGCGCTGGTGGGCCGCGAGGTAGATCCGAACGACTTCGCCGTGGTCACCGTGGCCAGCATGCACGCGGGCACGACCAACAACATTATCCCGGGCCACGCGGAACTGGTGTTGAACTGCCGCTTCTACAGCGAGCGCACCAAGGCCCGCGTCTACGCCTCGATCGAGCGCGTCGTCCACGCCGAGGTGCTCGCCTCCGGCTCCACCGAGGCGCCCACGATCGAGTACTTCGCGCACGGCGAGCTGATGAGCAACGACGCGGTGGTGTACAACAAGGTCCGCGCCACGTTTAATGATGTCTTTGGCACCGATTCCGTCAACGCCGCGCGCAAGACGGTGTCCGAGGATTTCCCGGTGCTGCCGCAGGCCTTCGGCGTGCCGTACTTCTTCTGGCTCATCGGCTGCACCCCGCGCGAGCAGTGGGACAAGGCCGTCGCGGCGGACCGCGTGGAGCAGGACGTACCTGTCAACCACATGGCCACGTTCCTCCCCGAATACGAGCCCACGATCAAGGCGGCAACCAACGCCGGTTTGGCCGCGGTGCTGACCTATTTGGCCACTGACGCGCCCGCGAAGAGCCGGTAGGCTCGGGCAACGGAAACTCATTTTGCAAAATTCCTGGAAGGCAGAGCATGAACAACCCCGCACACGCCCCGTCGCTCGAAGCCGCGCTCGGCGGCCATGTCCGCGCGTTTTCCGGTAGCACGCCGGAAAACGCCACGAATAAGAAATTCTGGACCGGCTTGTCCTCCGCCGTGATGGAGCAGCTGGCGGACAACTGGGATGCCACCCGCTCCAAGTACGCCGCGGGCCGCCAGGCCGCGTACTTTTCCGCCGAGTTCCTGCAGGGCCGCGCACTGCTCAACAACCTGACCAACCTGGGTCTGGTCGACGAGGCACAGCGCGTTGCGCGTGAGAACGGCCACGAGCTGTCGGACGTGCTCGAGGCCGAGCACGACGCGGCGCTGGGCAATGGCGGCCTCGGCCGTCTCGCCGCCTGCTTCCTCGACTCTGCAGTGACCCAGGACTACCCGCTGACCGGCTACGGCCTGCTCTACCGTTACGGTCTGTTCCGCCAGGAGTTCGTCGACGGGTTCCAGAAGGAGCACCCGGACGCCTGGAAGGAGTCCTTCTACCCGTTCATCGTTCGACGCGGCTCGGAGCAGCGCATCATCAAGTTTGATGACATGCACGTGCGCGCCATCCCGTTCGACATGCCGATCACCGGATACGGCACCGACAACGTGGGCACCCTGCGTCTGTGGGACGCGTCGCCGATGCACGAGTTCGACTACGACGCCTTCAACCACCAGCGTTTCACCGACGCGATCATGGAGCGCGAAGCGGTCCACGACATCACCCGCGTGCTCTACCCCAACGACTCCAGCTACGCGGGCAAGGTGCTGCGCGTGCGTCAGCAGTACTTCTTCGTCTCCGCGTCCCTGCAGGAGCTGGTAGACAACTACGTCGAGCACCACGGCGAGGACCTCAGCGAGTTCCACAAGTACAACTCCATCCAGCTCAATGACACCCACCCGGTCCTAGGCATCCCCGAGCTGATGCGCTTGCTTATGGACGAGCACGGCATGGGCTGGGAGGACGCCTGGGAGGTCACCTCCAACACCTTCGCCTACACCAACCACACCGTGCTGCAGGAAGCGCTGGAGACCTGGGAAGAGTCCATCTTCAAGCAGCTGTTCTGGCGCATCTGGGAAATCGTGCAGGAAATTGACCGTCGCTACCGCATCGACATGGAACAGCGCGGCATCGGCCCGGAGGAAGCGCACCACTACTCCCCCGTGCACGACGGTTCCATCCACATGGCGTGGATCGCCTGCTACGCGTCGTACTCCGTCAACGGCGTGGCCGCGCTGCACACCGAAATTCTCAAGCGTGACACGCTCGCCTACTGGTACGGCATGAACCAGGAACAGTTCAACAACAAGACCAACGGTGTGACCCCGCGCCGCTGGCTGCGCATGTGCAACCCGCGCCTGTCCGCGCTGCTGGACCGCCTTGCGGGCAGCGACGCCTGGGTGACCGACCTGTCCAAGCTGCAGGAACTGAGCCGCTACGCCGACGACCCGGCCGTGCTCAAGGAGCTGCGCGAGATCAAGGCCGACAACAAGCGCGACTTCGCCGAGTGGATCGCGGAGCGCCAGGGCGCGGAGATCGACCCGGACTCCGTCTTTGATACCCAGATCAAGCGCCTCCACGAGTACAAGCGCCAGCTGATGAACGCGCTGTACATCCTGGACCTGTACTTCCGCATCACGCAGGACGGCGAGCGTGACATCCCGAAGCGCACCTTCATCTTCGGCGCCAAGGCGGCTCCGGGCTACACCATGGCCAAGGGCATTATCAAGCTCATCAACACCATTGCCGAGCTGGTGAACAATGACCCGGAGGCCTCGAAGTACATCACGGTCGTGTTCGTGGAGAACTACAACGTCTCCCCCGCCGAGCACATCATCCCGGCGACCGACGTGTCCGAGCAGATTTCCACGGCCGGCAAGGAGGCCTCGGGCACCTCGAACATGAAGTTCATGATGAATGGCGCGCTGACCCTGGGCACCATGGACGGCGCCAACGTGGAGATTGCCGAGGCAGTGGGCGAGGAGAACGCCTACATCTTCGGCGCCCGCGAGGAGCAGCTTCCCGAGCTGAAGCGCAACTACGACCCGAAGCAGGTCGCTGCCGACACCCCGGGGTTGATGCGCGTGCTCGATGCGCTTGTCGACGGTACCCTGGACGACAACGGCAGCGGAGCCTTCCACGACATCCGCACTTCCCTGCTCGACGGCTTCGGCTTCGACGACCCGGACGTCTACTACACGCTCGGCGACTTCGCGGACTACCGCGACACCCGCGACCGCATGGCCGCCGAGTACTACGCAGACCCGGATCACTGGGCGAAGATGTGCTGGATCAACATCTGCGCGTCCGGCCGCTTCTCCTCCGACCGCACCATCCGCGACTACGCGGAGGAAGTCTGGAAGATCGAGCCGACCCCGGTCAACGCGGAGCACAACGCGTCCACCGCAAACTAGGAGGCGTACACCCCAGCGGTAAGATCATCCGCACCATGATCTTGCTGCTGGACAACCGCGATTCCTACACCTACAACCTCGCCCACCTCGTGGCGGAGGTGGCCGGCAGCGAACCCCTGGTGGTCCGCTGCGACGCCCCAGAGGCACCGGAACTCCCCGCGCGCATCCGCGCCGGGGAGTTTTCCCATATCATCATCTCCCCCGGCCCTGGCACCCCGGAGAGCGACGAGGATTTCGGGGCCTCCCGGCGCGCCATCGAGGCCGCAGCGGAGGCCAAACTTCCGCTGCTCGGGGTGTGCCTCGGGCACCAGGGCCTCGGGCTTTTCGCCGGTGCGCCGATCCACCGCGCCGCACCGCAGCACGGCATGCTGTCCACGCTCACCCATTCCGGCGAGGGCATCTTCGCGGGGCTTCCGCAGGGCATGCACGTGGTGCGCTACCACTCGCTGTGCGTCGCTGATCCCGCAGCCAGCAACCCGCGTTTGGAAGTCCACGCCCGCGCTGAGGACGGCACGGTCCAAGCGCTCAAGGTCGCGGGCCTGAACCACTGGGGTGTGCAATTCCACCCCGAATCGATCCTCACCGAGCACGGCGAGGCGCTCATGCGTAACTTCCTTGGCCTGCCCGGTCCGTGGCGCGTAGCGCGCACACGGCTCGAGGGCGCGCTCGACACCGAGGCGCTCTTCCGCGCGCTGCGCTCCACCCTGCCGGCGACGGAGGCGTTTTGGCTCGACTCCGCTACCGGCGACGGCACCACCATCATGGGCACTTCGGCCGGGAGTCTCGCTGCGGTGTTTGACGGTGCGGGGAGCGTCGATAAGCTTTCTGCCCAGCTGCAACGCGGGGCAGTCGGGCCCATCCCTGGCGGGCTCGTGGGCTACTGCGCCTACGCGCGCACACCCGGCGCGGGCTGGTGGCTGCGCCCGCACGCGTTTGTGGTCTACCACCACGATGGCGCCGTGGTGGAGTGCTGCGTGCTCGTCGACGAGCACGAGACACCCGAGACCGAACGCTTGATGCAGCAGCTTATCCACGCCGTCCGCACCGCCCAAGCGACCGCTACCCCGCGCCCGCACGAGGCGTGGCCAATCGATCTTGGGACCGGTGCGTGGCGGATGGACAAAGACACGTACCTCGGGCGCATCGGGGACATCAAGGAGGCGCTCGCACGCGGCGACTCTTACGAGGTCTGCCTCACCGACACGTGGGAGACCACAATCACCGGGAGCGGTCTCGACGCGTACTGCCGGCTGCGCCGCGCCAACCCCGCGCCGTACGCTGCGTACCTGGACACGGGCACGGAGGAGATCCTCTGTTCCTCTCCCGAGCGGTTCCTCCGCGTCCGCGGGGGCATCGTGTCCTCCAAGCCGATCAAGGGCACGATCGCACGCGAGGAAGACCCGGCGTTCCTGCGACAGGACGCGAAGACGCGGGCGGAAAACCTCATGATCGTGGACCTGCTGCGCAACGACCTGTCCCGGGTGTGCGAGCCCGGGTCGGTCGAGGTACCCAGCCTGATGGCCGTGGAGACGTACGCGACGGTCCACCAGTTGGTCTCTACGGTGACGGGGCGGCTGCGCCCCGGCGTCACCGCGGCGGAGCTATTGCGGGCCACGTTCCCCGGGGGCTCGATGACGGGCGCGCCGAAGGAGCGCACCCTAGAGATCATCGACAGCCTGGAGGCCGGCGAGCGCGGCATCTATTCCGGCACGATCGGGTACTTTGCGTTCGACGGGACGGCGGACCTGAACATTGTGATCCGCACCGCGGTCAAACGTGGCGAGCAGCTCACTGTGGGTGCCGGAGGGGCAATCGTCTGGGATTCTGATCCCGTGGCAGAGTGGGATGAAAAGCAGTTGAAGGCCGATGCAGTAGTGGAGGCGTTGCAGTGTCCGAAAAGTTCGCGGAGTTCCCGTTAACGGAATACGTCTGGGAGGACGGTTTCCGCCCTCGCCGCTGGCAACCCGGCTCCTACGTGGACAGGTACACCGTCGCTGATTCGTGGCGCCATTCTCGTGGCCGTACGAACCGCCTTGACCTCCACCTCGACCGATTCGAGGAGACCGCGGGACCGCTCCCGGAAGGGTTCGTGGAGGAGATGGTCGCCATGGCCTCCGAGGGCGAGCTGTTCCCCCGCATCGCCTTGTACAAGGGTGAACTCATTTTGCAGCTCCGGTTCGCGCCGCTGCCCCGCGACACCACGAGTCTCACCTACGCAGCCGCGCCGGACCCGCGGAAGCACCCGCTAGTGAAGGGCCCCGACTTCATCCCGCTTCGCTTGCACCGGCGCGAGTACATGGATACACAAACCGATGACATCGCTATCACCGACAGCTCCGGCGCGATGGTTGAAGCGTCAAACGGCGCACTCGTCGCGTGGGACGGTGAAACGCTTGTCACCCCAGAGGGTGTCTACCTCCCCAGCATCACGCTGCGGCAGGTGACGGAGCGCGCCCGCTGGTTGGGCGTTCCCGTGCGGAGGGAGGCGCTCACCGTGGAGTCGTGCTGCGACCGCCCGCTGTGGTACCTCAATTCACTCCACGGGATTAGCCCGGTGAGCGAGATCCGGACAGCGCAGGGCACGATCATCCCGCCCGCGCACGCGGCGACTGAGCAATGGCGGGAGTGGTGGTGGTCCGGCTTTACGCCCGCGACCGCAGTGCTTCACCGGTAGGCGTATCCAGGCCTGCGAGCTTAGCGGGCGTTGCATCCGCGACGATTTGGCCGCCCTCGGCACCTGCGCCCGGCCCCATCTCCACGATGCGGTCCGCCTGGGCCATCATCGACAGATCGTGCTCGACCACCACGACGGTCTGCCCGGCGTCAACCAGCTTGTGCAGCTCCGCGTTGAGCAGTGCGATGTCGGCCGGGTGCAGGCCGGTAGTCGGCTCGTCCAGGATGTAAACCGTGTGGCCGCGGCGCGAGATGCGGGAGCGCTGCAGCTCGGTGGCGAGCTTAATGCGCTGGGCCTCGCCGCCGGAGAGCTCCGGCGCGCCCTGCCCCAGCCGCAAGTATCCAAGGCCGACGGCCTGGAGCGTTTCCACCGCGCGCAGGATCTTCGGCTCGTCGGCGAAGACCGTGGCGGCGTCGTCGACAGTCAGCTCCAGCACCTCTGCGATCGTGCGGCCCTCCCACTGGACCTCGAGCGTCTCGTCGTTGTAGCGGGCACCGCCGCAGTCCGGGCAGGTGGTGTACGAACCCGGCAAGAACACGAGCTCCACCTCGATCTTGCCAGCGCCGCCGCAGGTCGGGCACTGGCCTTGCTTCACGTTGTAGGAGAAGCGGGAGACGGTCCACTTGCGGTGCTTCGCCTCGTCGGTGGAGGCGTAGAGCTTGCGCACGTTGTCGAAGAGGCCGGTGTAGGTGGCCAGCGTGGAGCGCGGCGTGCGTCCGATCGGCTTCTGCGTAATCTGCACGACGCGGCTCACGCGCTCGAGGCCTTCCGCATTGTCGACGGACCACCCGCGCTCCTCGGCAGGGCTGTCCTCGTCGGTCACCATCGTCGCGTTGCGGCGCAGCAGCCCCGCGAGCACGGTGCTGATCAGCGTGGATTTGCCGGATCCGGAGACGCCAGCCACCGCGGTGAACTGGCCAAGGTGCAAGGTGAAGTCCAACGCGTCGATGCTGCGGGCGCGAACACCGGAGAGCACGAGGTCGCCGGCAGGCTCGGTCGGCTCCACCTTCAGCTCAAGTGTCCTATTGCGCAGGGCGCGCGCGGTGGGGGTGTCAGCGTCGTAGTCCGCAACCGGGCCAGAGTAGACCACGTCGCCGCCGCGCTGGCCGGCGAGCGGGCCGACGTCTACAAGCCAGTCGGCCTGCGCGACCAGGTCCATGTCGTGCTCGACCAGGAGGACGGAGTTGCCGGCGTCGATGAAGCGACGGCAGATGTCCAGCACCGCTCCCCGCTCGGCCGGGTGGAGGCCGGCGGACGGCTCGTCGAGCACGTACGCCACGCCGAACAGGCCGGAGCGCAGTTGCGCCGCCAGGCGGATACGCTGCAGCTCGCCGCCGGAAAGCGTTTGCGCCGGTCGGTCCAAGCTGAGGTGACCCAGCCCGAGCTCCAGGGCGGAGGTCAGCGAGGGCAGAATCTGCTTGAGCAGGAGCGCCTCGGCGGAGCTGGGGTCCTCCGGGTGCTGCTGCGCCAACAGCTCGTGGGCACGGTCGAGCGGGAGGGCGCCGAGCTCGTCGATAGGCAACCCTGCGTAGGTGACCTCGAGGGCGCGCTGGTTCAGTCGGCGGCCGTTGCAGGTTTCGCAAGTCCGCGACTCCATGAAGGACAGGGTGCGCTTGCGCAGCGAGTCGGACTGCGTCTCCGCGAGCGTCTTGCGCAGGTAGCTCGCCACCGAGCGCCAGGTGCCCTCGTAATTGCGCTGGATCTGGTCCTTCCCGCGCAGGGGCTTGACGGTGACTACCGGGCGCTCGTCGGTAAACAGGATCCACTCGCGGTCCTCCTGTGGCAGGTCCTCCCACGGTGAGTCCAGGTCGTAGCCGAGTGCCTGGAGGATGTCGTGGAAGTTCTTGCCCGCCCACGCGCCGGGCCACGCCTTGATCGCGCCGTCCTCAATGGACAGCGACGGGTCGGGGACCATCGTTGCCTCCGTCGGCTCGTGGACCACGCCCGTGCCGTGACAGGTGGGGCACATGCCCTCCGGCGTATTCGGGGAGAAAGAGTCGGAGTACAGGCCGTGCGGGTTGTCGCCCGCGCGGGAGTACAGGAGGCGGATGCTGTTGGACAGCGCGGAGATCGTGCCCACGGTCGAGCGCGTGCCGCCGGAGGTGGTGGACTGCTGCAGTGCGACGGTGGGCGGCAGGCCCTCGACCTGGCTCACTTGGGGGTCCACGGCGGAGCCGATGAGGCGGCGCGCGAAGGGTGCGACTGACTCGAGGTAGCGGCGCTGGCCCTCGCCGTGGATGGTGCCGAATGCGAGCGAGGACTTGCCCGACCCGGACACGCCCGTGACCGCCACGAGCTTTCCCCGCGGCATGTCGACGTCGACATTGTTGAGGTTGTGCAGGTGGGCGTCGCGGACAGAGATACTAGACATGCTGCCACCATACGTCCGCCCCCGGAAACGCGACATCGCCCCCGGCTAAACGCACGTTTTGGTGCGTCAGCCGGGGGCGATGCGGCAGCAGTTCGCGCGGAAGTCTTAGCGCGGGCTGCGGGTATCCTCGCCCAGCTGGTGGACGTGGATGGTGTTGGTATTGCCGGAGATTCCCGGCGGGGTACCAGCGACAACCACCATGGTGTCGCCTTCGTCGTAGCGGTCCATGCCCAGCAGGATTTCGTCGACGACCTCGATCATCTCGTCCGTGGAGTGGACGTCGCGGCAGAGGAAGGTCTCCGCGCCCCAGGACACGGCGAGCTGTGAGCGCACCTGCGGGTGCGGCGTGAACACCAGAATGGGCAGGTCCGGGCGCAGGCGGGCCACGCGGCGTGCGGTGTCACCGGAGGTGGTGAAGGTGACAATCGCGCGGGCGTGCAGGTTCTGAGCAATGTCCTTGGCCGAGTACGCCACCACGCCGCGCTTGGTGCGCGGGACGTGCTGGAGCTTCGGCACCTCGCCGGTGCCCTCTGCGGAGCGGACGATGCGGCTCATGGTGCGGACCACGTTGTGTGGGTCGACGCCGACGGAGGTCTCGCCGGAGAGCATGACCGCATCCGCGCCGTCCAGCACGGCGTTTGCAACGTCGGAAGCCTCTGCACGGGTCGGGCGGGAGTTCTCAATCATGGAGTCCAGCATCTGGGTTGCCACGATGACCGGCTTCGCGTTCTCGCGGGCGATCTGGACCACGCGCTTCTGCACGGCCGGGACCTCCTCGAGCGGGATCTCCACGCCGAGGTCGCCACGGGCAACCATGACGGCGTCGAATGCGAGGATGATCGACTCAATGGCGTCAACCGCTTCCGGCTTCTCCAGCTTTGCAATCACCGGGACGCGGCGGCCGACCTCGTCCATGATCTCGTGGACCAGGTCGACGTCCGCCGGGGAGCGAACGAAGGACAGGGCGATCATGTCCACGCCCATGTTCAGGGCGAAGCGCAGGTCGGCCTTGTCCTTCTCGCTCAGGGCCGGCACGGAGATGTTCATACCGGGCAGCGACACACCCTTGTTGTTGGACACCGGGCCACCCTCTGTCACGCGGCACACGACGTCGTTGCCGTCGACCTCGACGCACACCAGGCCGACCTTGCCGTCGTCCACAAGCAGGCGGTCGCCCGGCTGCGCATCGTTGGCCAGGCCCTTGTAGGTGGTGGAGACGCGGTCGTGCGTACCCTGCACATCATCGATCGTGATGCGGACGGTCTCGCCGGTCTCCCAGTAGGTCTTTTCGTCCTTGAAGCGGCCCAGGCGGATCTTCGGGCCCTGCAGGTCGGCCAGGATGCCGACGGCGTGACCGGTCTCGTCGGTCGCCTCGCGGACCCAGTCGTAGTTCTTCTGGTGATCAGGGTAATCACCGTGCGAGAAGTTCAGGCGGGCGACGTCCATGCCGTCCTTGACCAGCCCGAGGATGCCCTCCTTGGAAGCCACAGCCGGACCCAGCGTACAAACGATCTTTGTTCTTCTATCCACGATCTCCAACCTATCTGGATGTTGACGAACTCTTCAGGGCGACGACCCCGCCTCAGCCTTCATGACCGGGGCGATTGCCGGGCCCTGCTTCCGGTCTCCAACGGTACTCCTTTTCGTCTTCCGATGACCGTTCGGGCACAATCGGACATTCCGCCGTATCTTCCTGCGCTTCCCCACCGACCGGGCTAGACCCCCTAGTCGACCGCACCTGAGCTGTGGTTTCACGCCCCTCGGGCAAGCGTAGGAACAAGATAACCGCGATCAAAAACACAATTGCAGAAACCCAGGTGTTGACTCTCTGCCCGAAAATCATGGTCGCCTCGTCGCTACGCATGAGCTCCACAAAGAAGCGACCGAACGTGTACCCCGCCACGTAGAGCCAGAACACGCGGCCGTGCCCGAGGCGGAACCGGCGGTCCGCCCACAGCAGCAGCGCGCAGACGAGCAGGTTCCAGACCAGCTCGTAGAGGAATGTCGGGTGCACACTGGTCAAGACCTCGCCGGTCGAATGCCCGGTCAGTGGCGCGAACTTCCCGGACTCGTCGACCCGGTAGTAGATGTCCAGCGCCCACGGCACATCCGTTTCCGCGCCGTAGAGCTCCTGGTTGAACCAGTTCCCCAGTCGTCCGATGCCCTGTGCGAGCACAACACCGGGCGCGAGGGCGTCGGCAAGCGGCGCAAACGGCACCTTGCGGTACCGCATGAGGGCCCACACCGCGAGCGTGCCGAGCGCGACCGCGCCCCAAATACCCAGGCCACCGGCGGTAATGTTGAGCGCCTGCAGAGGGTCCTTGCCGGGGCCGAAGTATTTCTCATGGTCCGTAATGACGTGGTAGAGACGGCCGCCGACGATACCCGCCGGGATCGCCACGATGGCCGCGTCCCACACCACGTCCGGGTCGCCGCCGCGCGCCTTGTAGCGCCGCACGCCGAGCCACATTGCCGCGAAGATGCCGGTGATGATGCACAGGGCGTAGGCGCGGATCGGCACCGGCCCGAGGTGCCACACGCCTTGCGGCGGCGACGGAATATTTGCCAAATAAAAGGTTTCCACGACACATAGTGTGCCTGAGCGTGCCCCGAATCTCGAACAGGGCCTCGTGCTTATCGACGCTACCTCCGCGACGGGCAGGCCGGGTGCTGCCCGGCTGCGGCAAGCTTCCTGGTTGCCGCCAAGATGTCTCCCCCGTTCATGATCGCCTCGGCGGCCAGCACCGCGTCCGCCCCGCACGCGGCAGCCGCCATCAAGTCCTTCGCGGTCGCGACGCCGCCGAGGCTGATCTTGATCACCTCGCTGGGCAGACCCGGCGCGATTTCCGCAAACGCGTCGCGGTTGAGCGAGTTGGTCTCAAACGACCACGAGTTCACCGCGATGACGCTCGCCCCGGCCTGAAGCGCGCGGTCCGCTTCCTCTGGGGTGCGCACCTCCGCCATGACCACCATGCCGAGCGACTCCGCGCGGTCCAGCAGCGCGGCGAGCCTCGCCTGCTCCAGGATCTCCACCTGGAGGGGAAGCACGTCCGCGCCGTAGCAGCGCGCCTCGTGGATCTGGTAGGGGTCAACGATCACGTCCCTGCACACCATGGGCAGCTCCACCGCTTCCCTGGCGGCCGCCATGTCCGCCAGGGAACCGTCGAAACGCAGGCGCTCCGTCTGGCACGCGATGAGGTGCGCCCCGCCCTGCTCGATGGCGTGCGCCACCTCCTCGATGGACTGGTAGGTGGCGGCGGTCGGTCCGAACACCGGAGAGTTGCGCTTAATCTCCGCAACCACCCCGCACCCGTGGCGCAGCAGCGCGGCTTTGGCGTCCCGAGTTGGCGCCATTGCGCGGGAGCGGGCCTTAATGTCCTGGAAGGAAACGACAGATTCGCGCTTGGCAACGTCGCGCAGGACGCTGGCGACAACGGTGTTGACCTTGTCGGGCGCGTCAGCCGTGTGCGGTGCCAACATGACTACCTCCAGGAGTCTTGACTGTTGTCCATAGAATAGACGGGTTGGCCGCTGCGCACGAAATCTCCCCTGGTTACTGGTCCCGTCGGCGCACGGAGTGCTCCGGGCGCTCCGGGCGCTCCGGGTGCTCCGGCTGGCCCAACTGCTCAGTCGGATCGATGTCTGCGTCCAGCGCGTCCCACAGGACGCGACCCGAGTCCGGACGTGCTTCGAGGTCCTCATGGATCTTCTCGCGGCGCACCGTCTCCTGCTCGTACTTGTTCAGCTTCGCAGAGTCCTGTCCCGGCTTGGCCGCCAGCAGCACGCCGCCGACCACCGCAACGAGGCAACCGAGCAGCGCACCGATCGGCCCGAGCGGTGCCACCGTCGTGGCAGTAATGTCGGCCCATTCCGCAATCACAGCTCCTGATGACTGGGATTGTTGCGCGGTCTGCGCGGTGTCGGACCCCACGCTGAGCAGCGTGTGCACCCGCTCGGGGTCGATCGTGCCGAGCAGCGTCGTCGCCGGCGAAATCGCGCCGCCGACGCCCGCGAGCGCGCCAACGATGCCCACCGCGCGCCGACCCCAGCGCCGCAGGGCAACACCTGCGATCATGCCGACGATGAGCAGCAACGCGACCGCCGTCGTCTCCGTGGACCACTCCGCCCCGCGGATGGCCACGCTGCCTCCGCCGGAGAGGTCGTCCTGGTAGTCCACCTGGATCCATTCCATGCGTGCGAAGGCCCACAGCGCAGCGCCGCCCACGCCGAGCGCGATCGCGCCCGCGCGGGACCAGCCCTTCGACGGTTGGCTCATGTTGTGCTCCTTAGTAGTCGTGCGCGTCAGAGTAGCTGGTCCGCGTCAAAGCAAGTGCGATCGCCCGTGTGGCAGGCCCCACCGGTCTGTTCCACCGTGACAAGGAGGGTATCGCCGTCGCAGTCCAGACGCACCTCCGTCACACGCTGCACGTTCCCGCTGGTCAGTCCCTTAATCCAGTAGTCTTGGCGGGAGCGCGAATAGTAGGTCCCGCGCCGCGTGGCCAGCGTGTAGGCCAGCGCGTGGTCATCCATCCACGCCATCATAAGCACCTCGCGGGTGTCCGCCGCCTGCACCACTGCCGGAACGAGCCCCGCATCGTTGCGCTTCAAGCGCTGCGCAATCTCCGGGTCGAGCGCATACTCGGCAGGATTATCGCTGTGCTGGGTGTCCACTTACCGGACCTCCTTGCCGGCATCCCGCAGCGCGTCCTTCACCGCGGCGATGGAGACCTCGCCAAAGTGGAAGATCGATGCGGCAAGCACCGCGTCGCCACCTGCATCGACCACGGGCGGGAAGTGCTCCGCTTTACCGGCGCCGCCGGAGGCGATCACCGGGATCGTCACGGACTCTCGCACCGCGCGCAGCAGGTCCAGGTCGAACCCCTCCTTCGTGCCGTCACCGTCCATGGAGTTCAAGAGGATTTCACCCACGCCCAGGTCCTGGCCGGTGCGGGCCCACTCCACGGCGTCGATACCTGCTGAGCGCGTGCCGCCGTGGGTGGTGACCTCGAACCCGGACGGCTGTTCCGCGCCGCCTTCGGGGACGCGCCGCGCATCGACGGACAGCACGATGCACTGGGCGCCGAACTCCTCGCTGAGTTCACGCAGCAGCGACGGGTTCGCGATGGCTGCGGTATTCACGCTCACCTTGTCCGCTCCCGCGCGGAGGAGCTCGCGCACGTCGTCAGCAGAGCGCACTCCCCCGCCGACGGTGAGGGGAATGAACACCTGCTCCGCGGTGCGGCGCACGACATCCAACATGGTGCCGCGGCCCTCCTTCGACGCGGAGACGTCGAGGAACGTCAGCTCGTCGGCGCCTGCCTCCCCGTACTTCTTGGCCAGTTCGACCGGATCGCCGGCGTCGCGGAGGTTGGCAAAGTTAACCCCCTTGACCACCCGGCCCTCGTCCACGTCGAGGCACGGGATCACACGAATTGCAACGGGCATGAGCGGGCACGTCCTTTCGGGCAGGGCTACAGGGCTACAGGGCTATCTACACAACGGACTTCATCGTACTCAGGGTCCGAGCGTGCGCCTCTGGGGTGCCGAGCAGGGCGCCGACGGAACGCATGTGCCAGGGCTTGCCCACGGCGTCGGTCACGCGCGCGCCGGCGCAGCGCGCTAGGCACACGCCCGCCGCGTTGTCCCAGATGTGCGGCGAGAAGCTCACGGCCGCCTGGTAGATGCCCTGCGCCACGAACGCCAGGTCCACCCCCACGGAGCCGGAAATGCGGGGGCGCAGCTCCGTCTCCGCGAGCGCCCCGACAAGTCCCAGGCGCATCCGGGCAGGGAACCGCTGCCGGTCGTCCGAGCCGACGGAGCCCACGCCAACCTGCCACGCGGACGCCGTCCGGCTGTTCACCGGTGGCAACGCATCCCCGTTGAGCATGACCGGGCCGCCCGCGACGGCGCTCAGCTGCATGTCCATCAGCGGGATGTCCGTCAGCGCGAGGACCGGCTCGCCGCGCACCACCAGCGAGACCAGAATCGCGCAGTTGGGGTTGCCGGTCGAGTAGTTCGACGTGCCGTCGATGGGGTCCACGACCCAGCACGCGTGCTCGTTGAGCTCCCCGCCCTGCTCCTCCCCAAAGACGGGCACGCCGGTTTCTGACTCGAGGCGGCGCCGCAGGAGCGCCTCGATGGCCAGGTCCGCTTCGGTGGCGAAGTCCCCCTTCCCCTTATCCAACGCCGGCGCCGCCCCGAGGTGCGCGGTGAAGAGCTCGCGAGCTTGTGCTACCACGTCGCGCGCGGCGTCCATGCACCCGGGAAGGTCGACGCCTGTCCCCGCCGCATCGGTGTTGGAATCGGGCTGGTGCAACTCGCTCACGTGCGGTGCCCCTTCTCCTTCGTCTCGCAATTAGTCCTGGGCCGCGGGCGTGGCGTGTGCCACCGCGTCGAGCGCTTCGGTCAGCGTGAACTTCCGCTCGTAGAGCGCCTTGCCAATGATGGCCGAGTCGATGCCTTCCTCCGCGTAGCTGGCCAGCTCCCGCACGTGGTCGAGTGTGGCGATACCACCGGAGGCGGTCACCGCAGCGTCGCTCGCCGCCGAGACCTCCCGCAGCAGTTCGATGTTCGGACCGGTCAGGGTGCCGTCCTTGCTGACGTCGGTAAGCACAACGCGCGCGCACCCCGCCGCATCGAAGTACTCCAGGACCTCCCAGAGATCGCCCCCGTCCGAGGTCCAGCCGTTGCCCTTCGTGCGCCACTCGCCGGCTTCCTCGCGCACCGCCAGATCCACCGCGATCTTGTCACCAAAACGCGCGATGACATCGGCCGCCCACTGCGGGTTCTCCAGCGCTGCGGTACCGATGTTCACGCGACGCGCACCGGTGGCCAGGGCGCGCTCAAGCGAAGCGTCGTCCCGAATCCCCCCGGTCAGCTCCACCTGCACATCAAGCTTGCCGACGATGTCCGCCATCATCTCGTGATTCGACCCCCGCCCAAAGGCAGCGTCCAGGTCAACGAAGTGGAGCCACTGCGCCCCCTGCTCCTGCCAGCGAAGGGCAGCCTCCAACGGGTCGCCGTAGCTCTTCTCCGTCCCGGCCTCGCCCTGCTCGAGGCGGACGGCCTGGCCATCAACAACGTCTACGGCGGGCAGCAGTGTGAAATCCATGCACACATGGTAGCAGCGCCGCCACGCGTTTAGCGCAGCGTGTTCACCCAGTTCTCCAGCAGCGCCAGGCCTGCGTCTCCGGACTTCTCCGGGTGGAACTGCGTGGCCCACAACGGGCCGTTCTCCACCGCAGCGACGAACCGGCAGTCGCCGTGCGTTGCCCAGGTGACCTTGGGGTACGCGATGTAGTCGTCGGCGGACAGCGCGAAGTCGCGCACCCCGTAGGAGTGCACGAAGTAAAAGCGCGTCTGCGGGTCCAGACCGGCGAACATCTCACTGTTGTCCGCGATCTCGACGGTGTTCCAGCCCATATGCGGCAGCACCGAAGCCTCGAGCTTCTCAACCACCCCGGGCCACTCGCCGAGCCCCTTGGTGTCCACGCCGTGCTCCACGCCGCGGTCAAACAGCACCTGCAGGCCGACGCAGATCCCCAACACCGGGCGCGACCCGGCGAGGCGCTGGCCAATGACGCGACCGCCGTTGACGCGGTTGATGCCGCGCATGCACGCGTCGAACGCTCCCACCCCAGGAACAAGCAGGCCGTCAGCCTCCACGGCCACGTGCGGGTCTTGTGTGACGCTCACCTGCGCGCCGACATGCTCGAGGGCGCGCTGCGCGGAGCGGATATTGCCCGCTCCGTAATCAAGCAGGGCGACGCTGGGGGCACTGCTCGGCGTTGTCGCGTGGTCCGGGCGCTCAGGGGTGGCGTTCATGGTGGCTCATCTTACCGGTCGCGGCGGCGGTGGCGGCGCGGTGCCTGCACCGACTGGAGCCGGGCGGCGAGGTTGTTCACCTCAACCACGCGGTGGCGGCCCAGCTGGCGGTCCAGCAACGTCACCACCAGGCCGATCATGATGACCGCCGCGGAAATACCGAACATGGGCGAAAACGCCATCGTGGTCAGCAGCATGCCGTAGAAGGTCGAGCCGAGCCCGGTGCCGCCGTCGTAGGCCACGTTCCAAATCGCCGCGGCTTCTGAGGTCTTGGACCGGGGCAGCCGGTAGAACATCATGGTCAGCGCCTCGTTCTGCACGGCGCCGAAGCCGAGTCCGTACAGCAGCGCCGCGAGCACCATCCACCACACAGACAGCTGGAACACCAGGATCGCGGCGATGAGGAAGACGCCGAGGGCGGCGGTGATCTGGAAACGAATCATCACGGTACCCGGGTACCCCACGCGGTCCATGACGTGGCCCGCGTAGTAGCGCGAGAGCATGGAGGCGAAGTTCATGAACCCCAGCATGAGCCCGCCCAGGGTTGCGCCGGCGACAGGGTCGAGCTCGCGCATCGACGCCGGCAGGAAGTTCGTAATCGCACCGTATGCGGTGGTGACGAACATTAGCGCGAGCGCAGGGACGAGCACCAACCGCCAGATCGGCACGTAAATGTGGTCCGTCTCCGACGTTTCCTTCTCCGGCGGCGGGATGGGCGGGATGCCCTGGCAGGCCACGAGCGCGAGCAGGCCGACGCCACCCGCGATCAGGTAGACAGCGTCGTACCCGATGCGCTGGACCAGGGCCATGCCAGTGGGCAGCGCGATCATCTGTGCCAGGCCAATCATGATGCCCACCACGCCGGTCGCGCGGCCCAGCAGGCTGATGGGTACCAGCTCCGCGACGATCGCCGCCTCCGCCACCGTCAGCGCACCGAATCCCACGCCGCGGATCGCGGAAATGGTGAGCACCTCGGGCGCTCCCATCCCGAGGAGGTACCCCACCGCGGGGAAGCCCAGGAGGAACGCGGAAACCGACATCACAGTGGTGTAGCCAAACTTTCGTAGCAGCCGCGGAGTAAATACCTGTGTGGTGACGGTAAAGAGCATGAACACACCGGTCGTGGTGCCGGCGAGTGTCTCGCCCCCGCCAGCGTCAAGGACGGCGGTGGGAACGACGGGCAGGAGCAGGGCCCACGCGCCGAACGCGCACGCCATGGCCACGAAGACCGCTTTAAGACCGCGTGCCTGCCACACACTTGTTAGGGAATTGATCTCTTCCGTAGTCACAGGACGACGGGAAAAGAAGGACACCTCACACCACCTTTGCCATGTTGAACAGCGCGAACACGAATGCCAGCGCAGCGAGTAGAGCTAATACAATTGTGACGGCCTTTGAGCCGTGTTGATACGCCGACCACACTCCCCCGGCGAGCAGCCCGGCAAGCAGGAAGAGGACGACAACCCACATTCCGGCAGCGACGTTAAACACCTACAGCGCCCCCTTCGTCGACGGCACCCCCGTGATACGGGGGTCGCGTTCCACCGCCTGGCGCAGGCTGCGGGCCACCGCCTTGTACTCCGCCTCCGTGATGTGGTGCGGGTCGCGCCCGTAGCGCACGTTGAGGTGGAGCGTGAGGCGCGCGTTGTACGCCAGCGTCTCGAAGAAGTGGCGGTTGATCACGGTGGCGTAGTGCCCGCCGATGACCTGCCAGTCCATGTGCTCGGGCTCGCCGTGCATGACAAAGTACGGCCGCCCGGACAGGTCGACGACACCTTCCACCAGGGTCTCGTCCATGGGCAGCAGCATCGAGCCGAACCGGCGGATACCGCGCTTGTCACCGATGGCGTCGATAAGCGCCCAGCCCAGCGTGATGGCGGTGTCCTCGACGGTGTGGTGGGCGTCGATGTGCGTATCACCCTGGGCACGCACGGAGAGGTCGAACGCGCCGTGGGTGCCAAACGCGGTGAGCATGTGGTCAAAAAATGGCAGGCCGGTGTCAACCTCGACTTGTCCCGTGCCGTCAAGGTTGATCTGCACCGTAATGTCGGACTCGCTGGTCGTGCGGGTCGCGGTGCCGATGCGCTGCGCGGCTGGCGCCGGAGACTCAGCCATGGGAAACCTCCTTCGCTGCGGTGAGAAATGCGTCGTTTTCGTGCGGTAAGCCGATGGTCGCGCGCAGGTGGCCGGCCACCCCGACGTCGCGAATCAGCACGCCGCGATCGAGGAACTCCTGCCACGCGGCGGGCGCGTTGGCAAACGGCCCGAAGAAGACGAAGTTCGACTCGCTCGGCACGACATCGTAGTCCATCTCCTCCAGCGCCGCCTGGACTCGGTCGCGCTCCTGCGCGAGCTTCTCCACGGTTTCCAGGGTCTGCCCCGCGAACCGAAGCGCCACGCGCGCGGCCGCCTGCGCAAGCACCGAGAGGTGGTACGGCAGCCGCACGAGCATCACTGCCTGGATAAACGCCGGCGCCGCCACGAAGTAGCCGAGCCGCCCGCCCGCAAAATCGAAGGCCTTGGACATGGTCCGCGACACCACGAGCTTCTCCGGGTACCGCTCCAGCAGCGTCACCGCCGAAGCGCTCGGCGAGAACTCGGCGTACGCCTCGTCCACGATCACGATGCCCGGCGCGGCTTGGATGAGCCGCTCGATGTCGTCCAGGCTCGTTACGTCGCCAGTCGGGTTGTTCGGCGTGGTCACAAAGATGACGTCGGGCGCATGCTTATCGACGCCCACCAGCGCCGCCTGAAGATCAATCCGGAAGTCCTCACCGCGCGGGACCGCGATGAACTCCGTTTGCGTGCCCGCAGACAGAATCGGGTGCATGGAGTAGCTGGGGACGAACCCCATCGCGCTGCGGCCGGGGCCGGCGAAGGCCTGCAGCAGCTGCTGGAGGATTTCGTTCGAGCCGTTGGCCGCCCAGACGTTGTCGCGGGTGACGCGGACGCCGGTCTGGCCGCTGATGTAGGCGGCGAGGTCGCTACGAAGCGCGAGCGCGTCGCGGTCCGGGTAGCGGTTGAGGTCGCCGGCGACGGCGGCAACTTCCTGCACGAGGGCGTCGATAAGCTCCTGCGATGGCGGGTACGGGTTCTCATTGGTATTCAGCGCGACCGGGACCTTGAGCTGCGGCGCGCCGTATGCGGACTTGCCGCGCAGTTCATCGCGCAGCGGCAGCCCGGCGAGCTCGGTGGACGCGGCGAGTGTGCCGTCCTGAAACTGCATGGTTAGCGGCCTCCTTCGAGTCGTGCGCGGATGGATTCGCCGTGGGCGGGCAGCTGCTCCTCGGCGGCCAGGGTGATGATCGCCTGGCCGATCTCCGCCAGCGCGGCCTGGTCGTACTCGATGAGGTTGACCGGCTTGAGAAAGGTGTGGGTGGACAGTCCTGCGGAGAAGCGCGCGGTGCCGGACGTGGGCAGGACGTGGTTGGATCCGGCGGCGTAGTCGCCAAGCGGCACCGGCGAGTACGGGCCGACGAAAATCGCGCCGGCGTTGGTCACGCGCTCCGCAATCTCCCTGGCGTTGGAGGTGTGGACTTCGAGGTGCTCCGGGGCGTAGGCGTCGGCCACGGCGACCGCGGCGTCCTTGTCGTTCACCAGCACGATGCCGGACTGCGCCCCGCCCAGCGCGCTGCGGGCACGCTCCGCGTTGAGCGTGGACGTGGAGTGCTGCTCCACCAGCTCGTCGACGCGGCGCGCGAACGCTTCCGAGTCAGTGATGAGGACACTGGCCGCCTGCTCGTCGTGCTCCGCCTGGGAAATGAGGTCCAGCGCGACGTACTCGGCGTTGGCGTGCTCGTCCGCGATCACCGCGATCTCGCTGGGGCCCGCCTCCGCGTCGATGCCAACCACGCCGTTGACCAGGCGTTTGGCGGCGGCGACGAAAATGTTGCCGGGCCCGGTGACCATGTCCACCGGCTCGAGCTCGGCTGCGTCGTCGCCGTACGCCATGAGCGCCACGGCCTGTGCGCCACCGACCGCCCAGACCTCGGTGATGCCGAGCAAGGAGCAGGCGGCGAGCGTGGTCGGGTGCGGCCAGCCGCCGAACTCCTCCTGGGGTGGTGTGCACACCACCATGGAGGTGGCACCCGCCTCCTGCGCCGGGATGACGTTCATGAGCACGCTCGACGGGTAGACCGCCTTGCCCCCGGGGACGTAGAGGCCCACGCGGTTGATGGGAACGAACTTTTCGGTGACGTGCGCCGACGCCGCCAGGCGCGTCGTGTGCGCCGCTGGCTTCTGCTCCGCGTGGACGCGGCGGATGCGCTGGATGGCCAGCTCAAGCGCGTCACGAACTGCGGGGTCAAGGTCGGCGACGGCCCGCTCAATGACCTCGGCGGGCACGCGCACCGACGCGGGGCGGATCCGGTCGAACTGTTCGCCGTATTCCAGGGCTTTCGCAGCTCCTCCGGTGCGCACGGCCTCCACCATCGGCGCCACGGTGGTCAGTACCGCGTTCACGTCCGTCCCGCCGCGCGGTAGTGCGCGACGGAGCTCGGATGTCGTCGGCGTGGTGTCCCGGAGGTCGGTGACGTGCAGCATGGAAACTCCCAACATCGCTCGCGTTGCTTTGAGGTACGGGGCGCGGCCTTTGCGTGGCTATGCCCCAGGACGTTTCCAGTGTAGGGGTCGGTACCGCTGCGCGCGGCAAGTTCGTCAGTCAGTTGGCGGCTCGTCCCGCTCCACCACGAGGGACATCGCATTGAAGGCCCAATAGATCAGGGAGGAGACAAACGGGCCGACCAACCATGCAGCGCCGAGTTTGGCGGGAGGCACCATCTCGACCTGCTGGCCGTCGGCCAGGTTCGCGTGGTCCAGCGGGTGCAGCGCCGCGGCGAGCACGTCGCCGGTAACGGCCACCGTCAGGACCGCGGAGACCGCGCAGGCGATGAGCCAACATAGCGAGCCGAGGCCTCCACGGGTGCGTCGAGTAGCGAACTGGCGCAACGCGACGACGGCCAGGACGACGCCGATGGCCAGAGTGATCAGGCTGAACCAGCCGGTCGCGGCGAACTCCACGTTTTCCGGACTGGCCACCTGGTCGATGGCGAGCCTCCCGTGATCCGCCGTGCCCACGTACGCCGGGCGCAGCCAGCCCCACACGAGGCCGCCGCCAATACCAAGCAGCAGCGCGCACACTACAAGGCCCGCGTCCGCCCCGATCCGGGCTGGGAACCTCGGGATGCGGGGCCGCGACGCGGGCTGGGTTGTTTCTAATGCGGTACTCAACGAGGGGCGCTGACTAGTTGCAGAGCTTCCAGCGGCCATCCTCGCGCTGGAAGAGCTGGGTCTGGGTATCCTCGCCGGAATCATTCTTGGCCGTCACGGACGCGGAGGCGCGGTCGCCGTCAACGCGCACGTCCGCCAGGGAGATCTCGGACTTCGGCAGGTCCATGGTCATGCCGGCATCTTCCTGCATCCGCGCCGCTTCCTCGACGGAGTCCAGGGTCATGCCCTGGCGCTCCAGTTCCTCCATCGCGGGGTCGCGCACGGCCTTGCAGGAGTTATCCAGGATGGTGCGGGTCCAGGTGGCGAGCGACTCCGGGTTGGAGACGGCCTCGACGACCTTGGTCATCTCATCGATGTCGCCCTGCGACGCATCCTGGCCACCAGCGATCGGCTCGTGGGTGACCTGCTCGTACTCGCCGTCCGCAAACGGGTTGGCAATGGTGGGCACATCGCCGTTCTCGCCCTGGTTGTCGGAGCCAGAACCCTTCTCGCCGGAGTCCTTGGCATCCTTGTCCGAGGTCTTCTTCGCGGCATCCCCGCCCTTGGAGTCCTGAGCCTCCTGGCCGTCCTTCTGGTCCTTGTCGTCCCCGGACTTCTTTTCCGATTCCTTCGCGGCGCCGTCGACGGACTCGGTGTTGTCGGCCCCGTTGTCCCCGGCGGCCTCTGCTGCCGTGGACAGACCGCCGCCTTTGGTTTCCTCCCCTGAGCCACACGCAGACAGTGTCAAGGTCAGGGCGATTGCCGTGACACCTGCTGCAGCAGCTTTCGTCGTCTTGGTGGAAAACCTCACGAATTACCTCTCTTCATCTCCCGGGAAGTCGGACCGCCCGGGTTCGTATCGCTCTTGGACGCGCGAACGCACGCTCGAGATACTTGTAAGTTGTCTCGACCATCCTAACAACACCCAGCTGGGGCAATCGTCGAGTTGAGGTGACAACATTCTGGGCGCTTCCTGTGAGCAATCGGGGCAATGAACCTCCCGTGCCCTGACTGCACCACAGTTACGATGGAGCATTATGCAGTTGACCCGGGACACCATTACCGCATCCGCGCTGCGCATTTTGGCAGAGTACGGGCTGGCGGACGTCTCTATGCGCCGCGTGGCCACCTCACTCGGCGTTGCCCCGGGGGCATTGTATTGGCACATCGAGAACAAACAGGAGCTCATCTCCTGCCTTGCCGCGGAGATTGTGCGACCAGTTGCAGCCGGCGCCGCGGGGGAGGCGACCGCGCCGGAACAGCTCGCGCGCTCCCTCCGGGAGGCCGTCCTGGGCATCCGCGATGGCGCCGAGGTCGTGCTCGCGGCAATGAGCCAGCCGGGAGCGCGCATCCGCGGGGAGCTTTCCACCGTCTTTGAGGAGGCAGTGCGGGAAGTCGCGAACGAGGGCGCTCCGGCAAGTGTCCTTCGCTCAGCGGCGGCGGGCCTGGTCACCATGACGCTTGGCGCGGCGACGGTGTACCAATCAGGCGCGCAGCTGGCGGAAGCCACCGGGGAGCGGCCGGTGGTGGGCGCCGAGGAAGCGACGCGCGAGCACGAGGAAGGCGTCGCGCTCCTCATGGCGGGGTTGCGCGCTGGAGGCACGACGGGCAAGACAGGCGCGTAGCCGGGACCGAGCGCGCAAATTTGGCTAGGATCGGTCGACATGACTGAACCTACTGCACCTTCTGATGCACCCACCACCTCCGAGGCACCGATCGTGTGGCCAGGATCCGCATACCCGCTTGGCTCCACCTACGACGGAGCCGGCACGAACTTCGCACTGTTCTCCGGTGTCGCCGATGCCGTCGAGCTGTGCCTGATCGACGACGACGGGGCCGAAACGCGCGTCCCCCTCGAAGAGATGGACAACCACGTCTGGCACGGCTACCTCCCCGGCATCGCCCCCGGCCAGCGCTACGGCTACCGCGTCCACGGGCCGTGGGACCCGGCTGACGGCAAGCGCTGCGACCCGAGCAAGCTGCTCATCGACCCCTACGCACGCGCATTCGACGGCTCCTTTGACACCCACTCCGCGCTTTTTTCCTACGACCCGGACGCTGAGGAACCCGGCACCGGCCGCAACGAGGAAGACTCTTTGGGTCACACCATGCTTTCGGTGGTGATCAACCCGTTCTTCGATTGGGGCGACGACCGCAGCCCGCGCATCCCCGACGAGGAAACGGTGATTTACGAGTGCCACGTCAAGGGCATGACGCAGTCGCACCCGGACATCCCGGAAAACCTGCGCGGCACCTACGCCGGTATGGCACACCCCGCAATGGTGGAATACCTCAAGGACCTCGGCGTCACCTCCGTCGAGCTGCTGCCGATCCACCAGTTCTTCCAGGACGACCGCCTGAAGGAAATGGGGCTGCGCAACTACTGGGGCTACAACACCTTCGGCTTCTTCGCCCCGGAGCACGACTACGCCTCCACCTCCAACCCCGGCGACGCCGTGGCCGAGTTCAAGCACCTGGTGCGCGCCTACCACGAGGCGGGCATGGAGATCATCCTGGACGTGGTGTACAACCACACCGCGGAGGGCAACCACATGGGCCCGACGATTGCGTTCCGCGGCATTGATAATGAGGCGTACTACCGCCTGGTGGACGATGACAAGTACCACTACATGGACTACACGGGGACGGGCAACTCCTTTAACGTGCGCGACCCGCACTCGCTGCAGCTGATTATGGACAGCCTCCGCTACTGGGTCACTGAGATGCACGTCGACGGTTTCCGCTTCGACCTCGCCTCCACCCTTGCCCGAGAGTTCTCCGATGTGGACCGCCTGGCCACCTTCTTCGACCTCGTGCAGCAGGACCCGGTTGTCAGCCAGGTCAAGCTCATCGCGGAGCCGTGGGACGTCGGCGAGGGCGGCTACCAGGTGGGCAACTTCCCGTCGCTGTGGAGCGAGTGGAACGGCAAGTACCGCGACACCATGCGTGACTTCTGGCGCGGCGAGGGCTCCACCCTGGGCGAGTTCGCGTCCCGCCTCACCGGCTCCTCGGACCTGTACCAACACAACGATCGCCGCCCGACCGCGTCGATCAACTTCATCACCGCGCACGACGGCTTCACGCTCAATGACCTGGTGAGCTACAACGAGAAGCACAACGACGCGAACGGCGAGGACAACCGCGACGGCGAGAGCCACAACCGCTCCTGGAACTGTGGCGTGGAGGGCCCGACGGACGATCCGGAGGTGCGCCAGCTCCGCGCCCAGCAGCGCCGCAACTTCCTCACCACGCTCCTGTTGTCCCAGGGCACGCCCATGATCGCCCACGGCGACGAGTTTGCGCGCACCCAAGGCGGCAACAACAACGTCTACTGCCAGGACAACGAGATCGCCTGGATGAACTGGGACCGCCTGGACGAGGCAAACGAGCTCCACGACTTCACCAAACGCCTCATTGCCATCCGCAAGGCCCACCCCGTCTTCCGCCGCCGTCGCTTCCTCTCCGGTGGTGCGCTGGGTGAGGACGTGCTGGACCGCGAGATCGCCTGGCTCGTCCCGGACGGGCAGCAAATGGAGCAGAAGGACTGGGACTTCGCCTTTGGCAAGGCGCTGATGGTCTACCTCAACGGCGACGCGATCTCCGAACCCGATTCGCGCGGCCACCGCATCACGGACGATTCCTTCGTGCTCATGTTCAACGCCCACTACGAGGACATCGAGTTCCGCATCCCGCCGCAGAAGTTCGGCGCGAAGTGGGAGGTGCTCATCGACACGACCGAGCCCCTGGGCTACCCCGTCGGCTTCGATCCCGCCGACGCTGAGGGCACCCTGACCGTGCCTGCCCGCTCCACCATGGTGCTCAAGCAGATCGAGCCGCCGGTGATGCCGGAGGACTAAGGGGCAGGTGCTTATCGACGCCCCACCGACCCGGTAGACTAGTGCGAACCCGCATTTGCCTGTGATTGGAGAGTAGTTCACGTGATTTCCGCCCACGGCGCCCTGGTAACGGTGACCAACTCGAAGGTGGTGTGGCGCCCCTCGCCGCTCGCCGCCGCCCTCGCGGGCAAGTCCGACGAGCACAGCGTGGACGTCGCGGACATCACCGAGGTGACCACCGAGCCCGGGGACGGGTGGCAAGAAGGCCGCCTCTCCTTCACGCTCGGGGCCGGGGACACCAAGGTGGTGCGCTTCGCGCCCGGCGAGGCGTCGCAGGTAGAAGCGCTCGCGTCGCTCGTGGCTGCGGCGCGCCGGGGCGAAGCCCCGGACGTCGATAATGCGGAAGCCTCTGGCGCGATCCCCGGCTTCGATTTCGTGGGGTTCGACGTGGAGACCGCCAACCCCAACTGGGGCTCCATCTGCCAGATTGGGCTGGTCAAGTTTGTGGACGGCGAAGAGGTCGACCGCGTGTCGTGGCTGTGCCAGCCCCCGGAGAGCTGCAACCAGTTCGAGCCGGGCAACGTGGCCATCCACGGGATTACCGCCGATGATGTGGCTGACGCGCCCGGCGTGGCTGATCGCATCGACGCGATGATTGGCTTCGTCGGCGAGCTGCCGTTGGTCGCGCACAACGCGCAGTTTGACGCCTCGGCGCTGCACAGCGCGTGCGTGGCTACGGGGCACCCGGTTCCGCCCATGCTGTTCGCGTGCACGCTCGCGCAGTCGCGCGCGGAGCGCCTTGACGTGCGCAACCACCGCCTGCCCACGCTTTCGGAGTATTTCGGTGTGGGCCTGGACAACCACCACGACGCGTGCGCCGACGCTGCCGCGTGCGCCGGCATCATGCTCGGCCTGGCGCGCCGGGCGCACCACACAGGCTCCCTGGCCAGCTTCGTGCACAGCAGCGGCTTTGTGCTGGGCACCATCGAGCAGGCGAAGGTCACACCGGTGACGCGGGACCGCTCCGGGAAGCGGAGCGCCGCGCAGGCGGAGCTGCTCGCCGATGGCGGCGTGCAGGCCGTCGTGGAGGCTGCCGCCGCGCCGCGCGGCAGCAACCAGGCCGGGCCGAAGCGCGGTGGGCAATCCGGCTCGGGCAAGGGTGCGGGGGCCTCGAGCGGCGGGCAGCGCGGCCCGGCTCCCTGGCAGTCTGTGGCCACGCCCGACAAGGTCCCCGAGCCGAACCTGGACGCCAGCCCGGATTCGCCGCTGTACGGCCAGCACGTCACGCTTACCGGCGAATTCGAGCCCTTTGACAAGGGCACGCTCTGGAACGGCATCGCCGAGCACGGCGGCCAGGTGGGCAAGAACGTGACCAAGAAGACGACGATCCTGGTGGTCGGCGCCTGGAACAGCGTCACCTCGAAGGAAAAGCGCGCCAAGGAACTGCAGGAAAAGGGCCAGGAGATCCAGATCTGGCAGGCGGATCGCCTGCTTTCGGTGCTCGAGCTTGACGACGAACCACCGTTCTGACCTGCCAACTCCCCCCTCCGTCAAAAAAATTTCAATTTCTTCGGCAACGCATGGAACCGGAGCGGCACTTTTTGCGTCTAATAGTGCATGACGCATTTTTCTGACACCCTGGCTCCCCGCGCCCCGGAGCTGCCCGCCTTGCTCATCCCCCGCCTCGCCCGGCGCGACGAGCGTTATTCCACCGGCCCGTACGCGTGGCTCACGCCCGGGCTGAGCTCGTCAACTGCGTACGTCGGCCTGTCGCCCGGCCTGGCGTGCGTGTTTGACACCCCGGCAACGGCCGCGCTCACGCACCAGCAAGTGGGCATGTTGGGCTTTTCGGAGCACCAAGCGTGGAAGCACGCTGCCGCGCGCCTGCTCCGCTTCGCCGAGGAGCGCGGCCAGGAGGAGGCGTTTTGGGTCCGGGACCCGTCCATCGCGCTCGCTGGTGCCCCGGGCTCGCTCCCGCGCGGCGTTGAGGTCCAAGCACTTGGGTGGACGGCCGCGGGGTGGGTGACGCACCCGACAACCTTCGACGTGCTGCACTCGCACTTCACGGAAGTACTGCGCCCGGAGCACGAATTGCTGTACTACGTTGCTGATGACAACAAGTTGTTCGTCTTCGACGCACCACCGAGGGACGTCGCCGGTGTCGTCGGTTGGGAGCGCCTGATGCGGTACTCACTCGGCTTCCCGCTCCTGCTATGCCGTCCGCGCAAGGTACGCCGCTTTTACTAGCCACCTCGCTATGGTGAATGGGGTGTCCCTGTGTCCCCGTTTATTCCAGCTCAAGGAGCAGCACGACCATGCGTCGACCCATCACTTCCACCTACCGCCTCCAGCTGCGCGGCCCGGGGGCGGACCCGGCGGGCCGGGCGTTCGGGTTTGCTGAGGCGCAGGCGCAGATCCCCTACCTGCGCGACCTAGGGGTATCGCACCTCTATCTCTCCCCCATCTTCACCGCCATGCCGGAGTCCAATCACGGCTACGACGTCATCGATCCGACCAAGGTCAACCCCGAGCTGGGTGGCATCGAGGGCCTGCGCAAGCTCGCCCGGGCAGCACACGACGCCGGACTCGGCATCGTGCTGGACATCGTGCCAAACCACGTGGGCGTGGAGGTCCCGCATCGCAACCGCTGGTGGTGGGACGTGCTCAAGCTTGGCGCGGACTCCGAGTTTGCCACCTACTTTGATATTGATTGGCACGAGGACAACGGCGCCGGCGGTAAGCTCGGGCTCCCGGTGCTTGGCAAGGAGGGCGACGAGGAGCAGCTCCGCCTCACTCACCTGGCCGAGGATGAATTCCCCGCAGGCACTGCCCCGGGCGGGGAGGATGTCCTGGCCTACTACGACAACTACTTTCCCCTCGCGCCGGGGTCGTACGGCGGTCTCGACGACGACCCGCTCGAGGTCTACCAGCGCCAGCCGTACAAGCTCATGTACTGGCGCGACGGCGTAATCTCGTACCGCCGCTTCTTCTCCGTCGATGGGCTCGCAGGGGTGCGCCAGGAAGATCCACTCGTCTTCGAGCACACGCACCGGCTCCTTCGCCAGTTGATCGCAGAAGAGCTTATCGACGGCGTACGTGTCGACCACCCCGACGGGTTGACCAACCCCTTCGCGTACCTCTCCCGCCTGCGGGACCTCATCGGGCACGACCGGTGGCTCGTGGTGGAAAAGATCCTTGGCGTCAACGAGCCGCTCGACCCGCGCCTGCACGTCGACGGCACCACCGGGTACGACGCACTGCGGGAACTCGACGGCATCTTTCTCAACCGCTCGGCCGAGGACACGTTAAGCATGCTCGCCCTGCAGCAATCCGGCTCGACCTGCGACGAGGAGGCCATCGCGGCGAGCGAGCAGCAGCTCAAGCACGACGTCGCCTCCTCCGAGCTGGGCGCCGAGGTACGCAGGCTCGTTCGCGCCATCCGCCGCGACAACTTCTCCGCGGTGACCGCGGAAGTCTCGGATGAGCAATTGGCGTCGACAGTGATCGAGCTGGTCGCGGCGATGCCCGTCTACCGCGCCGACTACCGGTCGCTCTCGCGCATCACCTCCAGCGTCATCTCGGACATGTCCAAGCGCTTCCCCTCCCGCCGCAACGCGCTCGACCTCATCGCGGCTGCCTTCCTCGCGTCCGGCGAGGCGAAGAACCGCTTCGCCCAAGTCTGCGGCGCCGTCATGGCCAAAGGCGTCGAGGACACGCTGTTCTACCGCGCGAGCAGGCTCGTGGCGCTGCAGGAAGTCGGCGGCGCGCCGGGGCGCTTCGGCGTCGGGGCGGCGGAGTTCCACTTGCTGCAGGACGAGCGCGCCGGGCTGTGGCCGCACGCGATGACGTCACTGTCCACGCACGACACAAAGCGCAGCGAGGACACCCGCGCGCGGATCATCGAGCTCACCGAGGTGCCGAACGACTTCGCCGAGCTGGTGCGGCAGGTTGTTGCGCTGGTGCCGCCGCCGGACAGCGCGACCGGCCACTTCCTCCTGCAGAACATCATCGGCGTCTGGCCGGAGGACGGAGCGGTGACGGACGCACTGCGGGAGCGCCTGCACGGTTATGCCACGAAGGCGGTGCGCGAGGCAGCACTCCACACCACCTGGGTGGACCCGGATGCGCGCTACGAACAGCGGGTGCTGGACTGGGTGGACGCTGTCCTGTACGGACCGGCCGCCGCGCGGGTGAGCGCGTTCGTCCGGCAGCTGCACATCGGGGCGGTCCAGGTGTCGCTGGGCCGCAAGCTGCTCCAGCTGGTCGGGCCGGGGATTCCGGATACGTACCAAGGGCAGGAGTTCGTAGAACTTGCGCTCGTGGACCCGGACAACAGGGCGTTCGTAGACTACACTGCGCGCGCGCAAACGCTCGCGCAGTACGACGCCGCCCGCGACGGCGAGTCGTTCGACATTGCTTCGTTCCTGTATGACGAGGTCCCGCCGACCCCCGAGGCGCTGGCGGAGCGCGGCAACCGCGCGAAGCAGGCGGTTACGGCGGAGGCGCTGCGGCTGCGCCGCCAGCGGCCGGAGGTGTTTACGGAGGGCTCGTACCGGGCCGTGTTCGCGCTGGGTCCAGCGCAGCACCACCTCGTCGGCATGGCGCGCGGTATGCAGGGCGAGGACGCGCAGGTGATTGGGCTCGCCACCCGGGAGCCGCTCAAGCTGGCCAGGACCGGCGGCTGGGGCGAAACGACGGTGGACCTGCCGGAGGGCACGTGGGTCGAGCGCCTGAGCAGGCGGGAGTTTCGCGGGACTGTGCAGGTCGCCGACGTGTTCTCCGCGCTGCCGGTGGCGCTGTTCGTGCGGGCGGGGGCGTGAGGATGGGACTGTGGGGGCGTCGATAAGCATGCAGGGGGGTATGCTGTAGCTCCTGATGAGCAACGAGCAGGAGAAGCGCGCCCGGGCGGGCAAGGGGGCGCGGAAGGCTGAGGCGAGGGTTCCCGACGCGACCATCGCCCGGCTCGGCTCTACCTATTTCAACTGGCTCAATGCGCACGAGGACCCGGCGACGGCGTTCCGCCACGCGCTGCACGAGCTGATGCGCGATGCCGCCGTGAACTTCGACCGGGTGGACGTACGGATCAAAACGTGGCCCTCGCTGAAGGAAAAGGCGCGCAAGATGCGCGACGGCGAACCCGTCTACCCGGAACCGTGGACGGACATTAAAGACATCATCGGGGCGCGCATTACGGTGCTACACTCCACTGAGATCCCCGCTGTACAGACGCTGCTTGCGGAGGAGTTTGAGGTCCTGCGCAGCGTGGATAAGGCGGAGGAGACGCGCGTGGCCGGCGGATTCGGCTACGGCTCGCACCACCTGGTGCTGCGGGTGCAGGAGAGGTCCGAGGGGCTCGAGGAGTATGTGGGGACGGCCTTCGAGGTGCAGATCCGCACGGTGCTCCAGCACGCTTGGGCCGAGTTCGAGCACGATGTGCGCTACAAGCGGGCCGTTGAGGACGTCGACCCGCAGGTGGACCGTGCGTTCACGCTCGCGGCCGGGCTCATCGAGTTGGCCGATCAGCAGTTTGACCAGATCGCCGGAATCACGGATGTGAAACCTGCGGAGGGGGCGGACGTGGAGGCGCAGATCGCGCCGGAGACCCTGCCGGGCATCCTCACGGTGCTGCTCGGTTCGCGCTACCCACTCTCGCGGGCGGCGGACTACCGGTTCCTCAACGAGTTGCTGCGCGCGCACGGCCTCGAGCGGGTCTCGCAGGTCGCGGAGCTACTCAACCCGGCGGACCTTGAGGCGGTAACCAACGGCCTGCGCTACTCATTCGTGCCCGGGCAAGTCAGGCTTGTCGACGACCTCCTGCTCAATCGCTACGGCACCGACCACATCGAGCGCACGTGGGACGCCGGCAACCGGCCAAAGGTGCGCCGGGCGCGGCTGACCAAGCGTCTGGCGCAGCTCCGGGCGGCGAACTAACGGCGCCGACCCAGCAGGCGGTCGGTCTCGCGCCGCTCCTTCTTCGTCGGACGCCCCGCCCCCCGCTCGCGCTTGGGCATCGTGGCGAAAATGTCCATCGGAGGCGGTGGCGGCGAGTGGTCGAGGTAGCACTGCTTGGCCACGGGCGCCCCGACGCGCTTGCGCACGGTTGCCGTGACCTCCAGGTCGCGGTAGCGGTGGTCCTTCCACACGCGCACCGCGTCGCCGGGCACGACCTGCGCGGCAGGTTTCACCGATTGCTCGTTCAGCTTGACGTGCCCGGCGCGCACGGCCTCCGCGGCCTGGGTGCGGGTCTTGAAGATGCGGACGGCCCACAGCCAGGCGTCGATCCGCACTGCCCTCCCATCGGGTTGGGTCATTCGCCCGCGCCTTTAGTACTCGTCTTTGTGGTTCACGATCTTCTGTACCTTCATCCAGTTGGCCACGCCGCCGACCACGGCGACGACGAAACCGAGGATGAGCAGCGACCATGAGCCCGCGATGAGGCCGAGGGCGACACCGCCGACCACTCCGCCGCCGGCCCAGAGGACGGCGTTCCGGCTGTACTTGCGCACAGCTTCCTTGCGGCGCGCGATGGGGTTATTGAGGCGAGGCTTCATCGTCATGCTGCACAGTCTATCGCGGGATCACGCGCAGCCGGCGTTTGCCGCGGATCAGTCGGTCGTTTCCACCCACCGGTGCCCGGCTTCCTTCGACTCGACGGTGCCTTGGGTGGACGCTGCCAGGTGGGCGTCGACAAGCTCACGCTCCCCCGGGGCGAACCCGAGCGTGTACGTGGCCAGTGACCCGTAGGCAATGTCGACGACCTCGATGCCCGCGTTGCGCAGTTCCGACTCGATCCGGCCGGCCTCGGCGTGCGGCAGGTTGACGGTGATGAGCTCGCGGAGGTTGCGGGTGGCGCGCGGCAGGTTCTCGAGCGCGCCGGTCACCGCGTGCGTGTACGCGCTGACAAGCCCGCCGGTGCCCAGCTTGGTGCCGCCGAAGTAGCGGATGACCACTGCGCATACGTTGACCAGACCCGAGCCTTTGAGCACCTCGAGCATGGGCGTGCCCGCGGTGCCGGACGGCTCGCCGTCGTCGGACGAGCGCTCGATGGGCTGCGCGCCGTCGACGTGGACGATGAACGCCGAGCAGTGGTGGCGCGCATCCGAGAACGCCTCGCGCGCTGCGTGGATGAATTCGCGTGCTTCATCCTCCGATTCGACGCGACCCACCCAGGTGATGAACCGGGAACGTTTAATTTCAAGTTCGTGGGTGGTCGGCGCGCCCGGGGCGGGCAGCTCGTAGGTGGTCAGCATAGGGGTGCAGTCTACCGGGGGACGACGTCATTGCGGTGCTCGAGTCGCCTCCTTAGGCTGGGGACATGAGTGAATCACACAGCACAAACGCTGCCAATAATGATGCGTCCCACACCGCCCCGGGCCAGTTTGAGGTATGGGCCCCGAAGGGCCAGAAGGTGCGCGTGACCGTCGACGGCGAGGAACACGACATGCAGCCCGACGCGGAGCGCGCGGGCTGGTGGGTGCTCGACCCCGCCACCGTCGCCCCGCAGCCGGGTCAGCACTACACCTTCTCGCTCTTCGACGGCACCCAGTGGTCCATCCCCATGCCGGATCCGCGCACGCGCCTCCAGCCCGAGGGCGTGCACGGCCCGTCCGAGGTCGTGAGCACCGACTTCGCGTGGAACGATGACAACTGGTCCGGCATCCCCACCAAGGACATGGTGATTTACGAGCTCCACGTGGGCACCTTCTCCCCCTCCGGCACCTTCGCCGGCGTGATTGAGAAGCTGGACTACCTCGCCGAGCTGGGCGTCAACACCATCGAACTCATGCCGCTGCAGCCCTTCGCCGGAACCCGAAACTGGGGCTACGACGGCGTCGACTGGTTTGCTATCCATGAGACGTACGGCGGCCCGCAGGGGCTCAAGGAGCTTATCGACGCCGCGCATACCCACGGCATCGCCGTCCTCCTCGACGTCGTGTACAACCACTTCGGCCCGGAGGGCAACTACAACGACGCGTTCGGCCCGTACCTGACGGACGGGCTCACCGCCTGGGGCGAGGTCATCAACATCTCCGGCCCCGGTTCCGACGAGGTGCGCGCCTACATCCTGGATACGGTGCGCCAGTGGCTCGGCGAGTTCCACGCTGACGGGCTGCGCCTGGACGCGGTGCAGACCTACGACGACCGCCTCGCCTTCTCCATCATGGAAGAAATCGCCCGCATCGGCGACGACCTCGCCGCGGACACCGGCGTGCCTCGCACCGTGATTGGCGAGTCCGACCAGAACGACCCGCGCCTGATCAGCGCCCCCGAGCGCGGCGGCTACGGGCTCGAGGGGCACTGGCTCGACGACGTCCACCACGGGATCCACTCTCTGCTGACCGGTGAGACCCAGGGCTACTACGTGGACTACGGCACCATGGAGATCCTCGCGGATACGCTGCGCAACGGCTACCGCTTCCGCAACTCCTACTCGAAGTACCGCGCCCGCACGCACGGCCGCGAGCTGGACCTCTCCCACGTCGCACCGTGGCACCTGGTGTCCTACACCACCAACCACGACCAGACCGGCAACCGCGCTGCGGGCGACCGCCCGAGCCAGAACCTCACCCCCGCCCAGCAGGTGCTCAAGGCCGCGGTGCTCCTGCACTCCCCGTTTACCCCGATGCTGTTCATGGGCGAAGAGTTCGGCGCGAACACCCCGTTCCCCTTCTTCGTCTCCCACTCCAACGAGCAAATTCTGGAGGGCACCCGCCAGGGTCGTCTCCACGAGTTCTCCCGCCAGGGCTGGGACCACGACGAAGTGCCGGACCCGGGCCACGAGGACACCTACACGTCCGCGAAGCTGAACTGGACCTTTACCGACGAGCAGCAGCAGGTCCACGACGCCTACAAGCGCCTGATCCAGCTGCGCCGCGAGCACGGCTGCAACCGCGAGGACCTGCGCACGCTGCAGGTGGACAACGGCGAGAAGTGGCTGACCATGGCGGACGGTAGCGATGACGGAACGGTCGTGCTGGCGGCGAACTTCAGCGACGAGCCGGTCACCGTGCCGGTCGGCGGTACGCTGCTGTACTCGTTCACCGACCCGCAGGTCGGCGCCAATGAGACGGTGCTGGATCCCTGGGGCATCGCCTACATCCAGCGCTAGGCGGGATCCGCACGGCCCGCTCGGCCCACTGGGCTAGCTGGAGACGATGAACTCGTACTCCGGCGTGCCGGGCGTGAGCTGGCGGCACTCGATGACGGACTCATCCATGCGCTCCAGCAGTGGCTCCAGGTCGCTCGCGCGGGTGAGCTCCAGACCGACCAGCGCCGCGCCGGTCTCGCGGTTGTTCTTCTTCAGGTACTCGAACAGGACGATGTCATCGTCCGGGCCGAGGATGTCGGTGAGGAAGGTACGCAGCTGCCCCGGCTCCTGCGGGAAGTTCACCAGGAAGTAGTGCTTGAGCCCGCGGTGCACCAGGGAGCGCTCCATGACCTCCGCGTAACGCAGCACGTCGTTGTTGCCGCCGGAGATGACGCATACGACGGTGGACCCCGGCTGGACCTTCATCCCGGCAAGTCCCGCGACAGACAGCGCGCCTGCGGGCTCGGCGATGATGCCCTCGTTCTGATACAGCGCCAGCATCTCGGTGCACACCGCGCCCTCGTCTGCGCGCAGGAGGTGCGTACGCCCTTGGTTGTGCTCAATCACCTCAAACGGGAACGCGCCGATGCGCTTGACCGCCGCACCGTCGACGAACGGGTCAATGTCCGTCAGCGTCACCGGACCCCCGTGCTCGAGCGCTGCGGCGAGCGACGCCGCGCCGCGCGGTTCCACCCCCACCACGGCCGTGCGCGGCGACATGTCTGCCACGTACGACACGATCCCGCCGAGCAGGCCGCCGCCGCCGACGGGCACCATGATGGTGTCCAGCTCCCGGCCAAGCCCCGTCAGCTGAGCGAGGATCTCGGCGGCAACCGTGCCCTGCCCGATGACGGTATCGCGGGCGTCGAAAGGCTCGATGATTGTTGCCCCGCGCCCGCGGGCGTCGGCACGAGCCGCCTCCGCTGCCTCGTCGAACGTATTGCCCGTTACGACGAGCTCGACGTTGTCGCCGCCGTGGACCTTGATCCGGTCGCGCTTCTGCTTCGGCGTGGGCTTGGGCACGAAGATCTTGCCCTGGATCCCTAGCGCACGGCAGGCGTACGCGACGCCCTGCGCATGATTGCCTGCCGACGCCGCGACCACCCCCGCTGCGCGCTGCTCAGCGGACAGGCGAGAGATGTTGTAGTAAGCGCCGCGAATCTTGTAGGAGCGCACGTCCTGCAAATCCTCACGCTTGAGGTACACATCCGCGCCGTACTGCTGCGACAGCCGCGGGCAGTACTGCAGCGGGGTCGGCTCAATCACCGAGGAAATTTTCGCCTGAGCAGCTTGAATGTCGGCAGCGTGGACCGGTTGGTAGTTGCTCGTTGACTGTTCATTGTGCTCGGTGGCTGCGTTCATGGTGGACAAGTCTATCCGTGAACAGGTATTCGCGCGGGCCTTCGCCGCCAGTTTTCATTCACCCGCACGGTTCACCAAGTGTTCACCACGCGTTCTCCTTGGAACTACCTGCCCACTTTAGGATGACCCCCCGACGAGGTGACGAGAATCCCCTCGTCGCTGTCGGACGGCGGTTTCCCGACCGGTGGCCCGGCCGCCGGCAAACCTCACCCGCGGCCGCCCGGGCCCTGTCCATGGCCAAGCCCGGTCTGGTGCCCCCGGCGCCAACGACTTCCGGTGCCGCCCCGGGACGGTGAATTGCCCGTCATCCTCATTCCCGGGACCGGGTCGTCGAACAGCTCATCGGTACCGGGCCTCGAACCACGGGCCCCGGGCGCACAGCGCAGCCGATCGCTTTGACGTCCACCCCGAGATGCGCCACGGATACTCCCGAAACGCCGGCAAAACGAACGCGCTTGCCTGGGAACAGCAGATCTCCGGTTCCATGCTGCTGAATGAGCTGACCATCGGCGACATCACTCGACCGGGCGTTCGGTACACCTTCCTGGGCACGCGGCACGACAATGCCGTGCTCCCCCACTAAAACTCCTTCGTGCGGGAACCCGGCGTCACCAACATCACCGTCCAAGACGTGTGCCCCGCCCACCGCACCGAGCACTACGGCTTCAATTACGACCCTGTCGCCCAGGGCATCGTCGAGGACCCGCTGACCGGGACGGCGTGGCGGGACCACTGCACCGGTACCGGACCGGAGCGATAGTCCTCGACGGACGAGGATCAGGCGCCCGGGGAGCCTCCCGTCCGGCACGTCCACGACTCGGCGTAGCGGCCGCCCTTCGCCAGCAATTCATCGTGCGTGCCCCGTTCTGCGACCGTCCCGTCCTCCGAAAGCACGACGATGAGGTCGGCATCGCGGACGGTGTGCAGGCGATGGGCGACGACGATCACGGTGTGATCGCCGCGCAACGCTTCCATCGTGCCGACAATCGCCCGCTCAGTGGCCGCATCCAGCGAGGACGTCGGCTCGTCGAAAAGCACCACCGGGGAATCCTTCAGAAGCGCCCGGGCGATGGCGACGCGCTGCCGCTCGCCTCCCGACAGCAGCGTCCCCTCCTCCCCCACCGGGTTATCCCACCCGGAAGGCAGCAGCTCCACGATGCGGTCCACCCCGGATCGCCGGGCGGCCTCGCGCAAGCGGTCTCCGTCGCCGGGCCTGGAACCGAATCCGGGGTCGGCGAAGACCACGTTGTCCCGCACGGACGCGTCGAAGAGGAACGTCTCCTGGAACACCGGGGTCACCAGCGAGTTCACGCCGTCGGTGCCGATCCGAGGCAAGGGCACCCCGCCAATGAGGATCTCCCCCGAGTCCGAATCATGAAACCGCGACAGCAGCCGCATGACCGTCGTCTTGCCCGCCCCCGAAGGTCCCACTATGGCGACCAGCACTCCCTGAGGTGCACGGAAGCTGACGCCGTCGAGGACCTTCTTCTCCCCGTACCCGAAGCTCACGCCGCGGAACTCCACGTCATGCCCGTCGGGCAGCTCCGGTGCGGCCGGTTCGGGAAGGGCGGGGATCGCCCGCAGGTCACGCAGCGCAGCCAACGTGTTGCGGCCCGCGCCGAAACCGCCGGACAACGCTCCCGCCGTGGTGATCGGTCCGGTGAACTGGACGACCACAATGAGCATCGACGCCAAATGCGCCGGTGACATCCCGCCCGTCGCGGCGACCGCCACGGCGACGACCACCGCCGCCGTGAACACCGCATGGACGACCGAGCCCAACCGTCCGATGGCCGCGCCTTGCGTCGACGTCGCCTTCGCGAACGCATCGTGTTGGGCCTGGATCGCCTCATCCACCATCGCGTCCGCCGCCGAACCGTCGCCCGCGGCGCGAATCACCTGCTGGCCGCGGGTGAACTCGATCAGCCTGCCGGAGACGGCAGCGACGGCGTCAGCATGCGCTTCGTCCGACTCCCCGCCGACTCGGCCAATGGCCCGGTAGGCGAAGAAGAGCACCGGCGCCGACGCGACGAGAACCAACCCGACACGCCAATCCACCGCCAGAATTCCGAGAGCGATGACGGTCGGCGCAACCACAGCAGCGATGACGGGCCGCAGGATCACGTGCGGCACGGACGCCGCGAACGCCATGCCCGAAGACGCCATCTCCGAAAAGCGGCCGGCCGTGGACTTGGTGACGTACCCGAGTGGCAACGTCAGCACGCGTTCGCCCAGGGAACGCAGCAGGGACGACAGCACCGCTGCGGAATTCGCCCTGCCGACCGTCCCCGCGGCGAGGGACAGCACCGCATGGGCGGCCGCGAGGCCGGCGATAACGCCGGTGAAACGCCACGCCGTCGCATCATCTCCCACGGCCAGAGCCGACAGCAGCGGCAGCAGCGCGACGAACGCCGCTCCCTGTGCCAGCGCGGCAAGCGCGGCCAACGCAATGAGCCACGCCAGCGTCATCTTCGAGCGCCGATCCGTCATCGACCACAAGTCCCGGATCATCGGTTCCCTGCCTTTTCATCGTCTGCTTCAGTGCCCCGCGGGGCGGATGGTTCGTCGTCGAGCGCGAACGCGCGCCACAGATCCCGGTAACGGCCACCGCGCGCAAGCAACTCGTCGTGGGTGCCCGCCTCCGCGACCGCTCCCCCATCGAGAACGAGGATGCGGTCGGCGTTGCGGATCGTGCTCAATCTGTGCGCAATCACGATCACCGTCCGCGAACGAGCCAAACGCTCGATTGCGGACTGAATGAGGGCCTCGGAAGCCGGATCCGCGTAAGCGGTTGCCTCGTCGAAGATGAGCACCGGCGCGTCCGTGACAATCGACCTCGCGATGGCCACGCGCTGCGCCTCACCACCGGAAAAGGTCACGTCGACGTTGACCACCGAATCCAGGCCCTTCGGCAGCGCCGCGATGACCGTATCGAGGTTCGCGAGCTTCGCGGCCGCCATGATTTCGCCGTCGGTGGCGTCTCTCCTGGCCAGCCGGATGTTCTCCCGCAAGGGCAGCGTGAGCAACTGCGGATCCTGGAACACCACCGACACCGAACGGTGCACGTCGCGCACGGCGATGTCGCGAAGATCGTCGCCGCCCAGCAGCACCGAGCCTTCGACAGGGTCGTGGAAACGCGCCAACAGCCGGGCGACGGTGGACTTTCCGGAACCGGAGGACCCCACCAGCGCCGTGAGGGTCCCCGGTTCGAACGTCGCGGACATCCCGTCGAGGACCCGCGGCCCATCCCCGTAGGAGAAGACCAGGTTCCGAACCTCGAGCGCGCCTCCGTGCACGGGCACCGGCTCGACGGACTCGGTGATCGGCGGCGTGCCCAGCACCTCCGCGATGGACTTCAGGGCGGCGATCCCCGCGATGATGGGTTCGGAGTTCATAGCCACCCTCACGATCGCCGCGGAGAGTCCAAGGCCGAGAACCAGCCCGGCGACGAGACCCTCCGGTTTGCCGCCCGCAGTGTCCCTCAAAGCGAGGCCGGCGCCGCACATCACTGCGAGGACCGTGATCGGGGACGTCACCACGTCGATGAGCCCGAGATAGATGTTCGACTGCCGGGACCAGGCGGACCACGCGCGGACGAACGACGACGCCGCGGCATCGTAGCGGCCCGCGCCCTGGCTGGCGCGTCCGAAGGACTTCATCACCGGGATGCCGCGCACCAACTCGATGACCGCAGCCGTCACTTTTTCAGAGGCTCGTTCGTAGTCGCGCTGAAGACCGGCTCCGCGCGAAATCATCACGCCCATCAGGGCGAAGGTGACCAGCACCGGGACGACCGCCACCGCCGCGATCCGCCAATCGACCGCGACGAGCGCGATGAGGGAAAGCAGGGGAACCAGCACCGCCACCACGGTCTCACCGACGGTGTGGCCCATGAGCTGGTGGACAGCCGCGACGTCCTTCTCAACCGACTCGATGATTCCCGACGAGCGCCGGGCGTCCAGCCAGCCCAACGGCAACTTCCGG
The DNA here is from genome assembly GCF_007786415.1 of Corynebacterium sp. NML180780. NCBI lineage: Bacteria > Bacillati > Actinomycetota > Actinomycetes > Mycobacteriales > Corynebacteriaceae > Corynebacterium > Corynebacterium sp. NML180780. Next base: position 9,890 of record NZ_VNKN01000004.1, on the reverse strand, counting down.
ATGTGGGCGACCAGCCGGCGCCGGAGGTGGAGCTGCAGGTCATTATCCGCCCGGTGCGAGAGCATGCCGGCGGCGCCGTCCGCGGCCATGCGCACCGTTGCGGCGACGACGATGACAGCCACGGCCAACCACGTCCGATGCTCCGGGGCCTCCGGGTACGTCATCGCGATGTCGATGATGCCGACCAGCGAAGCGACGGTAGCCACCGACGACAGGACGGATAACGCGACCACCGCACGCATCCGGGTCCGAATCGGGGCGAGCAGCGACCACGGGCCTACGGTCCCGTCCACGGCGCTCACTTGCCCGCCTCCCCGATCGCGCTTTTCTTCGTGAGAGTGCAGAAATACACCATGCCGGCGCGTGAGACTCCGTCCAGCTTCAGCCCGTTGGCTTCGGCGAGGTCCTCGAGCTCGCTGCCCCGGAACACCCGGTGGCCCGTCTTCTCCATGACGGCCATGTCGACCCGCTCGTTCACGTCGGGATCCTCGACGAACGTCTGCACGTAAGCGATGCCGCCGTCGGCGAGCAGCCCGGAGACCCTGCCGAGCGCGGCTCCCGCATCCTTCATTTGGTGGAGCGCGCCACACACCCAGATTTCACAGGCCCCGCCGGGCTCTCCCGCGAGCGGCGTGAGGATGTCGGCAACGTGGAATTCCGTCCGGGCCCCGAGCCCGTCGGCGGCGGCGCGTTCGCGGGCGATGCGGATCGCATTGGGCGACAGGTCGTAGCCGACGATGTTCGCCCTGCGATAGCGAGACTCAGCGGCGAGCGTGCGGGCGAGCCACCCGGTTCCACAACCGAGGTCGAGGACCCGGGCCGGCGCATCCGGCCCGGGATCCAGCGCACGGAGCTTCCGGTACACGGCAGCGGCGTCCATCGGTTCGCGCGCATAGCGGCTTAGGAACCTCGGCTGGACCTTGTCCTCGTAGGCCGCGAGGAGCCTGCGGTTGTTCTGGACGATCTGGGCGATCGACTTCATTTGGTTCTGTCTCCGGGTGTGTGGGCCGCGTCCACGCGGCGGTTTCGGGTTAGATGCTCGGATTCGCGGGCCGTCATGCAGACTCCCCCGGCCTCGTTTTCACGGCGATGCCCCACGCCGCGAGCACAGCGATACCAAAGAACCAGGCCGCGCAGACCACCAGACCCGCAGCCCCGGTGCCGTTGACGGCCTCGCCGGCCGCGGATACGGGGGTGTGCCCGGCGATTCCGCGCAGGAGGGGACGGAAGTGGTCGGCGGGCATGAGCACCGTGTTGACGAACATCGCAACGATGATTAACGGGATGAGTGCCACGGATCCCTGGGGGCTGGTGATGGAGAACGCGATGTACGTGCCGGTGCATGCGGCCGCCGCGGCAACCATCGCGCCGGTCACCGTGATCCTCCACCACCAGGACACCTCAGGGGGGCTGTCGGAAAGCAAGGCGGCCACCGCCGCGACGACGACCGTCATCGCCATGATCCGGATAAACTCGGCGATGATCCGTGCGGTCGGCACGGCCGCGTACGGTGCCGGCATGGTGATCAACCGCTCGTGGAGGCCATTGCTGCGTTCAACGAACACAGTGGACGATCCCGTGATGGCCAAGATGAACGCCCACGTCGTCACGACCAGGATGACCGCGTTCGGGAGTTCGAACTCTCCGGTGAGCTGCCTGACCAGGCCACCGAACATGCGGTTGACGATGAACAGGTACACGAGCGGAGCAATGAACGTCATGAACCAGAAGTCAGGGCGCCGCAGCCAAGTGTGGACGATGCGCCGCAGATGCACGAAAATGGCGTCGATCATGATTCGCTCCTCAAGGTGAACCGGCGGATGAACAAGACGATTCCGGCGACCGCCGCGACACCGAGCCACAGGGCGGCCTCTTCCCCGGCACTATCCGGGAAGGCATCCGGGGACGCCGCCCTGATCACCTCGATGATCGGCGAAAACGGCATGTGACGTACGACGTCGCGCAGGGAGCCGTCCAAAGCGGTCGCCGGAATGAACGCGGTGGAGAACATGAGCAGCAGCATTTCCAGCGCCTGGATCGATGAGGCTGTCGACACCGGGGCGGGCACCATCAGGATCACCCCGTCCGTGACCAGGGACAGGACCGCGGCGGCGAGCAGTGACCACAGGACTGTCCACGCGACGTCACCGAGAGCCATGTCGAGGCCGCAGGACCACGCGACGACCAGCAGCGCCGCGATCGACGCGGACATCCGCAGCACATCGGTGGCGAGCCTGCCGGCGACATAGCCGCCTGTGGCCCCGGGCAACACGCGCACGCGGTCAACGAGCCCGGATTCGACGTCCTGTCCCACCGCCATCGCCGACGCCGCGGCGGTGAACATCGCCGCCTGGAACAGGCAGCCGCCGAGCACGAAACGCAGGTACCCGAAGCCGGATTGCCCTGCCGAGTACCCAAACACCGCGTACAGGCACAGCAGGAAGAGGGGAGGAACGACGAACATGGAGATCAGCGACGCGGTGTTGCGTCGCAACAGCAGCAGATCCCGACGGAGGAACGCCGCGACCGACGTCGCACTCATCGCGCCGCACCCCCTGCGTTCATCGATATGAATACCTCGTTGAGGGTGGGCGGCGACACGCTCAGCGAATCCGGCAACGCGTCCGAGGCCTCCATCGCCTGCGCCACCGCCTCGAGGACCTGCGGTCCGGGGTCGACGTCGAGGGACACCGACTTCCCCGCGACGCGGGCGCCGTCCAGGCACGTTCCTCCGAGGCAGCGGGCGAACGCCTCCGCCTCGGCGGTGGTGGCAAAGGACACGCGGAGCACGTGCGATCCGAAGTCGCGGCGCAATTCCTCCGGCGTTCCGCTGGCGACGATGCGGCGGTCCTTGAGCAGATGGACGTAGTCTGCCAGCGCCTCCGCCTCTTCCAGGTACTGGGTGGTCAGCACCAGGGTCATTCCGTCGTCCCGCAGTTGCTGGATGAAGCCCCACAACTCTTCGCGGCTGACCGGGTCCAGCCCCGTCGTGGGTTCGTCGAGGAACAGCAACCTGGGCACGACGCACAGCGACGCGGCGATGTCGAGGCGGCGCCGCATGCCACCCGAATAGGCCGACGCCAGCGTCGAGGCACTGTCCGCGAGCGAGAATTGCGCGAGCAGTTCCGTCGCGCGGGCGGCCGCGTCGGCGCGGTCGAGTCCGCGCAGACGCCCGAAGAACTCCAGGTTCTCCCGGCCGGTGAGGTTCTCGTCGATCGCCGCGAATTGGCCGGTGGTGGCAATGTCGGCACGCACGCCCGCCGGATCCTTTTTCACATCGCGCGAGAAGATGCTCACCTCGCCGGAGTCTGCGGTGATGAGCGTCGACAGGATTCGGATGAGGGTGGTCTTGCCTGCGCCGTTGTGGCCGAGGAACGACACGATCGACCCGGCGGGCACGGTGAAACTCACGCCGTCGAGCACATGCTTGCGCATCCGGGCGCCGCGCTTTCCCTTGCGCCCGCCGTCCGGCGGAGCACCTGCCCCGCCTTCGGGCGCGGTGCCGGCTGTGCCCGCAATCGGGTAGCTCTTCGTGAGGTCGCGGACGACGATCGCCGCACCCCGTTCAGCTTGATCCGTCATCGTTTCTCCTTTTCTTTGGTGTCGCAGTGGGCCGCTGCCGGCAGTGGCCCCGTGGTCGGGTTGTCATGCGGCGTTTCGATATGGATGCCTGCATCGCGGGCGAAGGCGAGGACCGGTTCGAGGAGCCGGGGGTGGCTGACGAGATCCCGGCACCCCGGCGCGACTGGCTTCCCCGCGACCGACGCAACGGTGGCGGCGGCAATGGCCGCGGTCATTTTGTAGGAACCCGGGCCAGTTGCCCGGACGACGGTTGTCTCGGCCGCCGACCCCGCATCGCCCGCGCCGGCGGAGGACAGTGCGATGACCAGCTCGGCGGGTTGCGGAGTGCCGTTCGCCCGCGCCTTCCGCGACGTCACGGCCGCCCCGAGACGGGCGAGCAGACCGGAGACGACGGGCATCGCGTACAGTCTCGACGTGCGGATCTTCTCCACCGACTCATCGGGGAGAGCATCGAAGGCGACGTGGTAGGAAAATCCGAGGATCGAGGGGCACACCCCGCGTACGACGTCGATGTCCGGGCATTCGTAGCCGATTCCGCTTTGCGACGACACCAGGTTGCGCCGCACTTCGACGATGGCGCCGCCGAGCATCGCGCGGTATCCGCCGCGAATGGTCCGGAACATCGACTCGACCGACGCGGCCCCGGATTCCTGGTCGGCGCCAATTCGCAGATCGACCCGCACATCGCGGACCTCTTCGGCCCCCGCAGCGCAGGCCCCGAGCATCAACAGGGCCGTCGACAAGCCCGGGCACAGGCCGAACCCGGTGAGCACGGGAACCCCCTCCCGCCGAGCATCCCCGTCGAGGGCCATGATTGCGCGGCGGGCGTCGATCGAATCGTTGACGTCGATGTACCCGGTGCCTGAGTCGATGCAAGCACGGGCGAGTGAGTCTGCATGCACCTCGAACGGGCCGATGCCGGCTTCGGCCAACCGAGTCGCAGCCGCCACCGCCTCCGCATGGACCCGGCCGTACGGGACGAGGACGTCCCGCCAATTCTCGACGAAGGTGATCCCCTTCTTCGTCTCATCGGCCTTGTCCCGAAGCACGTCGCTGATGGTCCGGATCGTGTTCACTGGTACCTCTTTCGGTTGTCGGCGCCATGCCGGTGCCGGGCGGACCGGGCCCGCATGGCGCGACCCGGAGGATGTGTCTGAAGGGTTGAAGCAACTGGGTGGGGCGCGTCTCCGTACAGGCTCGGAAACGCTCGCGGGCTCGGGGACCGCCGGTTCCGGGTGCCCGTCAAGTCACTGCGGACACCAGGGCGGCAACGAAGGCCGCGGCGGACGCTGCGGCCGCGAAACCGTCACGCACTCGCCAGGGGTGATCGGTGCGGAAGGTACGCCGCGGATGGCGGCCGAAGTTGCGCATCACCAGGGTCAGGGACAGCTTTTCGGCGCAGCGCACGGCGCTGACGAACAGGGGAAAGGCGATGCGCGCGGGCGTCGTCGCGCGAATGAAGCCGGAGCGGAAAGACTGCCCCGGTCGCATCGAGCGCAATCTAATCGCCCATGTCAGCTGGGGGATTTCGCTGCGCAGGAACGCCGCGATGCTCACCCCGGAAATCGCTATGGTGCACCATGTGTAGGGCACCCGGAGGCGTTGCACCATGGCGTCGAAAAGCTCCTCGACGCGCATACACGCGGAGACCAGGACCGTCCCCGCAAACACGGCCGTCAGTAGCAGTCCGTGATGGATGCCGTGGCGGACAGCCTCCGCCGGATCCCCACTGCCGTAGAACTCGGAGCGCCACCCGAGCAGGCCGAAGAACACCCCGATCAACAGGACGAGGAGGACCTTCCCCGCCGTCGCCCGAACGTCGCGTTCCGCGATCGCAGCGAGTGCGAGGAACGCGACCCCCGTCAGAGCGAGAACGGCGTCTCCGCCGGAGAGCAGCCCGGCGACGAGGACGAGCATCACCGCCGCGACAATCGTGATGGCGTTCAACCCCGCGCGCCTTCGAGCGGCGGATCCACTGGTCCAGGGGCTTTCGTCCAAGGACGTCCGTGCGCCGGCCGCGGGCAGTGCACGATCCCGCCGGGACGACTCCGGGGAAGCCGGCACGTCGGCTGCGGGACCGGACCAGGCGACCTTCCCTTCGGCGACGATGCTCGCCCGATCCGCCCACGTTCGCGCAGCACGGCGGTCGTGGCACGTGAACACAACGGTTCCGCCGGCCCCTGCGTATTCCGCTAGGGCATCCAGTACGATGCGCGAGCTCGGCGAATCCAGATGCGCCAACGGCTCGTCGAGAAGCAGCAAACGGCGATTGGCCGCCACCGCCAGGAAGATGCCCAACCGTCTTTTCTGTCCGCCCGACAGGACGAACGGCGAGACGGGGTCAAGTGCCCGGGGGCACAAGGCTTCCCGCAGTTTCCGCAGCTCATCGGCACCGAGTGGTCCGTGCGGGTCCGTGCCGGCCAGCGCGGAGTCGATTTCCGCGGCGACGGTCGCGCGGGTGAACTGGTGCTCGGGGTTCTGGAACGCCAACGACGCGAAGGCGTCGGGGACGCGCCGGGCGGACGCGCCGTCAATCCGGAGGTCCGCTCCCGCCTTCATCTGGCCCGACAGCACCGCCAGCAAGGTGGACTTACCGGCTCCGTTGGCACCGACTAGGGCATGAATCTCGCCCCGTTCCAGTGTCAGATCGGCCCCGTTCAGGATCCTCTCCCCGCCTCGGGCCACGTGGGTTCCGGTCAAGGCCAGCAGTGGAACGGCCTCCGCCTCCGATTCCGGATTGGGACGGTCCGGCACCCCCGTGCCCGGCGTACTGGCGTCCGGCGTTCCGGCGGTCGCGGCCGTCGTCGCAATGCCCTTCACCGCGATGCCATCCGGCGCTCCGTGGGCGGCGACGCTCCCGTCCACATCGAGGATCGTCACCGTGTCGACCCACCCGTCGAACGGGCGGAGGTCGTGCTCGATGAGCAGGATGACGCGCCCCGGGGCCCGCAAATCACGGATAGCGGCGAACAGCGACCGGCGACCATCCTCGTCGACGTGGGCCGCGGGCTCGTCGAAGATCATGACCTCCGGCGCACTGGCCACCGCGCCGGCGATGGCCATCCGCTGGCGTTGCCCGCCCGACAAAGCCCACGGATCCTTCTCCGCGAGCTCTGACAGCCCGAGCTCTGATAGGGCCGCGGCTGATCGCTTGGCGACGATGTCGGCTTCCACGAGGGAAAACTCGAGGGCCATGGATACGTCATCGACGACTCGAAGCGTGAGCACCTGCGTCGCCGGGTCTTGCCCGACGAAGGTGACCCGGTCCCCGTCCACGGGGCATTCGGTGCCGTCGACATCAACGATATGCACGGATCCGGCATGGTCGATGGGGATGTGCGAGGGGATCAGTCCAGCGATGAGGTGGGCCAGGCTCGTCTTTCCGCATCCCACGGGTCCCGTGATGACATTGATCGTACCGAAGTCGAAGGAGAGATCCACCATGTCGGGTGCCCATCGCCCATCGGCGTGCCGCACGCCAGCGCCACTGACCCGTAACCGGGCCGGGGCCGTCCCGCGTGTCGCACCAGCGCACGCGGGTGCTCCGCCGGTCACCGGGTGACCCCGCGGCTGCGAAGCCCCTTTGCGACGGCAAAGCCCAGGACCAAAAACACCAAGCTCGATGCAAAGGCTACGGCGAAGCTGATCAGGGTCATGGGCGTGGTCGGCGAGTCGACGCCAACTGCGCGCGGGGCCATCGTTCCCATCAGCGCGGAAAACAACATCGCCGACGCCACGAACTGGGTACGCGTCCACCGCCGGTACAGGGTGACCATGAATGGAAGCTCGATGAGCAATCCTTCCATGATCAGCGCCCCGATCGCGGCGACGCCGAACGGGGTGGTCGCCGCGGACACGACGCCCATGGCAAGGCACGCAATGAGGCTCGCGCCAGGCTTGCGGACGACGATGAGGGGAACGACGCACTGCAGGAACCACAACCCGAGCGTCGCCGCGACGAGATAAACGTGGGCGATGCCGGCGAACACCTGCAGGTAGGTCAAGGGCACGACGACGAGAGACCCCGCGACGCCGATCGCGGCGGCGACGAGCATATCGCGGGTGGATGGTCGGCCACCCGCTGCGACCGGTGCGACGTGTACCAACCGCCCGTCGTCCGTCTGCGACGCCACCGCGTCGCCGTCGCCCGTCCCGTCCGGGCCCGCGTCCCCGACTCCCCCTCCGGAGAGGGGTTCTCTGGTCGATCCACGTTTTCTGTTCATCGTCGCCGCCTCGCTTCCGTTGCCGATTCCCGATCGGGAACCTAACTTGAAACAGTATTAGGTTAGGCAATCCTTAGCAACTTATGCCAGACTCGAATTATTGACTTTGCCCCCGCTCCCCCCATTACGTTGTTAGCAGTTCCACCCCAGGGCACCGAAGATTCATAACCTGTCCGCCCGATTGGGCGGGCTATGTTTACTTCCGTTCCCTCCGTCTGAAAGGACAGGGGAACTAGTCACTGGCTTCGGTATGGCTTATTCCTGTCCCTGTCTGAAAATGATCCGGGGGGTGATGTCGCCGAAGACAGTGACATACTCAAACTGCTAATAGGAACCTGACCCAGCCCAGGTGGTATGAGGTCTCACAGTAATGTGGGTGCCAGTCCAAGTATGTCCGACCAACCCCAGTGATGAAGCTTAAATAGTCCAACTTCTCATTCATCGCTAGGAGGCACACACCCATGGCCTATGACTTCGTCATTGGCGTAGACGTCGGCAAATACTTCCACCACGCCTGCGTCCTCGATCCCCAAGGCAGGCAAGTCCTATCCAAACGCATCAACCAGCATGAAGGCTCACTACGCAAGCTCTTCGGCAAATTCCTCACCGACAACGCCTCGGTCCTGGTCATTGTCGATCAACCCAACAACATCGGCCGATTAACCGTCGCAGTCGCCCAAGACATGGGGGCAGATGTTCGCTATCTACCAGGGCTTGCGATGCGACAGCTCTCTCGCATCCACGTCGGCAACTCCAAAACCGATGTACGCGACGCCTACGTCATCGCCCATGCCGGTCTTAACCTTCCAGATTCCTTGCGCAGTGTCGACCGCGTTGAGGAAGTCTTTATCCAGCTGAAAGTACTCAACGGTATTGACGAAGATCTCGCCCGGGCCTACACACGCCTGATTAACCAGATGCGATCCGCGCTCGTAGGAACCTATCCTGCATTCGAACATGTTCTGCGCGGACAGATGATTCACCGAAAATGGATCCTCCACCTACTTGCGAAATACGGTGACCCCACCAAGATTCGACGCATCGGTAAAACACGCCTAGCAGCCTTTGCGCGCAGTCACAAAGCGCGCAATCCCGAGCCTGTCATCGATGCCATGCTTGCTGCCATCCACGGACAGACCGTGTCCATTGTCGGCGCAGAATACGCCGAACTTGGCGTAGCAATGTCCGCCAAAGACGCACTGGCCAAACTAGAGCATCGCAAGGAAATAGAAGCACAGGTACTCAAGCTCATTCAAGACATTCCTCAAACCGAGATTCTTTTATCCATGCCCGACATCGGCCCACGTAGCGCAGCACAGATCCTCATGACCGTTGGCGATATGTCCGACTTCCCCGATGCAGCGCACCTAGCGTCCTATGCAGGCCTATCACCACGGACAAATCAATCAGGAACGTCCATTATGTCGAATTCGCCCAACCGCGCTGGCAACAAAAATTAAAGAACGCCCTATGGCAATCGTCTTTTGCATCGATCAGATTCCACGAGCGTTCCCGGCAATTCTATGAACGAAAACGCAAAGAAGGCAAAAGACACAACGCCGCAGTCGTCGCACTCGCACGCCGACGCCTCAACGTCCTCTTCGCCATGATGCGAAACGGCGAGCTCTACCGAGACATCCCCACAATCCAGGAGGCCGCAGCAGCCTAAAGCCACCAGACCCCCATCCAAGCCGATTGCACAGCAAGCCCAATCGGCTCCTCAAGGTACCCAAAACAACATCTACGAGACGAAGCAGAAGCCGTTCACACCCCCAACAAGCCCACCCGCGGAGTTGACAACCTATATAGGAACACCCCCCAACCGCAGACCACGCTTTTGACAGGCGAACCCAAAGCCGGTCCGAAACTGAAGCGTCCTGGGTTTAGTTCCTACCTCTGCTAAGGAAGGATTGGCACTATGCCCAGAAAGTATTCCGCCGAATTCAAGGAGAAGGCGATCCATCAAGTCCTAGAGATGGTCCGTCTGGAGTCCTGCTCACGGCAACGCGCGTACGAGGAAGTCGGAGAGCTCCTTGGCGTGTCCCACCACACGTTACGCGCCTGGTACCGTGACAGCGTCGCCCA
>NZ_VNKN01000030.1:0-1038 GCF_007786415.1 Corynebacterium sp. NML180780 | reverse complement strand
CTCTTTCTGTGTTGAGTTGGCATGCAGGCTGGTTTAACAGCCAGTGCCAGTAGCACATCTCATGGCTGGAGTGGTGGACCTTCATGTTGCAAGCCAGGAATCCCGATTCGACGAGCACTTTCCCGCCCGTAGCCGGAGGTAAGACCGGGAATCTATAGCTCAAAAAGCACACATTTTGTCGCTTAACCCGGTACTGCGGTTGCCGTGGTACCTACGTGGTACCTCTGCGAGCCAGGGGGTTGTGTGGAGGAGTGGCAATCGCGGGTTAAGCGACAAAATGTGTGCTTTTCTCGGCGTCGTACACCCAGTCGGATCGCGCCTACACACCCGGCGCCTCGGCTGAGTAGTGAATGGTGAAGTCAGCAGTGAATGTCGCCAACTGGGCATGGTGATCTGCTGGGAGAGTTACAGTTGGCGTGCCGCTCCGATATCCGAGTGCGCTTTGCGGGACTAGGTAGACATGCCCCCGCGAGATAGGTAATGGTGCTCATCTCCTAGTCAAAGGAGTTGGATTTTCATGCCTAATTTATCTTCCGTGGGCTCTACGCACGACGAGCTGCGAGCGCTAACTAAGCAAGATATAGCCGATCGCCTCCAAATCAGCATTCGGTCTGTTGAGCGCCTTATCGAGCAAGGCGAACTGAAAACAGTACGCCCACCTAAGCGCGGTGTGCCCGTGCGCATTCCTGTGGGATCGCTTCGTGCTTACCTCTACGGGGCGGTGTAGTGCGGTGACAAATATCACACCTAGCGATGGTCTGTGGTTCGGGGGGGGGGGGCCTGTCTTTAAAACCCTTCCCCCGCCCAACGGGCCGTGCTTAAACTTTGTTTTCGCTTTTCTGCTTCAAAAAAAAAACAAACCTAAGTCGCATCTCATATCCATTCCTCTGGCTTCAATCAAGTTTTAATTCACTCTCCCATAACGACTTATTCCCGCTCTCCACTAGTCCGAACCCATCACTACATATTGATGATGATCACATCATGTTCCTTGTCTTTCAATGCTTGATACGCGTCGCATTCTCACCGTCTCGTCTT
>NZ_VNKN01000029.1:0-1401 GCF_007786415.1 Corynebacterium sp. NML180780 | reverse complement strand
CAGAGTCAGCCTTGTTCGGATCAGTACCGTCAGCGGCTTCCTGCTCATCGGTAACACCATCGCCATCGGAGTCCTTGGCAGGCTCTTCAGGAGTCTCATCCTTCACGATCGGGTTAGTGCCGGCCTTGACCTCGGCACCGTCGTTGACGCCGTCACCGTCGGTATCGGCCTCATTCGGGTTGGTACCGATCTCAATCTCAGTACGGTCAGTCAGACCATCACCATCGGAGTCAGCCTTCGTCGGATCCGTTGGCTTGTTGTCGTACTTAGTGTTCTTAGAACCGTCGAGCTCTTCCTTATCACTCAGGCCATCGCCATCGGTATCGGCCTTAAGAGGATCAGTACCCTGCTCCTTCTCTTCGCCGTCGCTGAGGCCATCACCATCAGTGTCGGCGTTGAGCGGGTCGGTGCCGTCCTCAATCTCCTGGGCGTCATCGACACTGTCGCCATCGGTATCAGCCTTGGTCGGATCGGTACCGCGCTCCTTCTCCTCACCATCAGTCAGGCCATCACCATCGGAGTCAGCCTTGTTCGGATCAGTACCGTCAGCGGCTTCCTGCTCGTCAGAGACACCATCGCCATCGGAGTCCTTGGCAGGCTCTTCAGGAGTCTCATCCTTCACGATCGGGTTAGTGCCGGCCTTGACCTCGGCACCGTCGTTGACGCCGTCACCGTCGGTATCGGCGACGTTCGGGTTAGTACCGATCTCAATCTCAGTACGGTCAGTCAGACCATCACCATCGGAATCCGCCTTAGTCGGATCCGTCGGCTGGTTGTCGTACTTACCGTTCTCGGAACCGTCAACTTCCTGCTTATCGCTCAGGCCATCACCATCGGTATCAGCCTTGAGAGGATCAGTACCCTGCTCCTTCTCTTCGCCATCGCTGAGACCATCGCCATCGGAATCGGTCTTGATCGGGTTGGTACCGCGCTGCTTCTCCTCACCATCGCTCAGGCCATCACCATCGGAGTCAGCCTTGTTCGGATCAGTACCGTCAGCAGCTTCCTGCTCATCGGAGACACCATCACCATCAGAGTCCTTCACAGGCTCATCGGATGGGTCGGTTGGGGTTCCGCCAGTGTTCTCGGAGCCGTTATCGTCCTGGCCCTTCTCGTGACCATTAACCGGTACCTCAACTGTTGCCGGCTCATCCAGGGACGGATCCTCAACGGTCACGGTAATCGGGCCATCAACGCCCTCACCCGGGGTAACTAGGACTTCACCAGTCTCCGGATCAATCTTGGCCGGAACACCCTTACCGTCTTCGTCCTTAGCGGTCACCGTGGTCTTACCCGTCGGGTTCTCCACCTTCACACCGGTCGACTGCCCATCATCAGTCGGCTCAACGGTGTTCGGCTCGTCAGTTCCCTCGACGGAGACCTTCGGCTGCTCGGCAGTCG
>NZ_VNKN01000028.1:0-1623 GCF_007786415.1 Corynebacterium sp. NML180780 | reverse complement strand
GGCTGCGCGAATGGAGCGACAAGCGCAAGCGAAAGCGCTGCTGCCGCGATCGACGTCCCGCGGCGGCGGGCAACATTGTGCTTCTTCATACTGTGAAATCTTCCTTCCACGAAGATGTTCTGAACAAAGGAGGGAAAGTCCGAAGGAGCGTGAGCCTGATAGCCGCGCCAGCGGATAAACGGCAATTCCACGCCGACTTTCACACTTGCCAATCTAGCGAAGAACACCTGTCACATGTCCGGGTCTTGCCCAGCTAACTCCAACCCTCTCAGGATCTCTATCTTGGACGATTGAATGGGGAAAACGGGGCGTCGAGAAGCTTTGGCCTGCATGTTTATGCGGTGAACACGATCGAAGGGAAGATGAAGGCCTGAGTTACAGTCATGCAATCTCATTGATAGGTGAGCGATACTCTTAACATTCGAAACTCCCTACCCTTCAATAGCAAACACAATACAAACGCTCGAATTATTTTCGTATTGCAGAGCGGAGTTATTTCCATCGGTGTTATGTCCGCTGGTTAAAGCGCTTTAAGCGGGCGGTCAAGACGTTCGTTCAGCCTGGCCCACGTTGATATTGGGCGGGATACAGATCAGTTTCTACGGTTGTCCAAGATCGCTGGTGAGGGACGTATCCATAAATTCTTACTAAGAGTTCCCCTACTACCCCGGAACGGGTGTGGCGAGGGAGGCGTGGGACACAAAAACTGCGCCCGACCGGAGTCGGACGCAGTTTTTCACTCAGCCCAGGGTGGACCGACGAGAGTTCGTGTTACTTCTCGTCCTTCTTGGAGGAGTTCCAGGTCTTACCCGTTACTTCTCGTCCTTCTTGGAGGAGTTCCAGGTCTTACCCGTTACTTCTCGTCCTTCTTGGAGGAGTTCCAGGTCTTACCCGAAGAACCCTGCAAAGAATCAACCTTCACCGAGCTCTTCGGACCACCAGGAGCACAGTTGTCGTAAATGATCGTGCCAGCCAGAATGCCAGCAGCAACCACCGCGATACCCGCGCCAACGGTAGCCAAATCGAAGCCAGCCTTCCGCAGCTGCTCGTTCATCTGCGACAACGCCTGCGCAGTCTGCGGATTAAACGTACCCAAGTTGCGCTGAATCTGCGCATTCGCACGCTCAATATCCTTCGAGACATTCTCCACGAACTCAGAGATACCCGGAATAGACACCTGCGTTGCCAAACCAACCGGAATCAGCGCCAGCAGCGGCAAACCAAAGCCCACAGCAGAAGCCGCACACTTACCCGGATCAGCCGGACCCTGCGGCGCCGATGTGGTGGTAGTCGGGTCAGTTGGATCCTCGGACTCGTTGTCGTCGATACCCGCAGCGTGGCCCAAAACCGGTACCTCAACTGTTGCCGGCTCATCCAGGGACGGGTCCTCAACGGTCACGGTAATCGGGCCGTCAATTCCCTCACCCGGCGTCACGAGGATTTCACCGGTTGCCGGGTCAATCTTGGCAGGAACACCCTTACCGTCCTCATCCTTGGCGGTCACCGTGGTCTTACCCGTCGGGTTCTCCACCTTCACACCGGTCGACTGCCCATCATCAGTCGGCTCAACGGTGTTCGGCTCGTCAGTTCCCTCGACGGAGACCTTCGGCTGCTCGGCAGTCG
>NZ_VNKN01000003.1:0-193680 GCF_007786415.1 Corynebacterium sp. NML180780 | reverse complement strand
AAGAAACTCGCCCCGCCTACTCCGCGGGCGCCGAAAGCAAGCATCACCTACCACGACAAGGGACTGTCCACCCTGCACGTCACGGGGCGCACCAGCGACGTGCTCGCCGCCTACCACGCAGCACGCCCCGACCCGGCAGCGTGGCTGACCGGTGATGCCACCGCCCGTGCTGCCGCACCTGCGGTGACCACGGTGCTCAACATGGACATCGGCGAGTTCGCCGCCTGGCGCACCCACCCCGACAACGCCGCCGAGATCCAAGTGCAGCTGACTAACGGCGAGTGGCTTGACGGTGCCGAGTTGGTCAACCGGAAGCTCGACAAGGCGGGCTACATCGCGCTGATCTCGCCGACTGACGGGCCGGTCAACCTGTATGCGACCACCCTTGCCGGGGATGACCCGGCCAACCCGAGGCGGGCGACCCGGGAGCTGCGGCTGTTGATGAGTGCGGACGGGCCGACATGCGCCTGGGCGGATTGCCACCAGCCGGCGGATGTCTCCGAGGCGCACCACCTCACCGAGTGGGCTGACGGGGGAAGCACCGAGATTGGGAACCTGTGTTGGTTGTGCACCTACCATAATCGGCAAAACGGCAGGCCATCCCGCGGCCGGATGCACCGGCACCGCGGGCGCGTTACCTGGCAGAGCCCGAGTGGGTATCGAATACCCGGCGGGGTCGACCACGCCGACCCCGACAGACGCGAACAACGCCTCGCCCACATCTGACACACGCCCGCCTAGTCGGCCGGCGTGACTCCGTCGCGCTCTGCTATGAAATGCTGCAGCGTGCGGTCGGGGGCGCGGTGGTGCCCCTCGGCCTCGAGACCCGACGCTGCCTGTGCGCGCTGTTGGCGGCGCAGCTGCACCTTCTCCACTTCGGTGAGATAGTCACCCGCGCCGCTCCAAGAGTGCTGGGGCGCGAACCCCGCGAGGCGCGCGCTGTGCAGGTCCGCGAACGATTCGGTTGGCGTGGGGTCCGGTGCTGGTGCTGGTGCTGGCGCTGGTGCTGGTTCCGGGTCGGGGGCGGGAGTGTCGTCGACGATGCCGAAAATCTCCGTCGGCGCGGCCATCTCGGCCGGACGGTCGCCGCCGGTGAGCGAGACGTAGCGCGCCGTGTGCAGTGGCTTGACCTCCTCGTCTGGGTCCGTCGCGTAGTCGTGCTCCACGGTGACAGCCCACGAGCCGTCGGGGAAGTCGACCACGGACCAGGGGCGGCGCGGGCGCGTGTCGGGGACGCTCAGCGCGGGGACGAGTACGGGCCCTTCGCCCGGTGAGGCGACGTCGAGGGCGGCCATGGCGTCGATAAGCACTGTCCTGGCGTAGACCTCTGGGGCGCCGAGGGCCGTGGCCTCTTCGACGAACTCGACGAGGTCGAGCGCGTCGTCGCCGGTGAAGCCGCCGAGCACGCGGCCGTCGTAGACCGCGACGACGGTGTCGGCGATGCGGTGCAGGGCCACGAGCCACTGGCCGGGGGAGAGCATCTCCAGCTCCTCGGCGGAGAACTCGCCCGCGGCGGTGTCGATGACCATCATGTCGCCGGGCGGGAGGACCCACGCGCCGGCCGGGGTGTCGTTGCGTGGCACGGCGAGCTGGGTGGGAGGCAGGATCACGGCCACGTCGAACTGGCCGGTGGCGGCGTTGAACCGCAGCTCTGCGGTCGTGCCCGGGCGGAGCAGCGACTTGTGCACGCGCTCGATGTCGGGGAAGCGGGCGCGGTCCTCGGCGGGGACGGTGCCGATCACCGCGCCGTTGTAGCGGACGCGCCACGACCCGGTCAGGGGGTTCGCCTCGAGGTCGACGTCGATGTACGAGGTGGCGCGGTTGGCTTCGAAGTCGGTGAAGAGCGCGGCCTGCACCACGTGGGTGAGCCGGATCTCTTCGCCCGCGCCCCAGATAGCGGGGGAGAGGGGGTAGCGCTGGAGTCCCACGGCCTTGGCCTCCTTCGGCTTGTGTCGTTCGTTGCCGTTTACTTTAGGCGCTCCGACACACTACGCGGCCTGGTGCCCCGCTTCCTTGTCGCGAGACGGCAGCACCTTCTTCACGCCGGAGACAATGGCCAGCACGATGAGACCCACGATGAGGCCGGTGACCAGGGAGATGCCGGTGTCGACGAGCCAGCCGAGCGCGCCGCCGCCCACGGCCTCGACGCCGCGCTCGATGAGGTCGTGCGGCCAGTGCCAGCCGAAGACCTCGTGGAAGCCGCGGATGATGAGGTGGCCGCCGACCCACAGCATGGCGACGGTGCCGATGACGCCGATTGCGGTGAGCACGTACGGCATGCCCTTGACCAGCGCGCGGCCGAGTCCTGGCGTGCGGCCGCGTTCGATCATGCCGTGGCCGATGTCGTCGACTTTCACCAGCAGCGCAACGGCACCGTAGACCAGCACGGTGAGGAAGATGCCCACCGCGATGAGGACGGCGGCTTCCATCCAGATGGGCTGGTCGGCAACCTCATCGAGCGAGATGATCATGATCTCGGCGCTGAGGATGAGGTCTGTCGTAATGGCGGACTTCACCAGCGAGTCTTCGTCCGCAGCCGACTTGTTCGCGGCGCGCTCCTGCTCGGCCTTGTCGTCGGCGGTGAGCTTGTGCACGATCTTTTCGGCGCCCTCGAAGCAGAGGTAGGTGCCGCCGACCATGAGCAGCGGCACGAGCGCCCACGGCGCGACCGCGTTGAGCAGCAGCGCGATCGGCAGGATGATGAGCAGCTTGTTGCGCAGCGAGCCCTTGGTGATCTTCCAGATCATTGGCAGCTCGCGCGCGGGCGTGACGCCGGAGACGTACTGCGGGGTCACGGCGGCGTCGTCGATGATGACGCCGACCGCCTTGCTCGAGGTTTTCGCGGTCATCGCGGCCACGTCGTCTGTTGATGCCGCGGCGGTGCGTGCGATCAGCGCGACGTCGTCAAGCAGCGCGAGGAGTCCACCAGCCATATTCTTACCTTTCTGTTGACAGCGCTCCAAGCTTATCGACGATCACCTGCCCCCGCCGACTCCGCACGAATCGGGCGGTTCCGGCGGCCCCGTTGCGCTCGGGTACGCTAATGATGCACTACACGGGAGCTGGGCGCGCGCCTGGCTGAGATTCCGCGATACGCGGTAAACCGTCGAACCTGATCCGGGTAATACCGGCGATAAGGAAGGAAGATTCGCATGACTGCGGCACCGAAATCCAACTCCTGGCGCGTGATCGACATTGTCACCGCCGCCGTCCTCGGCGTGGCCTGCGGCCTGCTGTTCGTGCTGTGGAACGGCGTGGGTTACGCGGGCTACAAGGCTATCGACGCCGTCACCCCCGGCCTCGGCGGCCTGTTCACTGGCATCTGGCTGATCGGCGGCGTGCTGGGCGGGCTTATCATCCGCAAGCCGGGCGCGGCCGTGTTCGTGGAGGTGCTCGCGGCGTCGGTCTCCGCGCTGCTGGGCAGCCAGTGGGCGATCGAGACCGTTTACTCCGGCCTGGCCCAGGGCCTCGGCGCGGAGCTCATCTTCCTCATCTTTATGTACAAGCGCTTCTCGCTGGACGTCGCGGTGCTCTCCGGCATCGGTGCGGGCGTGGGCGCGTTCGTGCTCGAGCTGTTCACCTCCGGGAACCTGGCGATGAGCCTGAGCTACAACTTGATTTACCTCGTGTGCACGGCCATCTCCGGCGCGGTGCTCGCGGGCCTGCTCGGCTTTGTCCTGGTCAAGGCGCTGGCGAAGACCGGCGCGCTGGATCGCTTCGGCGCGGGCCGTGAACGGCTGCGCGCACAGGCAGGCACGCCGAACCCGGGCCGCTAGATGCCCGCGATCCTGGCCGAGGGCCTGAGCTACCAGTACGCCACCCGCGCCGAGCCCGCGTTTACCGGCGTGGACCTGTGCGTCGAGCGCGGTGAGCGCGTCATCCTCACCGGCGATTCCGGCTCCGGGAAGTCCACGCTGCTTGCCGTGCTCGCCGGTCTGGCGGGCGGCGACGACGAGGACGGCCACAGCACCGGCACGCTCAGCGTCGACGGCACGGTCGGCATGGTGATGCAGGACCCGGAGGCGCAGACCATCCTCACCCGCGTGGGCGACGACGTCGCCTTCGGCGCGGAGAACCTCGGCGTGCCACGCGAGGAGATCTGGCAGCGCGTGCGCGCCTCCCTCGACGCCGTGGGCCTCGACGTGCCGCTGGATCACAACACCGCGCACCTCTCCGGCGGGCAGAAGCAGCGGCTCGCGCTCGCCGGCGTGCTCGCGATGGGGGCGGACATCCTCATCCTCGACGAGCCGACCGCCAACCTGGACCCCGCGGGCCGCGACGAGGTCATCGCGGCGGTGGAGCGCGTGTGCAACGACACCGGCGCCACGCTCATCGTCGTGGAGCACCGCCCGCGTCCGTGGGCCCACCTGGCGACGCGCGCGGTGCGGCTGGGCGCGGAGGGGGTGGATGAGGTGGGCGTCGAGAAGCTGCCCGGCGCCCCGCAGCTGCCGCCTGCGCGCGGTGTGCCGAGCGGAACCCCCGCGGCGCTGACGACGCGCGGTGTGCAAACGCGCGTGGGGCCGCCGCGCGACCTGACCATCCCCGAGGGTGCGTCGACCGTGATCACGGGGCCGAACGGCGCGGGCAAGACGACGCTCGCGCACGTGCTGGCGGGCCTGGACGCGCCGAAGGCTGGCGAGATCGCCTACGCGGACTCGATCACCCGCGGGCTGACCACGCCCGCGATCCGGTGGAAGTCGGCGCAGCTTGCCGAGCGCATCGGCTTCGTCTTCCAGGAACCGGAGCACCAATTTGTCACCTCGACGGTGCGCGAGGAGATGGCGCTGTCCGGCGCGACGCAGGAACGCATCGACGAACTGCTGCGGAGGCTGCGCCTTTCGCACCTCGTCGGCGCGAACCCGTTCACCCTCTCGGGTGGGGAGAAGCGCCGGCTGTCGGTCGCGACCGCGCTGGTCAACGCGCCGAGCCTCGTGCTTTTCGACGAGCCCACGTTCGGCCAAGACGACCGCACCTTCACCGAGCTGGCGCGCCTAATCCGCGAGCTCACCGAGGTGGGTGTGACGGTGGTGTCGATTACGCACGACGAGGTGTTCATCGACTCGCTCGGCGACCACATCATCCGGTTGGAGACTGCATCGTGAACCTGCTCGAGGGGATGAACCCGGTCACACGCATCCTGGGCCTTGCGCTGCTGACAACGCCGCTGTTGGTGAGCATCGACTGGGTCTCCGCGACCGTCGCCATCGTGGCGACGCTCCTGCTCGCGCCGCTGTGCGGGGTGGGCTACGGCAGGTTCGTGCGCCGCGCCTGGCCGCTTCTGTTGCTGGCGCCGCTCGCCGGCATCCCGATGGCGCTGTACGGCCAGTCGGGCGGCGAGGTCTACCTGGACTACGGGCTAATCCAGGTCTCGGAGCTGTCGGTGTCGCTGGCGTGGGCGATTACGTTGCGCGTGCTGGCGGTGGCGCTGCCAGTGGTGGTGCTCTCGGCCGACGTGGACCCGACGGATCTCGGCGACGGGCTGGCCCAGGTGCTGCGCCTGCCCGCGCGGTTCGTGCTGGGGTCGGTCGCTGCGCTGCGGATGCTCACGCTGCTGCGCGAGGACGTGGAGGCGATGCGACGCGCGCGGCGCTCGCGCGGGATCGCGGACATGAACCGGGTTCGTTACGCGTTTTCGCTGGCCTTCGGCTTGCTCGTGATGTCGTTGCGCCGCGCCGGCAAGCTCGCCACCGCCATGGAGGCGCGTGCGTTTGGGCGGTCGGGGACGCGCACGTGGGCTCGAGAGTCGAAGATGCATGCTCGCGACTGGGTGGTGCTCGCGGTGTGCGTGGCGCTCGCTGCCGTCGCGCTCGGCGCGGCTTGGGCGACGGGGGAGTTTCGCCCGGTGTGGGCGGTGGGCTAAGTGCCGTACACGCTGCTTATCGACGGCCCCTCCGGCGCCGGAAAGACCTCGCTGGCCAACCAGATTGGCGCCGCGCTCGGCATCCGCGTGGTGCACCTGGACGACTTTTATCCCGGCTGGTCGGGCCTCGCGGAGGGGGCGGCGATGGTGGCCCGCGACGTGCTCGACCCGGTCGCGCCCGGATACTGGCGGTGGGACTGGGAGCGCGACAGGCGGGGGGAGTGGGTGCCCCTTGACCCGCGCGCGGATGTGATTGTGGAGGGGGTGGGGGCGGTCACGTGGGCGTCGATAGGCAAGGCCCGGGCGCGGGGCAGCGTGGACACGCTGCGGGTGAGCGCCGACGAGAACTTGCGCAAGCGGCGGGCCCTGGAGCGGGACCCGCACTACGCCGAGTATTGGGACATGTGGGCCGCGCAGGAGTCGCAGCTCGCCTGCATTCCGGTGGACGTGGAGGTGCGGCGCGTTTAGCCGGCCGGTGTGAGCTCGACCTCGTCGGCCCAGGTGAGCTCGATGCCGAGGGCGCGGAGCCACTCCATCGCGTCGTCGTCGTGGCGAGTGATGCCCTCGACCGCGCGAAGGGTGACGTCGATCGCCTTTTCGGCTTCTTCGGCGGTGATGAGGCCGGCGGAGCAGGCGGCGGCGAGCTCGTCGATGTCCACGACGTCGATCGGGTTGCCGGTCAGCGACACAAGGTCGACGTAGAGGTCGCGGGTGCGCCAGACGTCGCCGTCAACGTCAATGTCCGCGACGTCGAAGTAGAAGTCTTGCTCCTTCTCCGCGCCCTCGCGGAAGTGGAAGATGTTGGCGCGCAGACCAAGCTCGGGCAGCAGCCAGCTCTCCAGGTAGCCGAAGCGGGGGTGGTTCGCGCCGCGGGCCATGTAGAGGCCGAAGTCCGTCACCTTGTACGTGTCCACCTCGCGGAGGAAGCCCTTCGGGTCGGTGTTGGTGTTCGACGTGGTGTCGAAGCTTTCCTGCTTCACGGGGTGAAGGTCGGCGCTCATGGTTACTACCTCACGTGGAAACTAGCTGCGGTGGGGGCGAACTTGCAGACGTTGTCGGCGGTGCGGGCACTGCCGTCAATGACTGCCAGGACGCGGCCGGCGCCTGTCGCGGCGGTGCCGGACAAGGTGGTCGGTCCTGTCGGGTTTATCCCGTGGTTGCCCAACGGCGTTACACCGGTGCGGAAATTGTCCAGGTTGATCCAGTACGCATTCATGAGGCCCTGGTCCTGCGCTGCCGCCGGCGTGCCGAGCGCCGTGAAGACGAATGTGGCCTCGCCCGCGGCGGCGCCAGGCTGGGGGCTCGTGGCGGGGCCGGGGACCACGAGCGCGGAAGCAGTGGAGTGCATACCAGGGCCGATGCAGTTGGAGGAGACGGTCGGCCAGGCGAACTGCGTGAACGCGGGCGCGTCCTGCGGCAGCTCGGGGCCGCCGAGCTCGCCTTGCCCGGCGTAGAAGGCGAGGGCGGTGCGCAGCAGGTTGGCCGCGTCAGCGGGGACGAACGGCTGGCTGGCAAACGCCTCGACGCGCGCAATGGTCTCGTCGTTCGGGCGGCCCAGCGTGTCGAGCGGGTTGGAGGACGTCGTGGAGCCGACGGTGACGGGCCCCGCGGAGGGAGCGGCGTGCGCGGCCGGGGCGACGGCGAGCGTGGCGGCGGCAAGTGCGCTAGCAGCGGCGATGGCGGTGGTTCGCACGGCGGTGACGTCTTCCTTCGGGGTCTCGGGGCTGGGGGCTCGACGCGGGGTCTGGCGCGCACGAACGCGCGCAACACACCCGCACCTTGCGCAACTACAGCAACAGTAGTCACTTTTGTCACACTGTCAAGGTGGGGTGGAGGGGCGTCGATAAGCGAAATGCTCCAAACGTGCGAGTTGGGCGCGGCAGGGGTAAGGTTTAAGCGTTCTACCGCCTATGTATAAGGAGCACCGGATCAGTGTCGCATCCTGAATTTCGTAACGTCGCCATCGTCGCCCACGTTGACCACGGCAAGACCACCCTGGTGAACGGCATGCTGGAGCAGTCCGGTGTGTTCGGCGACCACGGCGAGCACGGCGACCGTGTGATGGACTCCGGCGAGCTTGAATCCGAGCGTGGCATCACCATCCTGGCCAAGAACACGGCGATTCGCCGTAAGGGCAAGGGCAAGGACGGCCGCGACCTGGTCATCAACGTTATCGACACCCCGGGCCACGCCGACTTCGGCGGCGAGGTCGAGCGCGGCCTGTCCATGGTGGACGGCGTGGTGCTGCTTATCGACGCCTCCGAGGGCCCCCTCCCGCAGACCCGCTTCGTGCTTGGCAAGGCCCTCGAGGCCAAGAAGCCGGTGATCATCTGCGTGAACAAGACCGACCGCCCGGACGCGCGTATCGACGAAGTCGTGGAGGAAGCACAGGACCTTCTCCTCGAGCTCGGCGCGTCCCTGGAAGACCCGGAGGCCGCAGAGGCCGCCGAGAACCTGCTCGAGCTGCCGGTGCTCTACGCCTCCGGCCGCGAGGGCCGCGCGTCGCTGGAGAACCCGGGCAACGGCAATGTCCCGGAGAATGAGGACCTCCAGCCGCTCTTCGACGTCATTTACGACACCCTGCCGGAGCCGTCCGCTGAGATCGACGCGCCGCTGCAGGCCCAGGTGACCAACCTGGACTCCTCCTCCTTCCTTGGCCGTATCGCGCTGATCCGCGTGTACAAGGGCACCGTGAAGAAGGGCGACACCGTCGCGTGGGTCCACTACGACGCCGAGGGCGAGCAGCACGTGAAGAACGTGAAGATCGCCGAGCTGCTGGTCACCGAGGGGCTCGACCGCGTCCCGGCGACCGACGACGTGGTCGCCGGCGACATCGCCGCAGTCTCCGGTATCGACGAGATCATGATCGGCGACACGCTCTGCCACCCGGAGCACGTCGAGCCGCTGCCGCGCATCAAGATCGACGACCCCGCGATCTCCATGACCATCGGCGTGAACACCTCCCCGATGGCCGGCCGTAACGGCGGCGACAAGCTCACCGCGCGTATGGTCAAAGCCCGACTGGACCAGGAGCTCATCGGTAACGTCTCCATCAAGGTGCTGCCGACCGAGCGCCCGGATGCGTGGGAGGTCCAGGGCCGCGGTGAGATGGCGCTGACTGTGCTCATTGAGACGATGCGCCGGGAGGGCTTCGAGCTCACCGTGGGCAAGCCGCAGGTGGTGACCAAGGAGGTCGACGGCAAGACCTACGAGCCGTACGACCACATGATCATTGACGTCCCGTCCGAGCACCAGGGTGCCGTCACCCAGCTCATGGCCAACCGCAAGGGCCAGATGACCACCATGGGCAACGCCGGTTCCGGCGACTGGGTCCGCATGGAGTTTGACGTGCCGTCGCGCGGCCTCATCGGCTTCCGCACCACCTTCCTCACCGAGACCCGCGGCGCTGGCATTGCCAACTCGTACTCCATCGAGCACCGCCAGTGGGCCGGCGAGATCAAGGGCCGCC
Organism: Corynebacterium sp. NML180780; assembly: GCF_007786415.1. NCBI lineage: Bacteria > Bacillati > Actinomycetota > Actinomycetes > Mycobacteriales > Corynebacteriaceae > Corynebacterium > Corynebacterium sp. NML180780. The sequence goes on along the minus strand of NZ_VNKN01000003.1, from coordinate 184,351 downwards.
CGACCGGCTCGCTCGTGGCCGACCGCTCCGGCCAGGTCACCGCGTACGCGCTGCAGAACCTCGCAGACCGTGGCGACTTCTTCGTCGAGCCGGGTGCCGAGGCGTACGAGGGCATGGTCGTCGGCGCGAACAACCGCGACGAGGACATGGACGTCAACATCACCAAGGAAAAGAAGCTGACCAACATGCGCTCCGCCACCGCGGACGCGACCGTCACCCTGGCGAAGGCGCGCACCCTGTCCCTGGACGAGGCCATCGAGTTTTGTGACGACGACGAGTGCGTCGAGGTTGCCCCGGAGGCCATGCGCGTGCGCAAGATCATCCTCGACGCCACCGAGCGCGGCCGCGCACGTTCCCGCGCGAAGGCAAAGAACAAGTAAGCGGTCTCCCCATGCACGACCCCGCACGCAGGTGGTGTGCCGCGTTCGGCGCAGCGCTGCTGCTCGCGGGGAGTGCCGGGTGCGCCGCCAACCCAAGTCCGCCGCCACTGGTGGACCCCGCCGAGGTGCAGGACGCCCCCGGCGGCGACACCAGCGCCAACGATGCTGGTGACAGCGCCGCGGAGCCGGACGAGGAGACGTCGACAAGCAAACCCACGCAAGGCCCCGAGCGGACCCAGATCACGGTCGGCACGGACACGCTGCGCAACGGCCTGAACCCGCACCTGCGCGCCGACGAGTCCGCGATGGTGCGCAGCATTGCCAACCTCGTGCTGCCCAGCGCGTTTGTGGACGGCGTCCGCAACGACGAGCTGCTCGTCGCGGCGACGCGGCTGCCCACCTCGAGTTACGCCATGACGGTGCGCTACGTCATCGCGCCGGAGGCGCAGTGGTCCGACGGCACGCCGATTACCGGCGCTGACTTCGCCTACCTGTGGCGCGGGATGTCGCACACCCCGGGCGCGATCGACGCGGAGGGGTACGACGCGGTGGTGGGCGTGCGCGTCAGCGGCGACGGCGGCAAGGTCGTCGACGTGGACTTCGCCCGCCCGGTCCGGCAGTGGCAGAGTCTGTTCCAGCACCTGCTTCCCGCACACCTCTTCGCGGCGGACGCGTCGGACTTCCGCGCGGCGCTGCACGACACGATCCCGGCGTCGGCCGGCCGCTACATGGTGCGTGAGGTGGACCGCGGCCGCGGCACGGTCACGCTCAACCGCAACGACAGGTTTTGGGGCGAGTCGCCCGCGCAGATTGACATCATCAACCTCCAGGAGGTGCGCACGACCACCCAGGTTGCGGACCAGCTGCGCGCGGGCCAGCTCGCGTTCCTGGACAAGACGCCGCAAGAGACGTCGTCGCGAGTGCTCGACCTGCTGCCATCAACGCAGACGCGCCTGATCAGCACCCCGCGCACGCTGGGCGTGAACGTGTCAGTGACCTCGGGCCTGTCCCGCGGGATGCGCGAGGAGCTTCGCTCGCTTATCGACGTTCCACTGCTCGCCCCCATCAGCGCCGGCCGCTCCGCGGACCTGGACCCAGCCGAGCCTACCCCGCCCCTGGAAGGCGAGCCTGTGCGGCTGCAACAGTTCGTGGAGAAGTACCGGCCGCTGCGCATCGGCGTGGACGCCTCCGACACGGCCGCGTCCGCCGCGGCGCGCTCGCTCGCGGACATCCTCAACGGCCACGGAGTGCGCGCGAGCGTCGTGTCCACCGATACCGCGTCGCTGCTGTCCAGCAGCATGCCCGAGGGCAACGTTGACGTGCTGGTGGGGTGGCGGTACGACGCGGGGACCACCACCCAGCTGGCCGGGCGCGTGGCCTGCCCGACAGGCAAGTACCTGGAGGAGAACGTTTCCGGGCTGTGCACGCAGGAAAACCAGCTACTGGCCAGCGCCATCCTTTCCGGCGAGGTGGGCCAAGGCGAGGCGGCGCGGCGCGTCGCCGCCATCGAGCAGCAGGAGGTGCTCTGGGTGCCGGTGGTGCGGGAGCGCCGCATCCTGGCGCTCGGGACTACAATCGACGGCCCCGACGCGGACCTGCAACGATGGAACCAAGGCCTGTCGAGCGCCGCGCAGTGGACGCTCACCGGCACTGAGTAGCAGCCGAGCAGCGCACGCCGCCCAAACCAATTCAACGCAAGGAGTAGACAATGCACACCACCAACAGGGACCTCGCCGGCTACCGCGTGGTGGCGGTCCACGCACACCCGGACGACGAGGCGATCACGATGGGCGGCACGCTCGCGGACCTGGCGGCCCGCGGGGCGGACGTGCTTGTGGTGACCTGCACGCTGGGGGAGGAAGGCGAGGTCATCGGCGAGCCCTACCAGCAGCTCACCGTCGACCACGCCGACCAGCTCGGGGGCTTCCGGATCCGGGAGCTGCAGGAGTCGCTCGCAGCGATGGGCGTGCGCGGCGCGTTCCTCGGCGGCGCGGGCTGCTACCGGGACAGCGGGATGGCCGGGTCCAAGGCGCACGAGAATCCGCGGGCGTTTGTGCATGGGGGGCAGGGGAGCGTCGATAAGCTTGCTGCCCTGCTCGAGGCCGAGCGGCCGCACCTGGTGCTGACCTACGGACCGGACGGTGGGTACGGGCACCCCGACCACATCCGCGCGCACGAGATTGCGCACGCGGCCGCCGAGCAGGTTGGCGTGCCGCGCATCCTGTGGGCAGTGCGGCTGGCGGAGGAGACCAACGCGCTGCTTCCCGCCGAGGCTCCGGAAGGCTGGCGGCTGCCGGAGGACGGCGAGCTCGACGGCGTTGCGCATTCCGACGTCGCGGTGCGGCTTTCCCACACCGCGTACAGCGCGAAGGTGGCGGCGATGCGCGCGCACGCCACCCAGCTGTGGATCGCGGACGGGCGCACCAGCGCCACCAACCCGCACTCGGTCGTGGGGCAGGGGCCGGTGGTGTACTACGCGTTGTCCAACCTCATCGTGCAGCCGATTCAGCCGTACGAGCACTTCCAGCTTGGCGCGGGCGTGCCGATTGAGCGCCCGGAGGACGGGGTGCTCGGGGGTCTGGCTCGGTGACGGAGCCGGCCGTGCGCACGGACTACTCGCGCGGCGAGGTCGTCGCCGCGATGGTGTGGCTGGGCATCGGCGCGCTGGGGTCACTGCTGCTTGAGGTGGTCTACCTTGGCGCGCGCGTGGGCAGCGTCCCCGTGCCCGCGACGGTGCTGGTGGCGCTCGCGTTCAATGTGGTGCTGACCAGGACCGCCCGGTTGTGGGCGCGCGGTGGAGCGTGGATCGCCTTCGTACCCCTGGCGGTGTGGCTGGGCGGGTTCTACGCCCTCATGTTCGTGCTTCCAGCTGGCGGCCCGCAGCTTGTGCCGGATAATATTCTGACGTTGCTCCTGCTGTTCGCCGGAATTTTGGGTGGCGTTTTCCCGATGCTCCGAGCGAAGTGACATACTGGACGGCATGACTTACGTGATTGCTCAACCATGCGTGGACGTGCTGGACCGCAGCTGCGTCGAGGAGTGCCCCGTCGACTGCATCTATGAAGGCAAGCGCATGCTCTACATCCACCCGGACGAGTGCGTTGACTGCGGCGCGTGCGAGCCGGCTTGCCCCGTCGAGGCCATCTTCTACGAGGACGACACCCCGGACGAGTGGGCGGAGTACTACGACGCCAACGTCGGCTTCTTTGACAAGCTCGGCTCCCCGGGCGGCGCTGCGAAGACCGGCCCGACCGGCTACGACCACCCGTTTGTAGAGGCACTGCCGCCCCAGAACCAGGACTAGGCGTATGCCGGTTACACCCAAGCGTCAGCCCCTTGGTCAGCGCCTGCCCGAGTTCCCGTGGGACACCATCGCGGAAGCGAAGGCGAAGGCGGCTGCCCACCCGGACGGCATCGTCGACCTCTCCGTGGGCACCCCCGTCGACCAGGTCGCGCCGTCCATCCAGCTGGCGCTCGTCGAGCACGCGGCGGAGCCGGGGTACCCGCAAACCGTTGGGCTCCCGGAGCTGCGCGAGGCGATCGTGGGCGCGATGGCGCGCCGCTTCGCCGTCACCGGGTTGGATGAGCGCTCCGTCCTGCCGGTGATTGGCACCAAGGAAGCCATCGCGTGGCTGCCCACGCTGCTTGGCCTGCAGGGGCAGAAGGTGGTCATCCCGGAGCTCGCGTACCCGACGTACGAAGTCGGCGCGCTGCTCGCCGGCGCTGAGCCCGTGCGTTCCGACGCACCCGTCGAGGGCGCCGCGCTGGTGTTTATTAACTCGCCGTCGAACCCCTCGGGGCGTGTGCTCAGCGAGTCCGAGATGCGCGAGTGGGTTGAGTTTTCGCGCGATACCGGCGCGATCATTGCGTCCGACGAGTGCTACCTGGGCCTGCCGTGGTCTGCTGAGCCGGTGAGCATCCTCGACCCGCGCGTATGCGGCGAGGACATGACCAACCTGCTGGCACTGCACTCGCTGTCCAAGACCTCCAACCTGGCCTCCTACCGCGCTGGCTGGATCGCGGGTGACACAGACTTGGTCCAGGAGCTCCTGTTTGTGCGCAAGCACTCCGGGCTCATGGTGCCGGGCCCGATTCAGCACGCCATGCGCGCCGCGCTTATCGACGACACCCACGAGGAACTCCAGGCCTCGACCTACGCCAAGCGACGCGCTACGCTCATGGCCGCGCTGCTCAAGGCCGGCTTTACCGTCGACCACTCCGAGGCCGGCCTGTACCTGTGGTCGCGCCGCGACGGGATGGAGGCCCGCGAAACGCTGGACTGGCTCGCGGAGCGTGGCATCCTGGCGGCGCCCGGCGACTTCTACGGACCGGCCGGTGGGGCCCACGTCCGCATCGGCCTCACCGCGACGGACGAGCGCATCGCCGCCGCCGCGCAGCGACTCACCGCGGCGTAAACACTGCGTATCCACCGCGCGCGTTTTTCTTCTCAATACGGCCACGTACTAAGCTATATGGGTTAGCACGTGGCCGTTTCGCGCTGCCGGGCGCCGGCGATCGGCGCGGTGGCGCTGGAGACGGCGCAGGACAACGTCCCGGCAGGAAGAAGGAGGCGCGGGTAGCGTGAGCAGCTCAGCAACCACCGAGCGTATGGCGAACGGTCTGCGCGAATTTATCAAGTTCGGCCTCGTCGGCGGCTCCGGCGTGGTGGTCAATCTCGCCGTCTTTTACGTGGCGAAGAAGTCGCTCGAGGCAGGGCTGGACCTTCACGAGGCCGACGCGCTCATGAGCATCCCGGGCACCCGGTTCAACATCCGCTGGTACCACCTACTCTCCACGCTGGCGTTCGTCATCGCCAACGTCTGGAACTACCAGCTCAACCGCTCCTGGACGTTCCGCAAGATCGAGCAGCGCAACTGGTTCGCGGGCTTCTTCCCGTTCCTCGCCACGGGCGCGATCGCCTTCCTTGTCTCGCTGACGTTCATGACGCTGTTTATGAACCCGACCTCGCCAATCGCGCTGCCGGACCACATCTTCGACGATTCCTCCGGACTGCGCACCAAGTCGTACTGGGCCCAAGGCTTATCGACGATCATCGCCACCCCCGTCAACTTCATCATCAACAAATTCTGGGCGTTTGCGAAGCCGAAGCCGTCGGCTCCGCACGAGGGGGAGGAGACGTAAGAAACTCCCCACCAGCCCGAGCAGGCCAGGTGGGGAGTGATGGGGGGCAGAGCGCCTAGTTGGCGTGCAGCGCCTCGTTGAGCTCGATGCCCTTTGCGGCAACGACCTCGATGGCTCCGGAGGTGGAGTTGCGGCGGAACTGCAGGCCGTTGGCGCCGGAGAGCTCGAGCGCCTTGATGGTGGCGCCTGCTTCCTTGCCGAGCGCGTCGGCAACCTCGGCGGTGAGCACGACCTTGGCGCCGGCGGTGACGTAGAGGCCGGCTTCGACCACGCAGTCGTCGCCAAGCGAGATGCCGATGCCCGCGTTCGCGCCGAGGAGGCAGCGCTGGCCGAGCGTGATGGTTTCCTTGCCGCCGCCGGACAGCGTGCCCATGATGGAGGCGCCGCCGCCGATGTCGGTGCCGTCGCCCACGGTCACGCCCGCGGAGATGCGGCCCTCGACCATGGAGGCGCCGAGCGTGCCGGCGTTGAAGTTGACAAAGCCCTCGTGCATCACGGTGGTGCCCTCGGCGAGGTGGGCGCCGAGGCGGATGCGGTCGGCGTCGCCGATGCGTACGCCGGAGGGCACCACGTAGTCGACCATGCGGGGGAACTTGTCCACGGAGTAGACGATGACGGGGCCGCGGGCGGCGAGGCGGCCGCGGGTCATCTGGAAGTCGGAGACCTCGCAGGGGCCGTAGTTGGTCCACACCACGTTGGCGAGCAGACCGAACACGCCGTCCATGTTCGCGCCGTGCGGCTTGACCAGGCGGTGGGAGAGCAGGTGCAGGCGGAGGTAGACATCGTAGGCGTCGATCGCCGGCTCGTTGATGTCAGCGATCTGGGTCTCGACGGGGACGCGTGCCACGCCGCGGTCCTCGTCGGGGCCGACCAGGTGGGAGAAGCGCGGGTCTTCCTCCTCCAGGCGGGTGGTGCCGGTTTCCGTCACGGGCTCGCCCAGCTTGGGGGCGGGGTACCAGACGTCGAGGACAGTGCCATCATGGGTCACCGTGGCAATTCCACGGGCAATCGCTGAAGTCATGACAGCTAGCTTAGATCATTCTGCCCGGTTGTCCCCGATGCGCCCCGGATTGCCGCAGACCGGCGCTTGGTAAACAGTGACGCGACAACGAGCGCTGCGGAAACGATGAGGACGGCGAGGACTTGGCCGCGGGCGGTGGCGTCGATAAGCATGAGGGCCACGAGCAGAAGGAGGGCGACGAAGGTGGCCCACGGGACGATCATGCCCCCCTGGACCTCGACGGCGGCGTGGCCGGAGCCGGCGCGCATCTGCGGGCGCAGGCGGATGTAGCTTAGCGTGATCATGATCCAGGTGACGATGAGGCAGCCGCCGACCGCGTTCATGAGGAAGCTGAGCAGCCCCGGCGGGTTCCACCACTGCAGACCGACCGCGGCGAACGCGAAGACGACGGAAACGATGACCGAGTTCGTGGGCACGCCGTTGGCATTGGTCTTGGCGAGCCACGCGGGCGCATCCCCCTCGAGTGCCTGCTGGTAGGCAAGGCGCGAGGTGCCGAAGATCTGCGCGTTGAACGCGGAGAGCAGCGCGAGGACGATGACGACCTCCATGAACCCGACGACGCCCGGCACGTTGGCCATGGACAGCACCTGCGTGAACGGGGAGTCCGCGGCGGAGTCGGCGGCGTCGATCTGCGCGTAGGGCAGCAGGAGTATGATGACCACGACGGAGCCGACGTAGAACAGCGCGATGCGCCAGATGATGGAGTTGACCGCGTTCTTCACGGCCTGCGCTGGGTTCTCGGACTCGGCGGCTGCGATGGTGACCACCTCAATACCGCCGAACGCAAACGCGACGGCCAGCAGCCCGGCCGCGATCCCCGGGATGCCGTTCGGGGCGAAGCCGGATTCCTGAATATTGGTCAGGCCCACAAAGTCGTGGCCGGGGAGGATGCCCAGGAAAAGGGCGGCGCCGATGACGAGGAAGCCGATGATCACGACGATTTTGATCATGGCAAACCAGTACTCAAACTCGCCGAAGCCCTTGACCTGCGCCAGGTTGACCACGGCGAAGAACACCACCGCGACGAGCGCGGGGATCCACTGGGGGACGCCGAACCAGCCGCCCATTATCGCGGCGGCGCCGGTGATTTCCGCGCCGCCGACCATGATGAGCAGGAACCAGTACAGCCAGCCGAGCAGGAACCCCGCCCAGTGGCCGAACGCCTGGCGCCCGTATGTGGCAAACGAGCCGGAGGAGGGGCGCGACGCCGCCATCTCGCCGAGCATGCGCATCACGGCGACCACGATGAGGCCCGCGATGAAGTAGGCGATCAGGATGGCGGGGCCGGCGGCGCGGATGCCCTCGCCGACGCCCAGGAAGAGGCCGGCGCCGACCGCCATGCCCAGCCCCATCAGGGTGAGGTGGCGGGACTTCAGGCCGGAGCCAAGCTCAGTGCCCTGCTCAGGGTTGTGATCGGGGCCGGTTCCTGTGGTGCTGCTCATCGGATGTTCCTTTCGGCCGCCTTCGCGGCGTTGATGCGGAAGGAGTCGGTGCGCGTCCACAGCACACCTGCAATGGCGGCCACGCCGACGACGACGGCCACCGCGAGTAGCTGCGTGCGCCCGTCGGGTGTGGTGAGCATGAGGACGACGAGCGCTGCAGCGAGCGCGATGGTCGCCCAGGGCAGCACGGACGGCGCCCACATGCGCACCTGCGTGATCTCGCCCGTGGCCACGAGTCGCGGGTGGAGGCGCAGGAAGGAGAAGCTGATGGCAAACCAGATCACGATCAGGCAGCCGCCGACCGCGTTGAGCAGGAACGCGAGCAGCCCCGGCGGGTTCCAGTACTGCAGGGCGACGGCGCCGAACCCGAAGCAGACGGAGACGATGACCGCGCGCATGGGCACCCCGCGCGTGTCCGTGGTGGCAAACATCTGCGGGGCGTCGCCGCGCAGCGCCAGGTTGTGCAGGAAGCGGGAGGAGCCGTAGATCTGCGTGTTGCACGCCGACAGGAGCGCGACCACGATGACGGCCTCCATGATGCCCACCGCGCCCGGGACGTTGGCCAGGTGGAGGACGGCGGTGAAGGGGGACTCGGAGGCGTCCTTGGCTCCGCCGATCTGCCCGAATGGCAGCAGCATGACGATGAGGAGGACCGAGCCGATGTAGAAGAACCCGATGCGCCAGATGATGGAGCGGATCGCGGCGTGGACCGCCACCTCGGGGTCTTCCGACTCGGCGGCGGCGATGGTGACCAGCTCGATGCCGCCGAAGGCGAATGCGACGGCGAGCATGGCGGTGGCCACGCCGCCCCAGCCGTTGGGCATGAACCCGACCTCGGCGATGTTGCTTTTGCCGACGAAACTGGTGCCGGGCAGCAGACCGAGCCACAGTGCCACGCCCAGGATCAGGAACGCGATGATGACGGAGACCTTGATGAGGGCGAACCAGAACTCGAATTCCCCGAAATTCTTCACCGCGGCGAAGTTGATCACGGTAAACACCACGATGGCCACGAGCGCCGGGATCCACGGCGAGATGCCAAACCAGGCGGCGATGATGGCGGAGGCGCCGGTGATTTCCACGGCCATGATCATGATCATCATGAACCAGTACAGCCAGCCGATGGCAAACCCGGCCCAGGGGCCGAGCGCCTGCTCCGCGTAGGTGGAAAAGGTGCCGGAGGACGGCCGCGCCGCCACCATCTCTGCAAGCATCTGCATGATGCACACGGTGATCGCGCCGGCGATGAGGTAGGCGATGATCACCGCCGGCCCGGCAGCGGCGATGCCCACGCCGGTACCGAGGAAGAGCCCGGCGCCGATTGCGGAACCGAGCCCCATCATGGTCAGGTGGCGGGTTTTGAGGCCACGCTCAAGCGAGACGGAGGCAGAAGTCGGTGCGATGACCGACGCGCTGCCAGGGGAATCCTGAGAAGACATGGTCTTACTCTAATCGTTGACACCGCGACGCGGGCCAATAAGGCTCGCATCGTCCCAGCTGGGGGCTTGAATGCTAATCGACGCTTCCCTGATCCCTCACAACCGGACAATTGCTCATCGCCTCGCGCCGGATGAGCAAGTCGTCCTGCCCGGCGATCTCTTTGGCGGGGATCTCGCGGTCCAGGCGGGCGTCGTACACCACTGATTCCGGCTCGATCATGACGTTGACGCCGACGGTGCAGTTATCGCCCAGGTCCACGCCGAACACGCCGGCTGAGGGGTGCATCGTGCAGTGCTTGCCCACCCGCATTGGGCCGCGGGTGCGTTGCGTGGCGCGCGACGCCATGAGCACGGATGACAACGCCAGGTCCGCGCCCTCGCCGACCACCACGGACGAGGACAGGCGCCCCTCCACCCGCGAGGGGCCGAGCGTGCCCGCGTTAAAGGAGACGTAGCCCTCGCGCAGAACCGACGTGCCCGGCGCGAGGTAGGCGCCGAGGCGGACGCGCTCGGCCTGCGCGATGGACACACCCGAGGGAACGACGTAGTCCACCATGCGCGGCACTCGCTCGATGCCCCAGACATGGATCGTGCCGCGGGAGCGCAGGTTGGTGCGGATGAACTCGAAGTTGTCCGTCAGGCACGGGCCCTTGTTGGTCCACACCACGGGCACGAGGTGGCTGAGGCAGTCCTCCATGTTCAACTCGAGCGGCTTGACCAGGCGGTGGGAGAGTAGGTGCAGCCGCAGGTAGACGTCGTGCGCGTCCACCGGTGGCTGTGACAGGTCCGGGATGCGGGTGCGCACCGGGACGAGCTCCACCAGCCGGTCGCGGTCCAGGCCGACGAGGTTGAGGAACCGGTCGGACAGCTCGTTCGCGCTGACGCGCTCGGTGCTCGCGGGGGCGGGTGGCTCGGACGGTGTGGCGTCGATAAGCGCTGGACTCGGGTACCAGGTGTCCAAGACGGTCCCGTCCATAGCGATGTTGGCAATTCCGGTTGCTTCCGCTCCAATGGGCATGTCCTCATCCTAGGCGGATTGCCGCCCGTAGGATGAGTGGGGTGAACACGCTAGACCTCTTTGCAGACCCAGTCGATCTCACCGCCGCGCTCGTGGACATCGAGTCGCCGTCCCACCACGAGGAGGCGATCGCCGACGCCGTCGAGGGGGCGCTTCGGGCGCTTGCCGACGCCACCGGGGACGGCGCAGTCGACGTGCAGCGGATTGGTAACACCGTCGTCGCCCGCACGCACTTCGGGCGCGAGCAGCGCGTCGTGCTGGCGGGACACATCGACACGGTGCCGCTGGCGGACAACACGCCGCACCGCATTGAGGGCGACACCATGTTTGGCTGCGGGACCGTGGACATGAAAAGTGGCATGGCGTGCTACCTCGGGGCGTTCGCGCGGCTCGTGCGTGGCGAGGCCGAGGCACCGGGGGAGCGCGCGGCGTTTGATATGACTGTCATTGCCTACGAGGCCGAGGAGGTCGCCCAGGAATACAACGGGCTGTTCCACCTCGAGCGGGACCACCCGGAGCTGCTTGCGGGCGACATCGCGCTGCTTGGCGAGCCGTCCGGCGGGGTGATCGAGGCCGGCTGCCAGGGCACGATCCGCGTCTTCGTAGACGCGCACGGCACCCGAGCGCACTCCGCGCGCTCGTGGCTGGGTCACAACGCGGCCCACGACCTCGCGGGTGTGCTGACCCGCATCGCCGCCTACGAACCGCGCCGTGTCACCATCGCCGGGTGCGAGTACCGCGAGGGCATCAACGTCGTCGGCATGGAGGGGTTCGTGGCCACCAATACGATCCCGGACCACGCCCGTCTGATTGTCAACTTCCGCTACGCGCCGGACCGTGACGTGGAGAACGCGAAGGCGCACCTCGAGGAGGTGCTCGCCCTGGAAGACGGGTTGACGCTTGCGTATGACGACGTGGCGCCGGCTGCGCTACCGGGGCTGGACCACCCGGTGGCGGCCAACCTGGTGAAGGCCGTGGGCGGGAACTTCCGTGCGAAGTTCGGATGGACGGACGTGTCCAGGTTCTCTAACCTTGGTGTTCCGGCCGTCAACTTCGGCCCCGGCGATCCGGGCTTTGCTCACAAGAAGGACGAGCAGTGCCCGATCAGCCATATCCGTGAGGTGTTCGCACAGCTCATGGACTACCTGTCTCTTCACTGAACATAGAAAAACTTTCCTTACACAATAACTATGGCACCGCACACCACACCCCGCCCCGACCGTGACCGCAAGCTCCGCGGCCCGCTCATGCTGCGCAGCGACAACGAGCAGGCGTCCACGCACGACCGCCGCCTGCTCGAATCGCTCGGCTCCTCCGACCACGACTGGAAGCACGCAGACCCGTGGCGCGTCATGCGCATCCAGTCCGAGTTCGTGGCCGGCTTCGACGCACTCAGCGAGCTGCCGAAGGCCGTGACTGTCTTCGGTTCCGCGCGGCTGGGCGAGGGCACGCCGGAATACGAGCAGGCGTACCAGGTTGGCCACGGGCTGGTCGAGGCCGGCTACGCCGTGATCACCGGCGGCGGCCCGGGCCTGATGGAGGGGCCGAACCGCGGTGCGCATAACGCCGGCGGCATGTCGGTCGGCCTGGGCATCGAGCTGCCGTTCGAGCAGGGGCTGAACGACTGGGTCGACCTCGGCCTGAACTTCCGCTACTTCTTCGCCCGCAAGACCATGTTCCTGAAGTACTCGCAGGCGTTTATCGCGCTGCCCGGTGGCTTCGGCACGATGGACGAGGTCTTCGAGGTGCTGTGCATGGTGCAGACCGGCAAGGTGACCAACTTCCCGATCGTGCTCATCGGCACCGACTTCTGGTCCGGCCTGGTCGATTGGATGGTCAACCAGCAGCTCGAGCGCGGGCTCATTTCGCCTGGCGACGAAAAACTGTTCCTGGTCACTGACTCGGTTGAGGAGGCCATCGCGCACATCGTGGAGACGCACCAAGTGATGACGGATGAGCGCCTCGGCGACGCGCAACGCGCTGGTGGACATGAGTAACTCGCTCGCGCGGGTGATGGCCATTGTGAACCGCACCCCGGACTCCTTTTACGACAAGGGCGCGACCTTTGCCATTGAAAAGGCAGCTCAGCGCGCGGACGAGGTCATCGCGGCGGGCGCGTCCATCGTGGACGTCGGCGGCGTCAAAGCCGGGCCGGGGGATGAAGTGGACGTCGACGAAGAGATCGATCGCGTTGTCCCGCTGATTGCCGAGGTCCGCGCGCGCCACCCCGAGGTGTCCATCAGCGTGGACACATGGCGAGCGAGCGTCGCCGAAGCGGCTATCGACGCCGGCGCGGACCTGATCAATGACACCTGGGCGGGCTGGGACCCCGAGCTCGTCGAGGTGGCGGGCCGCCACGCGGTCGGCTACGTCTGCTCCCATACCGGCGGGGTAGTGCCGCGCACCCGCCCGCACCGCGTGCATTTTGATGACATCGTCGCCGACGTGATCCGCGAAATTTCAGCGCTGGCCGAGCGCGCCGTGGACTGCGGCGTGCCCGCCGAGCGCGTGTTCATCGATCCCACCCACGACTTTGGCAAGAACACGTTCCACGGCCTGGAAATCCTGCGCCGGATCGACGAGCTCGTTGCCACCGGCTGGCCGGTGCTCATGGCGCTGTCCAACAAGGACTTCGTGGGCGAGACGGTTGGCCGCACCGACCCAGCGCAACGCGTCGCGGGCACGCTCGCTGCCACCGCCTGGTCAGCCGCCCGCGGCGTCGCCGCCTTCCGCGTCCACAACGTCGCGGAAACCGTGGACGTGATCCGCATGACCGCGGCGATCCAGGGTACCGCCGCGCCGCTTGCCACCGTCCGGGGGCTCGCGTGAGCAGCCCGCGCGTGAGCGTGGTCATCCCGGCGCTGAACGAGGAGCGCACCGTCGCCGGCGTGGTGCGCACCTGTCTCGAGTCGCGCGCCGCGCGCGATGGCGGGGAGGTGCTGGTCATCGACTCCGACTCCACCGACGCCACCGCCAGCGAGGCCGCAGCGGCGGGCGCCCGCGTGGTGAACTGGCGCGATGTCGGTCCCGCCAAGACCGTTCCCGGCAAGGGCGAGGCGCTGTGGCGCGGGGTGCGCGCCGCGAGCGGCGACGTCGTCGTCTTCGTCGACGCGGACGTGACCTCGCTGCGACCCGGCTGGGTCGATGCGCTCGCGGCGCCGTTTGCGGACCCGGCGATCCACCTGGTCAAGGCCGCCTACACCCGCGAGCTCAACGGCGGCCCCGGCGGCGGCCGCGTCACCGAGCTCACGGCGAAGCCGCTGCTGCGCGCGCTGTTCCCCGAGCTCGGCCACATCTCCCAGCCACTCGCCGGAGAGTACGCCATCCGTCGCAGCACCGCGCTGAGCCTGCCATTTGTCGCCGGCTACGGGGTCGAGGTGGGCTTGCTCCTCGACGTCGCGTCCTCCCACACGCCCGCCGCCGTCACCGAAGTGCAGCTCAGCGCGCGGCGACACCGGAACCGTCCGCTGGAGGAGCTCGCGCCGATGGCGGATGTGATCGTGGCGACGATTCTGGATCGGGCCGCGGGGCGCGGCGCGCTGGGCGAGGTACAGCAGCGCGCTGCGTGGGGCGGGAAGTAGAATAGCGCCCATGCTCTCTTGGATTATCCTGATTCTTGTCTTGGCGCTGTTCAGCGTGCTGGGGACGCTGCTGGCGTCGTCGATTTTTGGGCGCGGTGAGACGCAGCCGCCGATGCCCGATACGGAAAATGTGAAGGCGGCGAATCGCCGCGCGGTTGAGGACGGCAACTTTGACGACATTCAGCTTGAGGTCGTCCACCGCGGGTACCGGATGGACCAGGTCGATGCACTCATCGCGCAGCTGACCGGCCAGGACACCGCGGAGTGGCGCGACGACGAGACCGCTGAGGCTCGTCCGGCGCAGCCCCGTAACCCGCAGAAGGTGGACTCGCACTCGCTCACCGAGGGCGTGAGCGCGGCGGAGTTTGAGGCGCCCGCGACGCTGGAGCCGGCACCGAAAGCTGGGGAAAATCCGTACGGAAAGGCATAGTTAGCTACCGAAATGCTGCTGGGACCGGATGGTTGGGCCCATACAGGCGTATCATTGACTCCATACGTCATTGAGTTCAAAGGAGAGAATACGCATGGCAGCAATGAAGCCGCGCACTGGTAGCGGCCCGATGGAAGCTGTAGAAGAGAGCCGAAAGATTGTGATGCGCATTCCATCCGACGGCGGCGGGCGGCTCGTTGTGGAGATGAGCAAGGAAGAGGCAGCCGAGCTGGGCCAGCTGCTTATCGACGCCGCGGGGCAGTAACCCACGCCGTCACCGCATTCACCCTGCACCGCTTGGCCCGGCCGGCGGTGCGGTAAGCTTTCCACATGCTCAAAGACATCGTGGACGTGCTTGCAGACCCGGCAGATCTTTCCCCGTTGCGGGGCGAGGACAACTTTTCGCGCCTCGTCTCCGAGACGGGGCATTCTTATGACGTGGCCAAGCAGGGCTACGTTACGCTGGCCAGCGGAAAGGGCCTGAACCACGAGGGCGACTCGATCGAGATGATCCACGCCCGCGAAGCCTTCCTCTCGCAGGGGCACTTCGCGCCGTTCGTCGAGGCCGTGACGCAGCAGGTGCAGGACGTGCTGGAGCACAGCGCGCCCGAGCCGGGCGACCCGTCAGCGGAGGAGGCCCACGGCGTGGCCGAACCTGCCGTGCTGGAGGTGGGGGCCGGCACCGGCTACTACCTGGCGCACACGCTGGACAGTGTCGGCGGCGCGCGCGGCATTGGGCTGGATATTTCTGTGCCCGCCGCGAAGCACCTGGCAAAGTCCCACCCGCGCGTCGGCGCCGTGGTGGCCGACGTGTGGAGCCAGCTGCCGGTTCGCGACGGCAGCGTTCACGCCATCATGGATGTCTTCGCGCCCCGCAACCCGGCGGAATTTGCCCGCGTTCTTGCGCCCGGCGGTGAGGTCGTTGCGCTTATCGCGCACCAGGGCCATCTGGACGAGCTGCGCGACCCGCTGGGCATCCTCGGCGTTGAGGCGGGCAAACTCGAGCGCATGGTGGAGCAGGCCAAGGGCCACCTGGAGCTGGCTGCGGAGCCGCAGCTCATCGAGTACACGATGCGCCTGGAGCGCGACGCGATTGCCGCGCAGGTAGGGATGAGCCCGTCGGCGCGCCACGTGGCGCCGGACGTGCTGCAGGAGCGTCTCGCGGCGCTGCCGGAGCACATGGACGTGACGGCGCGCGGCCAGCTAGTCCGGCTGCGCAAGGCGTAGGCCGGAGCGGGCGCCTACCGGGCGCTGGGGAACCCCCGGCGCCACTCGTTGTAGATCTCGGCGTCGCCCGCCGCGCGGGAGCGGATTCCGCTGTAGCCGGTGGAGGACCAGATGCGGGATGCGGTGACGACGCTGCCGCCGCCCGCATAGACCTCGAGGGTGGAGCCGTCGACGATGACGGTGATGTTGTCCTCATCGTCGTCGTGGATCTCCGCGACAGCGGGGTTGCCGTCGAGACGGTCGACGTTGAGGGTCTCCCCGTTGTGGGTGATCACAGCCACCGGCTCGCCGTTGCCGTCCAGCACCTCGGCCTCCACGGACGAGCCCGCGGGGATGTCGCACAGCGCCGTCCACATCAGTGCGTGGCGCGACGACTGCACCGCCTCCGGCAGCCCGCCGGCGGGGACCTGGTAGAGCTGCCCGTGCTGCAGGGTCGCGCGGCGCGGCAGCGTCAGCGTGTTCGCCCAGCCCTCGGACTCCCAGTTCGGTTCCTTCGTGGGGTCGCCGTGGCGGCCGGAGTCCGTCATGAAACCGAACAGGTAGGTCCGCTCGTAGCGGTCCTCGGCGTTCGACGGCTCCAGGGTATAGGCGGAGTTACGGGGACGGGTGAAGTCGTGGCCGTAATCCAGCGGCTTCGCCTGGGAGGTCACGGTGAAGACGCTGCCCTTGAGCACGCCGACGAGGTACACGGTGCGGTCCTTGCCGTCGATCTCGGCGGTGAGGAAGAGGACGTCGTAGATCTCGCCGTCCACTTCGTCGCGCAGGCGGGAGATGCGCGGGGCGACGAGCGGCTTGGTTACATCGAGGCCGGGGTCGCCGTCGAAGGTCAGCGCGCCGTCGACAAGCCAGCTCTGGCCGTCGTGCGAGGAAAGGACGACGGGCACAGGTGCCTCGAGCGAGCCGGTGACCGCGAGCATGAGCCAGCCGTCGTGGCCGCGCTCGCGGTTGTCGTCTTCCTCCCAGTCAGGGACGACGCAGGGGGAGCGGAAGTTGGTGTAGACCTGGCCGTCGACCTCCGTGTCCTGGACCACCGCACCGAGGCGCTTGACGCCGACGGAGGGGAGCAGTTCGCCGGTTTCGGACTCCTCCAGCTCCTCGCAGAGCGCGGCCAGGTCGTCGGCGTGCGCGCGCTGCACGGTGTCGCCCGCAGAGGTGTTGGAGGTGAAGTATAGGTCCGCGCCGTCATCGGTGGCGACAACCGCACCGGCGCGGACGTTGAGCTCACCGCCGATGGCGACGAGGGCGTCGTTGCACTCGAGCCAGCTGAACGGGTCCTGCTCGCTCATGTCGTGCCCCCACGCGCTCGGGGCGTCTGGGGTGAGCTTGTACTGGTAGAACATGTGCCACACGCGCTCGCCGCGCTCGCCGGCGCGAATGACACCTGCGGGGCCCTCGAGGATGCCGCGCTCGGCGGTCACGTGCAGTTCGGGTCTGTAAACGCTCATACTTAGTTCTGTTTCCTCTACAGCAGCTTCTTGTATACGTCCACGGTTTCCTGCGCGATAGTAGACCAGGAGAACGTGTCGCGGGCGCGCGCCAGGCCCACGGCACCCATGCGCTTCGCCGTCTCCGGGTCCCCGGCCAGCGCGTTGACTGCCTCGGCGAGGGCGTGCTCAAAGGCCTCCGGATCGTGCTCGTCGTAATCAACGAGGGTGCCGGTCTCGCCGTCAACCACGACCTCCGGGATGCCGCCGACTCGCGACGCCACCACGGCGGTCTCGCACGCCATGGCCTCCAGGTTGACGATGCCCAGCGGCTCGTAGATCGACGGGCAGACGAACACGTCCGACGAAGCGTAGACCTCGCGGATCTTCTCCGGCGGCAGCATGTCCTGCACCCAGAAGATGCCGTCGCGCTGCGCGCGCAGCTTCTCGACGAGCCCCTGCGTCTCCGCCGCAATCTCCGGGGTGTCCGGGGCGCCGGCGCAGAGGATCAGTTGCACATCCTCGTCGAACTGCTGCGCCGCCTTGAGCAGGTGGGGCACACCCTTCTGGCGGGTGATTCGGCCGACGAACGAGACGACCGGCTTCGCCGGGTCCACCCCGAGCTCCTCTAGAATCGTCGCCTGGCCGGGGTACCAGTTATCGGTGTCGATCCCGTTGAGCACCACGTGGACCTTGTCCGGCTCAATGCGCGGGTACGCCCGCAGGATCGCGTCCTTCATGCCGGAGGACACCGCGATGACCGCGTCGGCATACTCCATGGCATTCCGCTCGCTCCAGGAGGAGACGTTGTAGCCTCCGCCGAGCTGCTCGCGCTTCCACGGGCGGTCCGGCTCCAGCGAGTGCGCGGTGACCACGTGCGGGATTTCGTGGAGCTGGGATGCCAGGTGGCCGCCCAGGCCCGCGTACCAGGTGTGGGAGTGCACCAGGTCCAGCCCGCTCGCCGCGTTGGCCATGCGCAGGCCAGTGGACAGCGTCTTGATCGCGCCGTTCGCGTCGGCGAGCTCCGGGTCTACGCCGTGGACGTAGACGTTGTCCATCTCGCGCGGCTTCCCCATGCAGTGCACGTCGACGTCGATAAGCTCGCGCATAAAGCGCGTCAGCTCAGTGACGTGCACGCCGGCACCACCGTAGATCTCCGGTGGGTACTCTCTGGTCATCATTCCGACTCTCATGAGCCCCAACAGTAGTGAGGAATGCGCGGCGCTGCAGGAACCCGAACGGGAGGTGTGGTGTGTACCCCTAAAGTGGTGAAAATGTGTACATAGCCACTGCGGGAGACGTTGCTTTTCAATACTCTGGTGGGCGTGAAAAGCCAGCCAAGAGTCCTCGCCATCGTCCTCGCGGGCGGCGAAGGGAAGCGACTGTTCCCCCTGACCGCCGACCGCGCCAAGCCTGCAGTCCCGTTTGGCGGTAACTACCGCCTCATCGACTTCGTCCTGTCCAACCTGGTCAACGCGGGGTACATGCGCATCGCCGTGTTGACGCAGTACAAGTCCCACTCGCTCGACCGCCACGTCGCCACCGCGTGGAACGTGTCCGGCCCAACCCCGCAGTACATCGCGTCCGTGCCCGCGCAGCAGCGCCGCGGCAAGCGCTGGTACAACGGCTCGGCGGACGCGATCGTGCAGTCGCTCAACCTCATTTATGACGACAAACCGGACTACGTCCTCGTCTTCGGCGCGGACCACGTCTACCGCATGGACCCGTCGCAGATGGTGGAAAACCACATCGCCTCGGGTAAGTCAGCCACCGTCGCCGGCATCCGCGTGCCGCGTGCGGAGGCCACCGCGTTCGGCTGCATTCAGTCCGACGAAAACGGCACGATCACGGAGTTCCTGGAAAAGCCGGCCAACCCGCCGGGCACCCCGGATGACCCGAACGTGACGTTCGCGTCCATGGGCAACTACGTCTTTTCCACCGAGGCGCTCGTGCAGGCCTTGCTGGAGGATGAGCAGAACGAGGACTCCGCCCACGACATGGGCGGGGACATCATCCCGTACTTTGTGAACCAGGGCGAGGCGAACGTCTACGACTTCTCCGAGAACCACGTGCCGGGCGCGACCGAGCGCGACAAGGGGTACTGGCGCGACGTCGGCACCATCGACTCGTTCTACGAGGCGCACATGGACCTGATCTCCTCGCACCCGATCTTCAACCTCTACAACAACGCGTGGCCGATCCACTCCACCGAGGACGGCAACCTCCCGCCCGCCAAGTTCGTCATGGGCGGCATCGCACAGGAGTCCATCGTGGCCTCCGGTTCCATCATCTCCGGCGCGACGGTGCGCAATTCCGTCCTGTCCACGGACGTGCGCGTGGAAGAGGGCGCGACCGTGGAGGGGTCCGTGCTCATGCCGGGCGTGCGCGTGGGCAAGGGGGCAGTGGTGCGCCACTGCATTCTGGACAAAAACGTCTACGTGTCCGATGGTGAGATCATCGGCGTGGACCCGCAGCGCGATCGCGAGCGCTACAAGGTCTCCGACAACGGCGTGGTCGCCGTTGGCAAGAACGAAGTGATCTAGCGCTTCGTCACAAGCGTTAGGCCCCCGTCGAGGGGCAGACGCGTGACGACGCCACCGTGCTCCGCTGCGAACGTCTCCGCGTAGTCGTCCGCTTCGCGGGCGGCCGCGGTCTCGCGGTCGCGGCGGGTGGCGTCGGCGACCGTGCCGTCCAGCAGTGAGCCGGCGAGCACGAGGGTGCCGCCGGGGGTGAGGAGGGGCCACGCGGCGTCGATGATCGCCCCGAGCTCAACGGGCGAGACGTCCGCGTAGATGACCTGGTAGGCGTCATTGGCCAGGCGGCCCATCACATCGAGCGGACGGGCGGTGAGGAAGCGGACCCGCGAGGGCGCGTACCCCGCGGCGCGCACTGCGGCCTTCGTGCCGGATTGCAGCGCGGCCTCGGGCTCGATGCAGGTCAGGGTGGACTTTTCCGGCAGGCCGCGCAGCAGGTGCAGGCCCACGGTGCCCGCGGCCGGGGTGACGGCGACGGCGCCCTGCGCGGCGTCTGCGCGCGCGCCCGCCGCGGCGAGGGTTGTCAGCAGCGTGCCCACGGTCGGGGAGGGCAGGCTCACGCCGTTCTCCTCGGCCTCAACGCGGGCGACCTCGAGCCCGTGGCTGAACGGGTCCGCGTCCGCCGCGCCCTTCGCGCGCTGGTCGATGTAGGCGATCATTTGGGAAAAAGCTGTCTCACTCACACCGCACATCATAGCGAGCTGCGGATCGTGAGCGGATTGTTACCCGCCACCAGGCAAAGTGCCGGGCAAAGTGTTGCCCAGGCTTAGTTATCTCTGCCACAATAGAGCAATGACTTCACCGCGCGAGCAGCCCACCCCGAACGCCGACACGCTGACGGGCACTGCGGCGTTTGACGCTGGCCAGGGCGGGATGCCCACCTGGGCCGAGTTGGTTGCGGAGCACGCGGACAGCGTCTACCGCCTTGCGTTCCGCCTCTCCGGCAACCAACAGGACGCGGAGGACCTCACACAGGAGACGTTCATGCGCGTCTTCCGCAACCTGAAGAGCTACAAGCCCGGCACATTCGAGGGCTGGCTGCACCGCATCACCACCAATTTGTTCCTGGACATGGTGCGCCACCGCGCCACGATCCGGATGGAGGCGCTGCCGGAGGACTACGAGCGCGTCCCCGGCACCGACATGACGCCGGAGCAGGCGTACACGGTGGCCAACCTCGATCCCGCGCTCCAGCACGCGCTGGACGAGCTCGGCCCGGACTTCCGTGTCGCCGTGGTGCTTTGTGACGTCGTCGGGATGACCTACGAGGAGATCGCCGACACCCTCGGCGTGAAGATGGGTACGGTCCGCTCGCGCATCCACCGTGGCCGACAGCAGCTGCGCGCGTCGCTGGAGGCGCAGGCACAGCACGATCAAGCGGCGAGGGACCTGATCCGGGCGCGGTAGTTTGGACCTGCTGCGCGGGGCGGTGAGCGCATTCGGCGCCGGACGGGCGTACGCTAGGTGCAAATTGGGCCAGTGGCCTGAACATGCGATCGAGCGAGCACGAGGAGTAAAGGAGCGCACTGAGTGGGCGAGGTGAGCAGGGTGAGCAAGAAGATGCCGTCGGCCGCGTCATCCGGCGCACCCCGGCGCAAGCAGTTTTCCTCCACCGAGCACCTCAGCCCCGAGGCCATCGCCGCATTCACCGACAACGAGCTCAGCGCTACGGCGGCGCGTCGCGCCCGTTCGCACCTGATGCAGTGCGCGGAATGCTTCGCTGAGGTGCAGGCGCAGCGAAGCACCTCCCAACGGGTGCGCCGTTGCAACGACGACGACCTGCACGCCCCGGACTCGCTGGTCGAGCGGCTGGCGCAATTGTGCAGCGACGACGTCGCCGACCGTCCGTGGGCGGATCCCTCCGCGCAGTCTCACGGCAGCATGCTGGACAAGATGGAAGTAGTGTTCCGCACGCTGAGGCGCCGCGGGTAGAGGGAGCAGGCAGTGTTTTCCAACATCGGCTGGGGCGAGATTTTCTTCATCCTCATCATCGGCCTCATCGTCATCGGTCCCGAGCGCCTGCCGGGCGTGATTCAGGACGTCCGCGCCGCCATTTACGCGGCTCGCAAAGCCATCAACAATGCAAAGGCGGAGTTGAACGGCGAATTCGAGGAGTTTGAAGAGTTCCGCGCGCCCATGCAGAAGGTAAGCAAGTACGCCGCCATGGGCCCTAAGCGTGCGATGGCGCAGATGCTTTTCGACGATGACGTTAAGGACGCGAACGCCCCCGGACACACCGACCCGCGCGCGGCGCTTCGCGACGACCCGCAGGCCCGGACCCCCAAGCCGCCCGTCAACCCGGGCGAGCCGGGCGGGGGCTCCACCCGCCAGGTGGCGCGGCGCGACGCCCAAGGAAAGCGCAAGCCGGACACCTCCGGCGGCGGATTCTCCTGGGCCGACATCACCTAGGCGCAGGCAACACCAGGGGTTACTTCACGCCGAGGTTCAAGCTCTTGCGCGCCAGCGAGGTGCGGCGGATCTTTAGTTTGTTTGCAACCTCCGTGATGGCCTTGGCGGCGGGGGAGTCGGGCTCATCGAGCACGACCGGCGTGCCCGTGTCCCCGTGCTCGCGCAGCTTCGGGTCCAGCGGGATCGACCCGAGCAGCGGGACCTCATTATCCGTCAGCGCGGTGAGGCGCTCGGCGACCTGCTCGCCGCCGCCCTCGCCGAAGATGTGCATGGTGGAGCCGTCCGGCATGACCATGCCCGCCATGTTCTCAATCACGCCCGCGATCGGCTGATCCGTCTGCTGCGAAATAGTGCCCGCGCGCTCCGCCACCTCCGCGGCCGCGGCCTGCGGGGTGGTGACGATGAGCAGCTCGGCGTTGGGCACCAGCTGCGCCACGGTGATGGCCACGTCGCCGGTCCCCGGCGGCAGGTCCATGAACAGGACGTCGAGGTCGCCCCAGTACACGTCCGCGAGGAACTGCTGGATGGCGCGGGTGAGCATCGGGCCGCGCCACACGATCGGGGCGTTGCCCTCCACGAACTGGCCGACGGAGATGTGGCGGACGCCGTGCGCGATCGGCGGCATGAGCATCTCGTCCACCACAGTCGGGCCCTGCCCCGCGGAGCCCATGAGGCCGGGGATGGAATGGCCGTAGATGTCGGCGTCGATAATGCCCACGGAAAGCCCCTGCTTGGCCAGCGACGTGGCGAGGTTGACGGTCATGGAGCTCTTGCCCACGCCACCCTTGCCCGAAGCGACCGCGAAGACGCGAGTCCGCGAGTTCGGGTCGGCGAACGGGATCGCGGGGCCGCTCTGCTGGCCGCGGAGGGACTGTGCGAGCTCGCGCCGCTGCTCGTCGCTCATCGTGTGCAAGGTGACCGAGACTTCGCCTATGCCCTCGAGGTCCTCGAGCACCGCGCGCGTGTTGGACTCGATGGTGTCTCGCATCGGGCAGCCGGCGATGGTCAGGTACACGCCCACGGCGACATCGTTGCCGTCAATGGACACGGACTCGACCATGTTGAGCTGCGTGATCGGCTTGCCAATCTCGGGGTCCTCAACGCGCGAGAGGGCCTCGTAGACGGCGTCTTTAGTAATCGGGGAAGTGTCAGTCATAACGCCTACCAAGTATAGGGTGGCGCGCGACGTGGCAGAAACGGCGTAGCGCGGTCCAGCCATGAGCGCGGGCGGTAAGATGTGGACGTTGCACGCGCAGGCCGCTGACTCCCCGGAAAGGACACCGACCATGACTTCTCCCTCGCTCCGAAGCCCGCAGAACCGCGAGATCCCAACCGGCTGGCCGGTGGGTAGCTTTGGCACCTACCAGGACGCGCAATCGGCCGTGGACAACCTGTCCGACAACGAGTTCCCGGTGGAAAAGCTCACGATCGTCGGCGTCGACCTGATGCAGGTGGAAAACATCACGGGGCGGCTCACCTGGCCGCGCGTGCTCGGCGGCGGTGCGCTCTCCGGCATGTGGTTCGGGCTGTTCATCGGCCTCATTATGGGGATGTTCGCGTCCGAGGGCAGCACTTGGCTGCTGGTGTCTATGTGCGTCATCGGCGGTGCTGTGTTTGGGCTCATTTCCGCGGCGTTTGCGTACGGGTTCACCGGCGGCAAGCGCGACTTCGCCTCCGCGACCACGATCGTGGCGGGCCGCTACGACGTGCTCGCGGAGCAGGACGTGGCCACTCGCGCCCGCGACATGATCGCCGCGATGGGGCAGCCGCAGCGCCCGTTACCGGGGGCCGACGGCGACGAGCGTTAGGATCAAGAGGACCAAACGGCCGAACGTACTGACCGAGAGGACGGGATCTGTGTGGGCAAGGTGAATCAGCGGTGGCGACGCGTCGCCACCGCGGCGATAGTGACAGCGAGCGCGCTGTCCCTCGCGTCCTGCACGCCGTTTGAGCGGCCGGAGATTGCCACCGTACTCAACGTCGGAGCAGAGGGGACGCTCGCTATCGCCGTCGACCCGGCGTCGCCGGAGCAGCTGGTCATCGGAGAGATCTACAACCAGGTCCTCGCCGCGTACGGCCGCCCGGTCGGCCTCGCGGCGAACTCGTCGTTTGCGTCGCGCAGCCCGTTGGACATCCTGAAGGAGGACAACGTCGACATCGTGGTCGGCTGCACGGGCCAGGTCCTCACGCAGCTGGATCCGCAGACCGCGGCAAGCTTCACGCAGCCGAGCGACGAGGCGGCCGGAGCCGCGGACGAGAACACGACGAGTAGCGCGTCCGAGGCCGAGCGCCAAGATGAGGTGTATGCCGCCATGGTCGCCACGTTCCCCGCAAACGTTCGCTCGGTGGATCCCTCGCCCGCGCAGGCCTGCCAGGACAGCGAGGCCGCGAAGCAGGGGCTGCCGGAGAACATCGTCCCCATCATCAAAGACGGCAGGCTCACCCGCACCGAGTCGACCCGATTGAACTTTATTACGCGCGTGATGTCCACCAAGGACATCGAGGAGATGACGGAGCGCGTGGAAGAGGGGGAGACTGTGCGTTCTGCGGTGGCAGAATGGTTGATGGAGTACGCGAGCATCAACATCAACGCCCCGAAAACCAAGGACGAGGACGAGAAGGACGGGACGCAGCGCGCGGCGTAGCGGGAGGCGTCGAGAAGCGCGCGCCCTAGGTGCGACCAAGAAGAAAGGCCCCCAGGACGTTGCGTCCCGAGGGCCGATGTGCTGCGAGGCGTTACTTGGCGAATGCCTCCTCGAGCAGCGCCTTCTCCTCCTGCTGGTGCACCTTGGCCACACCGGTGGCGGTGGTGGACTGTGCACGGCGGGAGACGCGAACCATCTTCGGCATGTCCGGGATCAGCTCGCGCAGGTGCTCGTTGTAGAACGGCCAAGCGCCCTGGTTGGCGGGCTCGTCCTGGACCCAGCGGATCTCCTTCGCATTCGGGTAGTTGGCAAACGCGTCGCGGAGGCGGTTGAACGGGATCGGGTGGAGCATCTCCACACGGATGATCGCGATGTCGTCGCGGCCGTCCTTCTCGCGCTTCTTCTCCAGCTCCCAATAGATCTTGCCGGAGCAGAGCATGATAGTGGTGACCTTGTCCGTGTCGGCGATCTTCTTGTTGCCGCGCTGGACAAAGTTCGGGTCGTCGATGACGGACTGGAAGCGGTTGACCTCGATGAAGTCAGCCGGCTGGGACACCGCCGCCTTGTTACGCAGCATCGACTTCGGGCTGAAGACGATGAGCGGACGCTTCATCTCACCCATCGCCTGGCGGCGCAGGAGGTGGAAGTGGTTTGCCGGGGTGGACGGCTGCGCGATGGTCATGGAGCCCTCCGCGACGAGCTGCAGGTAGCGCTCGATGCGGGCGGAGGAGTGGTCCGGGCCCTGGCCCTCGTAGCCGTGCGGGAGCAGCAGGGTGAGCGACGACAGCTGGCCCCACTTGGTCTCGCTGGAGGAGACGTACTCGTCGATGATGGTCTGCGCGCCGTTGGCAAAGTCGCCGAACTGCGCCTCCCACGCGACCATGGCGTCCTGGTTGCCCAGGGTGTAGCCGTACTCGAAGCCCATGCCCGCGAACTCGGTGAGGGCGGAGTTGAAGACCTCGAAGCGGCCGCCGTTACCGGACTCGATCGCGTTGTGGTCGAGCGGGTTGTAGGCCTCGCCGTTCTCCGGGTTGTACAGGACCGCGTGGCGCTGGGTGAAGGTGCCGCGCTGGGAGTCCTCGCCCGCCAGGCGGATGAACTTGCCTTCCTCGGCCAGGGAGCCGAAGGCGAGCAGCTCGCCCCAGCCCCAGTCGATGTTGCCGTCCTCAAAGGAGCCGCCGCGCTTCTTCATCACGGACTTCAGGCGCTTGTTGGAGGTGAAGTCCTCTGGCAGGTCCACAAACGCGCCAGCGAGGCGCTTGAAGGTCGCCTCGTCGATGGAGGTATCCAGGCCGTGGGTGAGCTCCTGGGAATCGGTGATGCCGGTCTGCTCGCTCGGGTGGCCCTCGTGCTCCTTGACGTCGGCGAACACGGAGTCCAGCTGATCGTGGAAGTCCTGGGCCGCCTTCTCAGCCTCGTCGGCGTTGATGTCGCCGCGGCCGACGAGGTCCTTGGTGTAGCGGGTACGGACCGAATCGTGGCTGTGGATGCGGTCGTACATCACCGGCTGGGTCACGGTCGGGTCGTCGGCCTCATTGTGGCCACGCAGGCGGTAGCAGATGAGGTCAATGAAGACGTCCTTGCCAAACTCGCGGCGGTACTCGGTAGCCAGCTGGGCAACCCAGGCTGCCGCCTCCGGGTCGTCGCCGTTGACGTGGAAGACCGGGCAGTCGAAGCCCTTGGCCAGGTCGGTGGCGTAGAAGGAGGAACGTCCAGAGTCCGGGGTGGTGGTGAAGCCGATCTGGTTGTTCACCACGATGTGGACGGTGCCGCCGACGGTGTAGCCGGGCAGGCGGGACAGGTTCAGGGTTTCCTGGACCACGCCCAGGCCGGTGAAGGAGGCGTCGCCGTGCAGCATGATGGGCACGACCGGGTGGTCCTCGCGTACGCCGGCTTCCTTGAGGATGTCGGCCTTCGCGCGGGCCATGCCGACGAGGACCGGGTCGACGGCCTCGAGGTGCGACGGGTTAGCGGCCAGGGAGACCTTGATCTCGCCGTCGCCGAACATCTGGATGTGCTCGCCCTGGAAGCCGAGGTGGTACTTCACGTCGCCGGAGCCGCCCTGCTGTGCGGACTGGACGTTGCCCTCAAACTCGTTGAAGATGGTGGCAACCGGCTTGCCCACGATGTTGAACAGCACGTTGAGGCGGCCGCGGTGCGGCATGCCGATGACGACCTCGTCCAGGCCCTGGCCAGCGGCGGTGTCAATGACCGCGTCCATGAGCGGGATAAGGGTCTCGGCGCCCTCGAGCGAGAAGCGCTTCTGGCCGAGGTACTTGGTCTGCAGGAAGTTCTCAAAGGCCTCTGCGGCGTTGAGCTTCTGCAGGATGTACTTCTGCTCGGCGTTGGTGGGCT
The DNA here is from genome assembly GCF_007786415.1 of Corynebacterium sp. NML180780. NCBI lineage: Bacteria > Bacillati > Actinomycetota > Actinomycetes > Mycobacteriales > Corynebacteriaceae > Corynebacterium > Corynebacterium sp. NML180780. The sequence continues at coordinate 157,304 of NZ_VNKN01000003.1, read as the reverse complement.
TCGGCATACCGACCTCGAGGCGGTCGCGCAGCCACTCGCGCTCGTCGCGGTCCATGATGTGGGTGAACTCCGCGCCGATGTGCAGGGTGTAGGCCGCGCGCAGGCGAGACATGACCTCACGCAGCGTCATGGTCTCCTTGCCGCCGAACCCGCCGACGTGGAAGGTGCGGTCCAGGTCCCAGATGGTCAGGCCGTGGGACTCCATGAGCAGGTCGCGGGAGTCCGGCATGGGCAGGCCCGGCTGGTGCCAGCGCAGTGGGTTGGTATCCGCGATGAGGTGGCCGCGGGAGCGGTACGCCTGAATCAGCTGCATCACGCGGGTGTCCTTGTTCACACCGGTGTTGGGCTGGTCCTGTGCCCAGCGCATCGGGGAGAACGGAATTTCCAGGGCGGTAAAGATGTCGTCCCAGAACTTGTCGTCGATAAGCAGCTGCGAGATGTCGCGGAGGAACTCGCCGGATTCCGCGCCCTGGATAACGCGGTGGTCGTAGGTGGAGGTCAGAGTGACCAGCTTGCCCACGCCGAGCTCGGCGAGGCGGTCCTCGGACGCCCCGGCAAACTCAGCCGGGTAGTCCATGGCGCCGACACCGACGATGGTGCCCTGGCCCTTGGTCAGGCGCGGGATGGAGTGGCGGGTGCCAATGCCGCCCGGGTTGGTCAGCTGGATGGTCACACCGGAGAAGTCGTCCATGGTCAGCTTGCCGTCGCGGGCGCGCTTGACGATGTCCTCGTACGCGTCGATGAACTCGTTGAACGCGAGCTTCTCGGTCTCCTTGATGGCGGCGACGACGAGGGAGCGGGAGCCATCCTTGCCCGGCAAGTCGATCGCGAGGCCGAGGTTGATGTGCTCCGGCTGGACGGCGAAGAACTTGTTGCCGTCCTCCTTGTAGTTCTTGTTCATGTCCGGGTGCAGCTTGGCTGCCTGGACGATGGCGTAGCCGATGATGTGGGTGAAGGAGATCTTGCCACCGCGGGTGCGCTTGAGGTGATCGTTCACTAGCGCGCGGTTCTCAAACATGAGCTTGACCGGCATGTCTCGCACGGTCGTCGCCGTCGGGACCTCGAGGGACTCGTTCATGTTCTTAGCAATCGCCTTGAACGCACCCTTGAGCTGGAACTCGCCGGGCTCAACCTCAATGTTGTTGATGTTGTCCAGCGGGGACTTCTTCGGCTTCGGCAACGTTGCCTTCTCCTTGGACGCGGTGGCCTTCGCGGCGGTGGCGGCGCGGTCGATCTGGGTCTCGCGGCCGTCCTGGCTCGGCGCGGCGGTGGAGGAGGAAACCTTCGGGTCGGTCTTCGCCGTCTCCTGCTTCGCAGCCGGCGCAGCGGAGGCCTTGGCGGCCTTGGGCGCCTGCTGAGCCTTCGACGCCTGCTGAGCCTTCGGTGCCTTGGGAGCACCCTCTGCATCGAAGAGCTTGCGCCATTCCGGATCAACGGAATCCGGGTTCTCCTGGTACTGCTGGAACATCTCGTCAACCAGCCAGCTGTTCTGGCCGAACGTGTTATCGCTGCTCACGGCAGGTCCTCGCCTCTTTCTGTCGGGTCTTTACTCGAACTAAATCTTGACTGTAATTCGCTTGATAGCCAGAGCGTTAAAACTCTCTCGCATTCTTCCACGACGCCACCATGGCCTACCCCCGATTTCGGTTGACTGCCCACATCCGGGCATATTTTCCGTCCGATTTCAGGAGGGTCTCGTGGGAACCATCTTCTATGATACGTCCTCCTTCAACGACAACTATGCGGTCGGCCCGTTGCGCGGTGAGCAAACGGTGCGCGACGATGATGGAGGTTCTCCCAGCAGTGGTACGACCAGCAGCGTTGAGGACGGCGTGCTCGGTGGCCGGGTCAAGCGTTGCGGTCGCCTCGTCCAGCAACACCACATCTGGGTGGAGCAGTTCCGCCCGCGCCAGCGCAATAATTTGCCGTTGCCCCGAGCTGAGCCCGCGGCCGCGCTCGCCGACCGAGGCGCAGAACCCGCCGGAGATCGCCGCGATGACGCCGAGGGCGCCGAGCCGGCGCACCGCGTCTTCGATCTCAGCCCGCGAGGCGCCCGGCGCGCCGTACGCGATGTTGTCGGCCACGGTGCCGGGGAAAAGATAGGACTCCTGGGGCACCTGCGCGAGCGCGCGCCGCCATGCCGGCAGCGGGAACTCGGCGATGTCCGTGCCTGAGGCGGTGATCCGCCCGGCGGTCGGGTCGTAGAAGCGAGCCAGCAGCTTGACCACGGTCGACTTGCCCGCGCCCGTCGGCCCCACCAGGGCAACGGTCTCGCCGGGCCGTAGGTCGAGGTCCAGGTCTTTCACCACCAGGGTTGGGGTGTCGCGCTTGTCGACGCCCCCGTAGCCGAAGCTCACGCCCTCGAGGGCAAGCGGACCGCGGGCGGCGTCGGCGGCGCGCGGGTTGGTGCCGGTATCGGGCACGGTTGTGCGCTCCGCCAGAAGCTCCGTGATGCGGTCGAAGCTGACGGTTGCCTGCTGCCAGGAGTCAAAGATCTGGCCCAGTTGCTGAATCGGCCCGTAGAGCTGGCCGAGGTACATGGTGAAAGCGACGAGTACGCCGACGGAGAGGTCGCCCTCGGACACGCGCGTCGCGCCCACGCCGACGACGGCGGCGGTCATGATCTGCGAGATGGCCTGCATGCCCGGGAAGTAGGCGGCGAGGAGCGTCACGGAGCGCATACGGAGGCGTCGATAGGCGAGCGAAGCGTCTGTGAACGCCGCCTCGGCGCGGCGCTCCGCGGTGTACATCTGCGTGACGCGGATGCCGCCGATGAGCTCGGCGAAATCGCCGTTGACCACCGAGATCTGGGCGCGGGCGGCCGTGAAGTAGCGTCGCGAGAGGCGGCGGAAGATGAGCGTGGCGACGACGATGACGGGCACCGCGCTCATCGCGGTGAGCGTGAGCTGGCCGTCCGTGGCAAGCAGCATGGCGGAGACGCCGACGAGGCTGCCCACCGCCACGATCGCTTGCGCCAGCCCGGTCTGGAGGAAGCTAGAGAGGGTGTCAATGTCCGTGGTCAGGCGGGTGATGATGCGCCCGGACAGGTGCCGCTCGAAAAAGCTCAGCCCCAGCTGCTGCAGGTGCGCGTAGGTGCGCAGGCGCAGGCCGTAGAGGAGCCGCTCGCCGGAGCGGGAGGACAGGACGGTCAGGCACGCGTCGGCGGCCCAGCCGATGAGGACGACGGCGAGCGTCGCGCCCGCGATGGCACAGAGCGCGCGGAAGTCGTTCGGTGCGATGCCGCGGTCGATCGAGGCGCGGATGAGCGTGGGAAACGCGAGGTCGGCGAGCACGCCGACGATGAGGAGCGCGACGCTGCCTGCGATCAGCCAGCGCACCGCGCGGAAGAGCTGCGAAACCTTGAACTCGTTGCCGCTGCCCGTCGGGGTGCGCAGCCGCGCAAGCGTCGCCTCGTTGAGGTTCGGCTGCTCTCGCGCGGGCGGGAGCTTTGCGACGTCAGCCAGCAACCCAGCATCAGCCATGATGGTATGCCGACCGCCCCCGCTGCTGGTCGCGCGGGCGGCGGATGCCGCGGCCAGGTCGGGGTTCGCGGATGTGGAGTGCTCGTCCGGCCAGAGCAGGTGCTCGGGCGCCTCCGCGCTCGCGGGGGCCTGCGTCGCCTCGGGGGTCATGAGTGCGCGGTAGGCGGGTGTGGCGACGACGTCCGCGCGGGGGCCGTGCTCGGTGACGCGGCCGGCGTCGAGGATGAGGACGGTGTCGGCATGATCGACCGTGGATTGGCGGTGGGCCACTGTGAGGACGGCGACGTCGCCGAGCTCGGTGCGAAGGTTGTGCAGGATCTCGGCTTCGGTGATGGCGTCGATGGCGCTGGTGGCGTCGTCAAGCACGAGCACCCGCGGCTGCGAGAGGAGCGCGCGGGCGAGGGCGACGCGCTGGCGCTGCCCGCCGGACAGGGTGAGCCCGCGCTCGCCGACGAGCGTGTCGTAGCCGTCGTCGAGGCGCTCGATGAACTCGTCCGCGCGAGCCAGCCGGGCCGCGCGGTGCACCGCCTCCGTGAGCGCCTCGCCCGATAGCGCCGCGGGCGCGCCGAGGGCGATGTTGTCAAAGACGGAGAAGGAGAAGAGGAAGGCGTCGTCGAAGACGCAGGTCACCCGGTCGCGGAGGTCCTCCTGCGCAAGGTCGGAGTAGGGGGTCGTGGCCAGGGAGGCGTCGACAAGCGCGCACTGCCCGGAATCGGGGGTGTAAAAGCCGCCGGCAAGTTGCACGGCCATGGTCTTGCCGGCACCGGGTGGGCCGACGACGGCGAGGGTTTCGCCCGGGGAGACGGTGAAGCTGACGTCGTTAAGCACTGTGGTCCCGCCGTTGGAGAAACGCACGCGGTCGAACGCGAGCCCGACGGGGCCTTCCGGGACGCTGCTGCCCGCGGGCTCCGGTGAGTGCGGGGCGAGGGCGAGGACCTCGTCGAGGCGGTCGAAGCTGCTCATACCCATCTGCAGGCGCACGTACTGGTTGGTCAGCATGGACATCGACGAGGTCAGTGACGTCAAATACGTGGTGAACGCCACGAACGCGCCGATGGTGATGCCGCCGCGCATCACAATCAGCCCCGCCGCGACGATCGTGATGACCAGCGCAATCTTGGGAAGCTGCGACAACAGCGGCTGGAAGCGGGCAGTCAGTTTCGCCGCGCGCATCTTCACCGCGTACAGCTCGCGGCCAAGCGCATCAAGCTTATCGACGCTCCTTCGCTCCCCGCCGAACGCCTTGACCACCCGCACCCCGGAGACGGTCTCTTCCACGTGCTCCGCCAAATCCGCCGTGGCCTGCTGGTTCACCCACGTGGCGGCGTAGAGCGCCTTCCGGGAGCGGTTCGCCTCCCACAAAATCAGCGGCAGCAGGCACAGCGCCATCGCCGTCAGCGACAGATTCATACCCACCATGACGACGAGCGTGCCGACCAGCTGCATTGCGCGGGTGAAGAACATGGGCGTTTGGCCCAGGACCATGGCGTACTGGTTGAGGTCCGAAATCGAGCGGGCCACGATCTGGCCGGTGACAATCGCGTCCTGCCCGTTGCCATCCAGCCGGTGCATCGTGCGCAGCAGTTCCACGCGAAGCCAGTGCTGGGAGGTGGCGGAGAGCCGGCCCGACGCCCAGCGGCGCACCGCGCCCAGCGCATACGTGACCAGCGCGACGCCAACCATCGTCCACGCGGTACGCGAGACCGAGCCGGTGGCGTTGCCCGTGGCGATGTCCACCGCGCGCCCCGTCAGCGCGGGGAGGAGGACCTGCAACACCGCTGCGGCCGCAGCGGTGGAAAACGCGAGCGCCGCCGTGACCGGGGTGGCGGTCAGCGAGCGGCGGAACAGGGGGAAGCCGTGGGGCACGGCGCTACTTGGTTGCTTCGATGGCGGCGTCGACCTGCGCGCGCTCCTCCGCGTCGTTTTTGCCGCGGCCGAAAATGTTGAGGATCCACTGCGCGAAGCGCTTCGGGTCGACGCTCAGGCCCTGAGAGTCCTGCCCGTCGTCCTTCTTCGGCGGGAGCGGGGTAGCGAACGCGTCCGGCACCGGGTCGAGCGACTGGCCGACGCGCTTGATCACCTCATCCGCAAGCTTGCGGTTTGCCGTGGTGCCAGCGACCGCGCCGAGACCCAGCGGGAGGAGTTTGCCAATCCAGGCGCGGCGCATCTTCTTTCGCACCTGCTTCAGTGCGGCCTTGGTGAGCATGTTGTTTGCCTCAGCCAGGCCCGGGCCGGAGAAGCGTGCGAGCGTGGACTTGGACGGCAGGCGCGAGGCGTTCTCGCCGACGAACGTGTCCACGATTGCGAGGCCCTCGGTGCACACCAGGGTGGTGAGCACCATTGCGCGGCGCTGCTCAGGGTCGGCCGGATCGTCGCCACGCAGGTACGCGGACGCGACGGTGTAGAAGGCGGCCAGGTCCAGGAACAGGACGGACTCGCCGGCTACTGCCGCGCTGCCGGAGATCAGGCCGACGCCCGGGACCGCGGCGGCGGCACCGACGCCAGCGCCGGTAGCGGAGACGGTGTTGCGGAAGTGCGCGTCCATGCGTTTCTGCACGTCCTGCGGGGTTGCGTCCGTGTCCTGGCGACGCAGCCAGTCCACGTACGCGCGGATGGTGCCGGTCTGGAGCGAGACGGCCTTGTCCACGGAGCTGATGAAGGCGCGGGCGATCGGGCCGGCGCCTTCGGCCAGCTGCGCACCGTTGGCGGCAGTGACGTCGCTGGTATCGCTGGCATTGCCTTCGCGGTTCGTGCTGTCCTTGTCGTTGTTGCGGCCAAACAGTCCCATGCTTTCCTCCTCCGGGGCGAGCCCGATTGTGTGATGTTGCAAACCTATTGTGCACGTTTCGGCCGAACGCTCGGTGATTGCTCGTGCTCACCTGGGCGGTCGGACCGAGTTCCGCACGGTATAGCGTTGCGCGTGCGGTTTCCATTCCCGGCGCCGTTGAGCGTCGCTGTGCGCGACCGCGTTCGCGTCTAGGGTGGGGGCTATGTCGAGCGCTGATCAACCGGTGGTGACCACAAGTGCCGGTCGCGTGCGCGGAATTGTCGACCCGGACACGGGGGTCCGCACCTGGCGCGGCGTGCCGTACGGCGCGACCACCGAGGGCGCGGGGCGATTCCGTGCGCCCCGCCCGGTTGAGTCGTGGACCGGGGTGCGCGACGCGAGCGCCTTTTCGCCCCCGGCCATGCAGGGGTTCTTCGGCTGGACGGACAACGTCATCGGCACGGAGGACTGCCTCACGTTGGACATCGTGCGCCCCGACAACGACGAGGAGTTGCCGGTGGTGGTGTACTTCCACGGCGGAACCTTTGTCACGGGGTCGAGCCACGAGAAGGTTCTCCAGGGGCACTACCTGACGAAGACGACGGACATCGTCTACATCTCGGTCAACTTTCGCCTGGGCGTGTTCGGGTACTTGGACTACCGCACGCTCGGCGAGGACTGCGTGGCCAACCCGGCGCTCTTGGACCAGATCCTCGCCCTGCGCTGGGTCCACGACAACGCGGCCGGGTTCGGCGGCGACCCCGGCCGCGTCACCGTCATGGGCGAGTCCGCGGGTGGCGCGGCGGTGATCCACCTGATGTGCGCCCCGGCTGCGCGGGGGCTGTTCCACCGCGCGATTGCACAGTCGCCGCCCGTTGCCAGCGTGCACTCCCGCGTGCAGGCGGCGATGTGGGTGCGCAAGCTGATCAAGGATATGGGCTTGCCCAGCCAGACCACGTTGGAGGCGCTGCGCGAGGCTGACGCCGAGGCACTGGTGCGGGTCGGGCAATCGATGCTGCTCAACCGCAAAGAGCTCGTCCAGTTCAACACCAGCTTCATGCCCACCGTGGATACGCACACGCTTCCCGCGCACCCGATCGACGTGTTCCAATCCGGTGCCCAGGCGCCGGTCCCGCTGATCATCGGCACGAACGCGGACGAGGCCAGTTTTGCCAAGGCGCTGTACCAGACGAACAAGTCGCGCCTGCGCGCGGCGCGCCGGGCGCTGAGCGTCTACGACCCCGACAACGCCGAGGCAGTGCTGGAGACCTACGACTTTGTGGACGATCGCCGGAAGTTTGCCGCCCTCATCGCGGACGCGGTCTTCTGGGCGCCGTCGGTGATGCTGGCAACCGAGCATCGTCGCACGGCCCCGACCTGGATGTACCGCTTTGACTACGCGTCGACCACGATGCGCCGGATCGGGCTCGGCGCCATGCACACCTCGGACCTGGCGGCGGTGTTCGGCGATGCGAAGGCAACCCGCGCTTCCAAGTTCGACCCGTTCCAGCCGCGCGAGGAATTCGACGAGGTCAGCGCCGCCATGCAGTTCCACTGGGGCTCCTTCTTCCACAACGCGCATCCGGGCGAGAAGTGGCCGGTCTACGGTTTCCGCAGCGACACGGAGCCCGGCCGCGCGACCGCGATCTTCGCGGCGAAGTCCTCCGTGGAGTACGACCCCAAGGCGGCGCAGCGCCGCGCGTGGGAGGGCTTTGACATGCGCGAATGGGGCATGCACAGGCAGGACCTGGTGGAAACGCTCACCGATTCCATCGCCGACGAGGGCAACGCTTAGCGACGCCACCGCCACCCCCTCTACACACCTCCCAGCAATTTCCACCGCGCGTGCACCCGTGCTTTGTGCGCGTCGGCCGACGGCGCGGCGAATTCCTGGCTAGGCTGGGGCAGGCCTGGACTGGAGAGTGGAAGGAAACCGCCGCCATGAGCTTTTTCGAGGACATTGCAGCCAGCCTTGACCGTGAAGGGATTGAATCCCGGGTACACGACGACACCATGTTCGTGCCCATCACGTCCGAGGTGGAAATCCAGTTTGTAGAAATCGACCCGCTCCTGCCCGCAGCCAATGTGTACATTGCCGCCGCGGACGTGGACGAGGACGATGAAGAATTTGAGGCCGCGCTCGTCGCCGTCGTCTTCTCCGTGGAAAGCGCCGTGGAGACCGTGGCAGAGCACATGGCCACCGACCAGGTGATTACCGTGCTGCGCGACCTCCTCGAGGCTACGGACGAGCGCATCGAGGACCTGGAGTTCTTCCCGGATCGCGTCAACAGCCAGCTGGTGCGCGCCGAGGTCGGCGAAAGCGCCGAGCTGCAGGTCCAGGTCGAGGTGGTGCAGGGGACCGCCACCGCGACGGTCGAGTTCATCGCGCTGTCGGACAACTACGACGACCTCATGGACGACGCGATCGGCGAACTCTGGGAGTCCGACGGCGACGCAGAGCTGACCGAGGAGGATCGACTGCGCCTGTTCGAGACCATCCACAGCGAAGCGGTGTCCGAGGCGGAAATGCTCAGCCTCGGCACGTTCACCGACTTCGACCGGCTCTTCGACGTCCTGTCGCTTGCCGCTGACCAGGCGGAGGAGTGGGAAGGCCAGCTCCTCCCGCTGGAAGACGACGAGGACGAGCCCGACATCTACGACATCTTCGGCCACGACGACGTCGAAGATGATGAAGACGACGACTTCGATGAGGAAGACGACGAGGACGACGGAGACGACGAGGACTAGCCCGGGCGGGCTACGCCGCCGCGAGACCCTCAAACATGGAGGACGGTGACAGTACCGGGACGAAGTCGCCGTCGGTGAGCCAGACGTAGCTGGCCGCGCGGGGTGACGGAAGCTCGTGGACGGCGCCCGCGGCGTCGATAGGCAAAAGCGCGCGCACCCACCCTTCGGCGACGCGGCGGTCCGTGGGGAGTCCGGAGGGGTCGGTGACGCGTACCTCGATGAGAAACGCGGGCACTCGGTCCTCGCCGTACCCGCGGACTCTTGCCTGCGCGCGTGGGCCGACGCGGCGCCGCGAGATGGCGATGGTGAGGTCGGTGGTGTGACCGAGGCGGGGGAGCCGTTTTGTCGGTGGGCGCCACCGCGCAGTGGGCCGCGCGAGCGAGCGCGGGTGGTGGATCATCGCCGTGAGCTGCTGGAGCGTGTGCGTTTCGCGCTCGCGGATGTGCGCGGCGTACTCAGTGGGCAGCGGGGCGCAGTAGTCGGAAGGCTGGGCGGGGGCGGTGTGCGTTTTGCTTGTGAAGTTCAACATGCCTGGCACTCTAAAAGGAGAGATGAACACGGCACCGCACAAATTAGAACACAGTGGCGAACGTGTGGTTGTTCTTGCAGTTTGCTCGCTTGGCGCGTGGGTTTAGGCTGTTTCCCGATGACCCCTACGCCCGAACCTCAGCAGCAGCCGCACACACCGCCACGGCCGGCCATCCCGCGCACCATCTGGGTGCTCGTGGGGGCGGCCTTCCTCATTGCTCTCGGGTACGGATTTATCGCCCCGATCCTGCCGCAGTTCACCGCGAGCTTCGGCGTGTCCATGGCCGCGGCCGGCGCGGTCGTCTCCGTGTTTGCTGCTGCGAGGCTCATCGGCGCGCCCGGTGCGGGCATGCTCGTGGACAAGCTCGGCTCGCGGCCGGTCTACATCACGGGCGTGAGTGTGGTGGCGGCTGCGACGTTTTTCGTGGCGTTTGCCACCGCGTACTGGCAGATCTTTGTGCTGCGCTTCATCGCGGGGTTCGGCTCAACCATGTTTACGTTGTCGGCGCAGGCGCTCATTGTGCGGGTGACGCACCCCTCGATACGCGGCCGCGCCAACGCGATCTATTCGTCAGCGTTCCTGTTGGGCAACATCATCGGCCCCATCATCGGTGCAGCCCTGTCTTTCCTTGGCTTCCGCATCCCGTTCGCGGTCTACGGGCTGATGGTGGGCGTTGCCGCGCTGTTCGTGTGGGTGGCTACGCACAACCCGCAGGGGAGGGCGCAGTTGCCGCCGCCGCTGCCGCCGATGCAGCTGTCCAGCGCGCTGCGCATGCCCACGTACCAGAGCCTGCTGTCCTCGGCATTTGCGCACGGCTGGGTCAACTTTGGCACCCGCGTGTCCATCCTGCCGTTGTTCGCCGCAGCGGTGTTTGCCAACGGTGGGGCGGCCGCAGGGTTTGCGCTCACCGCGTTTGCGTTCGGCACCGCGGTTACGCTGCAGTTCTCCGGCAGGCTCGCGGATAAGCACGGGCGCAAGCCACTTATCGTTGCCGGCTTGATCACTACCGCCGTGTTTACCGGCTCGATGGGGCTGGCCACCGGCGTCGTGCCGCTGCTCGTCCTGTCCGCGCTTGCGGGTGTGGGCAGCGGGTTGATCGGCCCGGCGCAGCAGGCGTCGCTCGCGGACATCATTGGGAATCACCGCTCCGGCGGCAAGGTGCTCTCCACGTTCCAGATGGCGCAGGACGCGGGCCAGATCTTCGCGCCGATTGTGGTGGGGCTGCTCGCCCAGGCCTTTGGGTTTGGCGTAGCGTTTGTGGCCTGCGCGGGGATTGCGGTGGCGTCGATAGGCGTCTGGCTCACGCGCGGAACTGAGACGAAGGAGACTTAGGATGAGAGTGCTGCTGGACTGCGACCCCGGCATCGACGACACGTTCGCGCTGACCTACCTCACCGCCGCGCACCACGCCGGCGAGCTGGAGCTGGACTGCGTGACCACGACCGCGGGCAACGTTGAGGCCGAGCAATGCGCGCAGAATGCCGCGTGGGTGCTTGCGCAGTGCAACCTGCCAGCGATCCCCGTGGCCGCAGGCGAGCCGCAGCCACTCGAGCTTGCGCTGACCACCACCCCGGAAACCCACGGCGAGACGGGCTTGGGCTACGCGCACGCGCCCGCGCGCCACGTGGCGACAGATTGGGACATGCTCTGGTGCGACGCCATCGAGCGCGGCACCGAGGACCTCCACCTCATCGTCACCGGCCCCATGACCAACCTCGCCGTGTTTGCGCGCCGCCACCCGCGCCACTTCGCGCAGCTGCGTCACATCACGGTGATGGGCGGCAGTGTGAACTATCCCGGGAACACCACTCCGACCGCCGAGTGGAACTTCTGGGTCGACCCGCACGCCGCGCAGGAGGTCTTCGCTCGCACCCCGGTGCCCATCACGCTGTGCTCGCTGGGCGTGACCGAGCAGATGCTGCTGGACCCGCCGCGCCTCGATCGGCTCGTCGAAGCGCTGGGGGAGACGCCGATCGCGTCCGCGCTGCCGGAGATTACGCGTTTCTACTTCGAGTTCCACGAGGACGTCGGCGAGGGCTACCGCGCCCAGCTCCACGACCTGCTCACCGTGCTCATCGCGCTCGGTCGCGTCGACACCGCCGCCGCCGAGGCCACCATCGACGTCGAATCCGCAAGCGAGCTCATGCGCGGCACCGTCGCCGCCGACCTGCGCGGCATGTGGGAGCGCGAGCCCAACGCGCGCGTGGTCACCTCGGCGGACATTCCCAGCGCTTGGGCGCTTGTCGACGCCGCGTACTCCCTCCACGCACGCTTCACCGCAGGAGACGAGCAGCTCAAGGCGGGGTATCACCTCAAGGCGGAGGAATAGCTGGTATACTTTCGCCGTCTGCTTCGCCGAGGTGACATAGGCGAAACCCTGTCGACCACAGGACCAGTTTCCCCTTTCCCACGTATTTACCCCTGGAGAACCCCATGTCGCACGATACCGATGACCGCCTGCCGTTTCCGCCCAAAGGGCCGGTGAAGCCCCCGACCGACATGGCGCTTGGAGACTGGACCCTGCCACAGCGCCTCCTCGTCATCGCTGGCGCCCTGTGCATCGCCGCGACCTGGGCGTACCTCGTGCTGGTCCGCCCGAGCAGCTGGGACAGCGTCGGTGGATCCACCGAAGCGATCATCACCCTGTGCGGTTACGGGCTGGGCACCGTCCTGCTGCTCGCGGCGACGCTGCCCATGCTTCCGGCGCGCACGCTGGGCCTGATCCCGCTGGCCATCCTCATCAACTCCGTCGTGGGGCAGATCGTCGGCTCGATCGGGCTGCCGCTTTACCTGGACACGATCGGCACCGTGCTCGTCGCCGCGCTCGCCGGGCCGATCGCCGGCCTGACCACCGGCGCGCTCAACAACGTCGTCTGGGGGCTGCTCAACCCGGTGGCGCTCCCGTTCGCGGCGGGTTCCGCGCTCGTCGGGTACCTCGCGGGCGTGTTCATCCACCGGTTGCACGCGCTGCACTCGATATTCACGGTGGTTGGCTACGGCATGCTGCTGGGCCTGGTCGGCGGCGCCGTCGCCGCGCCGGTGGCCGCGTTCGTGTTCGGTGGCACCGCGGGCGTAGGCACCGGTGCGCTCGTGTCGCTCTTCCGCGAGATGGGCGGATCGCTCATCGCGTCGGTGACCACGCAGGCGTTCCTCTCGGACCCGCTGGACAAGGTGATCGTCCTCGCGATCGCCTACGTGACGGTGCGGGCGTTGCCGCGGAAGACAGTTCAGGCGTTCGCGCCGCGTCGAAAAGCGCACTCCGCGCAGCGTGATTAATCCTCTCACGGCGCTGGCGGCGGGGGCGTGCGGGTGGATCCTGGTCCTCGGACTGAATTCGCCCGTGGTGTCGCTGGCCATGACGGCTGTCGCGTGCGTGCTCGGGGTGTGGCGCACGCGCAACGCCTCGGTGCCGGCGACGACGGTGGCACTCGCCGTGCCCGTCGGGCTGTCCATGCTGCTCATCCACGCGCCGTACGGCAGCGAGCGCATCGCCCCACTGCTCACCGCGGACGGCCTGGCGGTGGGCGCGGCGCTGGCGGCGCGATTCTGCGCGTTGATGGCGTGCATGCTCGCCGCCGTCGCGTACGTCCGCATCCCCGAGCTGGTCAAGGCGCTGCAGGTGCTGCCCGGCGGAAACAAGCTGGCGTACATCGCGGGTGCGACGCTGCAGCTCGTCCCGCACGGCAGCGCGCAGGTGAAGGTGGTGCGCGACGCGCAGGCGCTCAAGCGCGCGCCGGTGCACGCGCGAAACGTGGTGACGCGCCTGATCATGCCGGTGCTCACCGCGCTGCTCAGCCAGGGCGCGAGCCGCGGCGCGGCGTTGGAAACCGCCGGCTATGACTTGCAGGGGAAGCGCACGGTGCTACGGCCGGTGCCGGACTCCGCGGTGCAGAAGGCGCTGCGGATCGTCGCCCCGATCGCGTGCGTGGTGGTGGTCGTATGGATCTGACGCTGCTGCAGCGCGCGCTGAGCACGCACGACCGCGTGCAGGTCATCGGCGCGTCCGGCTCCGGGATGTCGCAGCTGGCAAACCAGCTGCACGAGGAGTGGCCGAACGTCGGCGTCGTGGGCCAGGACGCCGCGGCGCACGTGACGTACCTGCGCGAGACGGTGATCGAGGAAGTCGCGATCAGCCTGGAGCAGCGCGGTATAGCCCGCGAGGAGATGCAGGCACGCTGCGAGCGAATCCTTGCGCGGACCGGGCTTTCGCACCTGTCTGAGCGTCACCCGGCGACGTTGTCTGGTGGCGAGACTCGCCGCCTCGCGATCGCGTGCGTCGCGGTGCTTGAGCCGGAGCTACTTGTGCTGGATTGCCCGTTCGCGGGCCTCGATGCGGAATCCGCCCGCCTGATTGAACAGCTCGTCGCCTCCTCCCGCGCGCTGGTGCTTGGCTATCAACCACGCGAGATTGGTGGCGCGCAGCTCGGCATTATCGACGCCACACTCACCCCGAATCCGCACCTCACCCCAGTTTCGCTTCCCAGTCCCGTCGAACCGCAGCCTGACCGAATCGACCTCGGTGCCGTAACCGCGGGCCGCCAGGCACCGCAGCGCAAGTGGTGGCATTTTCGTGAGAAACGCGGCGAGCAGTTCCAGGTCGGTCCGGTCGAGCTCGCGCCACGCCGCGGTGGGGTGGTGTGGCTGCGCGGCCACAATGGGTCGGGCAAGACGACGTTGTTGCGCGCGCTTGCCGGCCTTGACGGAAATCCTCCCCAGCCGGTCGGCGTCTCGCTTGCGCTGCAGCGCGTGGCTGAGCAGGTCGTGGAGACCACGCTCGCGGAGTTCGCCGGCGGCGACGATGCAACGCACCCGCTTGACCTTCCGCAGGCGCAGCTACGGGTCGCCCAATTGCGCCAGGTCTTCGCCCAAGGCCGGGAGCTCGTGCTTATCGACGAACCCGATACCTCACTCGACGCCACCGGCCGCACCCAGGCGCACCACGTCATCGCGGACGGCCTGCGCGCAGGCCAAGCGGTGATCCTCACCTGCCACGACGAGAGCTTTGTCGACGAGGTCGCAGCCTACGCGGAGGTGGAACCGGTCGTGCTCAAGGCACAAGGGCATAAGTCTTATTAGACGTGTGTTTTGGATGCGCTTTTTGGGTTGACCGCTGCGGTTTCGAGTTCGTTCTCGCAGCAGCAGGACCCGAGCGTGTTCAGTTGCCGGCGACCGAGCCGAGCACTCCGCGCGTGGGGGTGACTCATCATGGGATGGGTATGCCACCGTGCGGTTGCCTGGGCCGGCTGCGGATGTGCAGGCGTATTTGATGCGGCGAAAAATGATGTGGTTGGATGACACGGTGATAGGTGCCTGAAGGCGCAGTACCTGGTGTGGGGGCTCTGCGCGGCCTGGGCTTTTGAAAAACCCGCTCGCCCGGCGCCTTCGCTCATCATTTCGAGGATTATTACAATCCGCGTACTACAGTTTGAAACTTCGGGGTCCGCGCCGCTGGTTTAGGCGCTCAGCAGGGCGATGGATGCGTTCCTGGTGTTGCGTAATCCTGCAGTGCACGGAGTTTATACATGCTTTTGCAATTCCGGGAGAATGGTTTGACTCGTTTCTGTGACCGCTAAGCGGTGAGGGTGCCCAAAGGAATCACGTGTACTCCGCTAGGAAGCGTGTATGCATACTCCGTAGCGGTGATAATGGCTAAGTATGCAGGCGACCCGACCCTGTTGGTGTCGACACGTTCGTCACGGAGTTTGATGAGGTTTGCTTCGGCTTGTGGGATCTGCGACGCCCCGAGTTTGACTTCGCAGGCACCCCATTTTCCGTCCTCGGGGTATTCGATGATGGCGTCAACTTCAAGGCCCGTGTTGTCGCGGTAGTGGTAGACGTGACCGTGCTGGAGGGCGGATGCAGCACGCAGGTCTCGGATGACCATGGACTCGAAGATCTGGCCGAAAAACTCTGGGTCCTTCGCGAGACGGTCAACGCCGATACCTAAGGCGGCGCAGGCCAGGCTGGGGTCAGCGAGGTGGAGCTTCGGTGAGGTGCGCAGCCGTGATTTGGATCGGAGCGCGACGCTCCAAGGCTGCAATTCGTCGAGGATGAATATTCGGGTAAGTGCCTGGAGGTAAGTGGAGACCGTTTTCGGATCGACTGTTGTGGCATCGGAAGACACGTCTGCAGCGAGTGTTTTCAACGTTGCTTCGCCAGAAATGTTCCGAGCGATGGATTCCAAGGTCCGACGAATGTTTAGCTGGTTGTGACGTGTGCCAACGCTTTCTGGTACTTCCACGTCGAAGACATTGTCCAGGTACGAGCGATTAAACATGACCGCCTGCTGGGTGTTGGTGCCGAGTAGGCCTGGCCATCCGCCACGTACGGCTTGTTCGGCCATGCCCTTATAGGTGAGCTTGGAAACTCCGCTCACACCAACGCCCGGTTGTAGCTCTGCGAGGCTTACCTGGTTTGTCGACGCCCCACTCTCCGCGAGCGACATTGGACGCATCCTCAATCTTGCAAAGCGTCCCGCACCTGAGTGACGCGTGGTGTCATCGGCTGGTGCCGCTGATCCTGAAAGGATGAACTCCCCGCGTCCTTGGCGATCGTCAATCTCATGGCGGATCGTGTTCCATATGGAAGGTGCGAGTTGCCACTCATCAATGAGGCGAGGCGTTGGGCCGTTGAGTAAAATTGCGGGGTTCAATTCGGCGAGCGTGATCAGCTCGGGGGATCGGTCGAGGCGTACAGAACTTGCAGCCTTTTGGAGGGCAGTAGAGGTTTTCCCGCAAGCGCGTGGCCCTTCAAGGAGGACACCTCCCATGAGCTGGAGGGAGTCCTCCAAAACCTGATCTGCAAAGCGGGAAAAGTACTGCACACCAGCATTGTACCCAATTATGCAACGATTTTATACCCGCTTTTGCAACAGTTTTATACCCGATCCTGCAACGATTTTATACCCGCTTTTGCAATTTGTGGATGATGGGAGGCTTCGCTCCTCTGCTACGTGTTACATGAATATGCGGGCTGTGGACGGACGGTCGTATTGGGGTGCGTGTAGGGTACGAAGCCTACGAGCGTTCACCCAGTGCTTAGTGCATACCGAGTAATCGGGTTCGGGGTGGACGCAGCCTGTCGCGCGGTGCGATGCGCATCATATGATCGAGCATCGCCATGGTGGGGAGACTGTGCCGCATAATCTTGGGTGGTCGTGTCAGTATCACAATTCGCAGGCTGCGCGTGGGACTCGTGGGCATACCGAGCGTCGGCACGGGGGGGGGGGGTATGTCTCCCCGCATGGGAAAGGCACCGCAGAACTGCGGTGCCTTTTTACGAGTCGAGCGTGAGCGCTGGCTTAGACCAGGCCAGCGTCCTCCATGACCTTGCGCAGGGTGGTTGCGGAGTGGTCGAACTTCTCCTTCTCCTCATCGTTGAGGCGGAGTTCGACGGCCTCGCGCACACCGTTGCGGTTCACCACGGCCGGGGTGCCGATGTAGATGTCGTTGTGGCCGTACTGGCCGTCCAGCTTGGCCGAGATCGGCAGGACGACGTCCTCGTTGGCGAAGATGGCGCGGGTGATGCGGGCGAGGCAGCTGCCGATGCCAAAGTCGGTCGAGCCCTTTGCCTGGATGATGTGGTACGCGGCGTCGCGAGTTGCTACGAACATCTCGTCGACCTCCTTGTACACGTCCGGGTTGCTCTCGGCTTCCTCGGCGAGGCGGTTGCGCAGCGCGATACCTGCGATGGAGCCGGTGGAGATGACCGGGAGCTCGGTGTCGCCGTGCTCGCCGATGATGTAGGAGTGCACCGACGATGCAGACACGTTGTACTTCTGGGACAGGTTGTAGCGCCAGCGGGCGGTGTCCAGGACGGTGCCGGAGCCGAGCACCTGGGAGGCGGGCAGGCCGGTCTGCTTCTGGGTGGCGTAGGTCAGAATGTCGACCGGGTTGGTGGCGACCAGGTAGATGCCGTTGAAGCCGTTTGCCATGACCTCCTTGTTAATGGACTCGAAGATCTTCACGTTGCGGCCCACCAGGTCCAGGCGGGTTTCGCCTTCGCGCTGAGCGACGCCCGCGCAGTTGACCACCAGTGCCGCGTCGCGGCAGTCCTCGTAGGTGCCGAAGGTGACCTTGGTGTTGTGGCCGGAGTAGGGGACAGCGTGGTTCAGGTCCTCGACCTCGCCGCGAGTCTTTTCCTCAGCGAGGTCGATGATGGCGAGCTGGTCACACAGGCCCTGGTTGATCAGGGCGTAGGCGTAGGCGACACCAACGGCGCCGGCGCCGATGAGCACGACCTTGTTGCCGGGGGTGATGTTGTTCTTCGGGGTGGACGGGTTCGTGATGCTCACTGTGGTTCTCCTCTTTCCGATACCGTGACCGGTAGACGTTGTTTCCGGCATCCATCATTGCACAACGTTGGGGACGGTGCCGCGGAGCCGGTCAGAAAACAACGGAATTTCCCGTAAAGTCGGACGTATTCGGGCGAAAGCGGGCACGGTGGCGTCGATAAGCCAGCCCTACTTGAAGTCTTCCTCCGTGTGCGCCGCAGCGATCGCCTTCGGGCGGCCGGTGACGAAGTACATGCCCGTCATGACGACGAGGAAGACGACGCCGGCGGCGAGGGCGACGTGGTACTGCGGCAGCCACACCATGATGCCGAACGTGAACAGGATGAACGCCACGGCGAACCACTGGCCGTAAGGCCAGAACGGGACCGGGAAGTGCAGCGCGCGCTGCTCGGCGGCCGTCATGCGGCGGCGCGAGGCGAGGTGGGCGATGAGGATCATCAGCCAGACGAAGACGGTGGCGAAGGTGGCGAGCGCGGCGATCGTCTCGAAGACGTTGGGGAACTGCGCGTTGAGGACAACGCCCACGACCAGGACGATGAGCAGGGTCACGGTGGTCATGACGGGGATGTCGCGAACCGTGCGCGCCATCACGCGGGGCGCGAGTCCCTCGCGAGCCAGGCCGGTGAGCACGCGCCCGGTGCCGAAGAGGTCCGCGTTGATGGCGGAAAGTGCTGCGGTGATGACCACCAGGTTCAGCAGGCCCGCCGCCCAGTTCACACCGAGGGTGGAGAAGATCTGCACGAACGGGGACTCGTCGCCGGTGATGGTGCGCCACGGGTTGAGCATGAGGATGACCAGGATGGCCAGCACATAGAACAACAGGATGCGCACCGGCACGGTGTTCACGGCCTTGGGGATGGAACGGTCCGGGTCGTCGGCCTCGGTGCCGGCCACGCCGATGATCTCAGTGCCGCCGAACGCGAAGAGGACGAGTATGAACGCGGCGATCATGCCCTCGGGACCGTTGGGGAAGAAGCCGCCGTCGTTCCACAGGTTGGCAAGCCCCGTGGTTTCGGGGTGCGTGCCCAGCCCGAAGGCGAGGACGGCCGCGCCGCCGACGATCATGGCCACCACGGCGACGACCTTGATCAGCGTGAACGCGAACTCCAGCTCGCCGAACCACCGCACGCTGGCCAGGTTGGCGGCGCCGATGACCAACAGGGTCGCGGTGATCCACACCCAGGCGGGCGAGCCGGGGAACCAGAACTTCATGTAGATGCCGATGGCGGTGAGGTCCGCCAGGCACACGATGATCATCTCGAAGGCGAACATCCAGCCGGTGATGTAGCCGCCCAGCCCGCCGAGGTGCTCTCGCGCGTACACGGCGAAGGAGCCGCGGACGGGGTGGCGCACGCTCATCTCGCCGAGCGCGCGGAGCATGAAGTACACCACCGCGCCGCCGAGCAGGTACACCAGCAGGACGGACGGCCCAGCGGCCTGGATCGCGCCGGCCGAGCCGTAGAACAAGCCGGTGCCGATGGCGGAGCCGAGCGCGATGAAGTGGATGTGTCGGTGGCTGAGGCCTCGAGCTTTGCGTGCGGTCTTCGCAGGTGTTGGGGAGCTCGTGGACATCGGCGCTGAGCCACCTTCCATAAAATTGTCCGAAACAATGGGCTTTTACAGCATATTGCCACATTGAGCCTCGCCAAATGTGGGGTTCGGCCTATTGCTTATCGACGCCTCCGTGCCCCCTCCGCCGCGCAACCACCGACGCACCGGCCGCCACGGCGAGCAGCACCGCGATGGCGATGAGGTACGGTGTCGCGTTCGCCTCGCCGGCGCCGGGGTCCGCCGCGGCATCAGCGTCGCGCAGGTCGTCGGCGATTGCGTCGTTGATCCATGCAGCGGCGTCGCCGAGCGGGGCAGCGGAGGCGGCCGCGTTGGTGTCCATGGCGACTTCCTCCGGGTCGTCCGGGTTCACGAACAGTCCGGCGCTGAGCACGCCGGTGAGCTTGCCGTCGCGGAAGACGGGGCCGCCGGAGTCGCCGCCCTGGATGCCGGCTCCCTGGGCGAGCGCGACGGTGAGGGCTTGGTGGGCGTCGAAAAGCGCCATGGGGCTTGCGCCCTCGACGGTCGCGTCGGTGACGGGCAGGCGGGTCGTGGCGCCCGAGCCGTCGGAGGACCAGCCATAGACGCGGGCGGCGGTGTCGGGGCCGGGGACCTCGGTGTCCACGGTGGCGTAGCGGTCCAGGCCGAGGTCATCGGCGGTGTGCAGCAGCGCGATGTCGCCCTGGGGCGCGGTGAGCCACCGATCCACGGCCACCGTCCGCTGCGCGTTACCCTCGCCGGTCCGCACCGACCCGCCGGCGGTGGGCAGGTGGTCCATGCAGTGGCGGGCGGTGACCACCCAGTGCGGCGCGACTGCGGTGCCAGTGCACACGCCGTCGGCAGGGTCGTCGTTGGCGGTGCGCACGGAAACGACGCTCGCGCCCTCGGACGCGGTGTCGGGGGAATCGACTGCGAACGTGTCGGATTCGAGCGCTCCGGCGGGCGTGGCGGCCAGCGCCGTGAGCGCTGCGACGAGCGCAGCGGCGGCGGGGATCGTGGAGGTGGAGATTCGCATGGTTATGCTCCTTTGGTAAGTGTGGTGGGAAGTGGTCGCGGGGGTAGGTCCTGGCGCGAGAGCGACCGGGTGAACGCGCGCAGGGCTTCTTCGAGCGGGCCGCGCGGGAAGCGCAGCAGCCACACCGACGCAAGCGCGCACGCGGCGGCGATGCTCACGGCCGCGGATGCCGCGCCGGGCGGCACAAGGTCCGCAGTGGTCACGTGCAGGCAGTACACCGTCAGCGGCATCCGGCCCAGGGCCTGCAGCGGGTACGGGCAGAAGCGCCGGAACACGATGAGGCAGACGGTGAGGACGCCCAGGGAGCAGCCGACCTCGCTGAGGATGGCGATGAGGCCGCCGGTGTGGCCATTGGGGTTGAGGAAGGGGTGGAGGTGGGCGTCGATAAGCGAGCGGGCCCACACGCCGCCGACGGCGAGCGCGAAGCCGAGCGCTGCGAGCCACACGCGCGGGCGCAGGCGCGCCGCGATCAGGCCGGCGACCATGAGCGCGGCCCACTCGAACAGCGGGTACGGCGGGGCGGTGACCGCGAGCGGGAGGCGCAGCGCCGAGGCGAGCGTGAGCGCGGCGAACAGGGCCGCGAGCGTGCGCGTGCGCCAGCGCGGCGCCGGTGCGAGTGCGAGGTAGCAGGCGCCGAACGCGCCGAGAACCACCTCGATCGTGCCGGTCAGCGGGGTGAGCACGACGTGCAGGGCGAGCAGGGCCGCGCCACGCAGCATCGCCTGGTGGCGCTGACGCGCCAGCGCCACCCCGCCCGTGGCGCGCGACGAGACCTGCATCGACACGCCAGCGAGCACCGCGAACAGCGCCGACGGGAAGCCGTAGAGCCACGGCGAGGTCGAATCGGTCAGGTGCGCGCACATCATCGCGGCAAGTGCGACGGCGCGGGCGGCGTCGAGACCCGCGATGCGCGTGGGCGGGGGAAGTCTGGAAGCAGTCGTCATGGCACACACGCTAAAAACTGCCGTGTTGCGAGAGCGTTAACGCGCGCTTCGCCCGCGCCCACCGGCGTTAGACTGACCCGCATGTCCAACGTGTTAGTTGTGGAAGACGAGGCCTACCTCGCCGATGCCATCGCCGCCGCCTGCGCCGCGCACGGCCTGCAGACCCAGGTTGCTTACGACGGCGCGCAGGCGCTCGAGATGCTCGAATCCGCCGACGTGGTGGTCCTCGACCGGGACCTCCCGCGCGTTCACGGCGACGAGGTCTGCGCCCGCATCCGCGCCGACTACCCGCACATCCGCGTGCTCATGCTCACCGCGGCCAGCGCGCTGGACGAGCGGCTTGGCGGCTTCGCGCTTGGCGCCGACGACTACCTCACCAAACCCTTCGAGGTGCCCGAGCTGCTCGCGCGCGTGGACGCGCTCATGCGCCGCCACACCCCGCCGCAGGCCGACGTGCTGCGCTGCGCGGACGTGCGCATGGACACCGCGCGCCGCACCGTGACCCGCGCGGGCGCGCCGATCGCGCTGAGTCCGAAGGAATTCGCGGTGCTGGAGACGTTGCTCGCCGCCGACGGCGCGGTCCTGTCCGCCGAGGCGCTGCTCGAGGAGGCGTGGGACGCGTTCGCCGACCCATTTACCAACTCGCCGCGCGTGACCATCTCGCACCTGCGCCGCAAGCTGGGCCAGCCCTGGATCATCCACACCCAGCCCGGCGCGGGATACTACGCCGCGGAGGAGGCGCGCCCGTGACGCTGCGCCTGCGCCTGACCCTTGTGTTCGTCGCCACCGTCTTTTCCGCCGGCGCGGCGCTCACCGCCCTCGTGTGCGCATACCTCGCGCTCACACCGGTGCCGCTGCACGTCTCTCTGCCAGGGCCGGAGGGAGTGCTTATCGACGCCGCCATGCCCATCCCCGCCGACATCATCACCGTCGTGCTCGTCACCATGCTGATCGCGCTTGCCCTGCTCACCGCGCTTGCGGGGGCGGTGGGCTGGTTTGTCGCTG
Source organism: Corynebacterium sp. NML180780 (assembly GCF_007786415.1). Lineage (NCBI taxonomy): Bacteria > Bacillati > Actinomycetota > Actinomycetes > Mycobacteriales > Corynebacteriaceae > Corynebacterium > Corynebacterium sp. NML180780. The sequence continues at coordinate 134,973 of NZ_VNKN01000003.1, read as the reverse complement.
GGTACGTGCTCACGCCCGTGCGCCGGCTCGCCACGGTGGCGCGCCGGGTCTCCGACGGCGAGGTCAGCCAGCGCATGCACTACGAGGGGCCTGCCGATGACGTCGGCGACCTGGCCCGCGCCTTCGACCAGATGCTGGACTCGCTGGAAGCCTCGCTCGACGCGCAGCGCCGCTTCGCCGCCAACGCTTCGCACGAGCTGAAAACCCCGATCGCCACGATCCAGACCGTTGCGGACGTCGCGCTCATGCAGGGGAATCAGGGTGGCACCGCGCTGCGCCGGATTCGCGAGGTCAACGCGCGCGCCGGGGAAACGGTCGAGCGGTTGCTTGCGTTCGCGCGCGCCGAGGCGGCGCAGCCCGGCAGCGTGCGCGGCGAGCAGGTGGACGTGGCCGCGCTGTGCGAGGAGGTGTGCGCGCAGTACGGCGTCGCGCTGCGCGTCGATCCCGCCGCGGCGACGGTTGCCGGCGACGCGGTGCTGCTGCGCCAGGCCCTGGGTAACCTCGTCGCCAACGCGGTCGAGCACGGCGCGCCGGGCACCGCCACGGTGGTGGTGAGGGGTGCGGATGGGGGCGTTGAGGTGGGCGTCGATAATGACGGCCCCGAGCTGGGCGAACGCGAGGTTGAGCGGCTCAAAGAGCCGTTCGTGAGGGGAGCCGGGCGCGTCGCGGGTTCGCACGGGTTGGGGCTTTCGCTTGCCGACGCCATCGCGCGCGCCCACGGCGGACACCTCGACCTCAAGCCGCGTTCCGGCTGTGGGCTGGCCGCGCGGCTGAAGCTTGAGCGGTGGCGTCGAGAAGCGACACAGCGCTAGAGCATCTCGGTACCGGCGATGACGAAGACGCCGCCGCCTTCATTCCGGCACAGCGGGGCCGCGTTGAGCACGTCGGTGTGCGTGCCCGGCAGCATATAGTCCATGCTGCACGACCAGCCGTCGGGCGAGGACCACTCCATCGTCGGCGGCTGCACCTCGCCGGCCTGCAAGGCAGTGATGAAACGCTGGGCCACATCAAACGTGGTGGTGCAGTCCGTGTTGTCGGCGTGCGCGATGAGGGAGAAGTGGTGGGTCTCGCCAGTTTCGGTGTCCGAGGCGCTGACCACGTTGCACGGCGTGCCCTCGGGCGCGGCGGTGTTGGCGAGGTCGAACAAGTCCGGGTTCGGCTCGCCGTGCTGCACGCTTTCCGCCGGCGGGCTGTGCACCGCGGTGTTGCCGTTGGAAATGGTGAGGCTGTGCACGCCACGCTGGATAACGACGGTGTCTTCTGCCGGGCGGGCGAGCGTAAACCCGCTCAGCGCAACCTTCTGCCCGACCTGCAGCTCCGGGTAATCCTTCGTGTACTCGTCTTTGTGGATCGGCTCCTGGCTGCTGAAGGTGTAAAAGCCGACCGTCGGCTCGTACTGCATGGACAGTGCGCGCTCGCCGGATTCCGGCGGGGTGTCGTATTCGCGCGCCGGGTTTGCGGGGTCTTCGATGCCGATGTCGCAGTTGAATTGGAACATCTCGTCCTTGCCCTGCGTGTAGCTGGGCGCCATGCGCTCGGTGGGGACCATGCAGCCCTTGGTCCCGACCCCAGGGAAGCCGACGGCGAAGGTCACTGGCGTGGCCTTGAACGTGTCCGCGGGGACCTCAGTGAGGCCGGCGAGCTCCTCGGGCGAGACCTCGCGGACCTCCGTCGTGGTGGGTTTGGTGCTGGTCGTGGATTCGGGTGGACGTGAGTCGGTGGTCTCGCTGGACGCGGTGGTTTCTGTGGTGGTGGTTTCGGTCTCGGGAGCGTCGTCTGGCGCAGCGCTACACGACGCCAACGTCAACGCCGCCGCGGCACCGAGGGGAAGGACCTTGCGTGTCAGTGAGTGTGTCACGGCTCTCAGTGTAACTGTGGCCTGGGTAACACGCACGAGATTTCTGGGGCGGGCCGGCTAGAAGCGGGCGACGTCGTCAGGCCGCAGCGCGACCACCGCGCCGGATCCCTCCTGGGCGGGGTTGCCGGCGCGGTCCGACGCGCTGCACGTGTTCTTGGCATTGGCGCGGATCTGCTCGTCGCCGGGGAGGAACCACCCGTTCGCGCAGCCCCAGCCGTTCGGCGCGGTCCAGAACCCGGCTTGGCCCTCGACCTCGCCGTTTCTGTAGGCGTCGACGTAGCCGCGCATCGCCGCAAGGGCGCTCTCACAGGTCGTGCCGTCCTCCAAGGCGATGATTTGGTACGAGCCACCCATCGAACTCTCGACGGTGCCGCAGACATTGCCGGTAGCCGCCGCCGTGGAGGTGGGTGACGGTGAGGCCGTCGACCGTCACCTGCTCGCCCTCCCTGAGGCGCTGGGTGCCGGGGTGGAGCTCGGCGCCGGGGGAATACGCCGTGCTGAAACGCCCGCCGTCCTCGTCCCAGTTGATCACGTTCGGAGCCGGCGGATTGGGAACGCCGTAGTCCTCCTCGGTCGGGGGCACGGGGTCGGCGAAGTCCGCGTGGCAATAGGTCCCCGAATCAGATTCGGAGTTGAGCTCCGCTGTCTTGATGAAGCAGTCGTGGAACCAGCGGTCGCCGTCGCCGCCGATGACGTATGCGGTACCGAGCAGGAACCGCTCCGGGTCGACGACGGTGTAGAGGTCGGCCTGCTCCGCCTCCGCGGCACTCGTGTCTGGTGCCTCGGACTCCGCGCTGGGTGCATCGCTGGTCACGGCTTCCGTGCTCGCCGCGGTCGCAGAGGTCGCAGAGGTCGTGCCGTCGGCGCCAGGTTCCCCGCCGCCCCCTCCGCAGGCGGCGAGTGCGAGGGAAGCGGACACCAGGAGAACGGTCGTGGCCCAACGACGTGCGTGCATACGAAAAACTATAAAGCGGGCTGTGTGTTCCCGCGGCGTTTTTTAGCGCGGAATCTCGTCGACGGCCTCGGTGGCCTCCTGCGGGTACATGGCCACGACCTGGTGGCGCGGCTCGCCGAAGCGCGCCGCGTTGCCGCGCGTCGAGGTCTCGTCGGTGTTGTCTGGGTCGTCGGACGGGTCGAGCAGGTCGGCGTCCTGGCAGGTCATGCGGCCCTGCGAGTGCGTGTCCAGCTCGCGGGGGAGCAGCCAGTCCATGGAGCAGTGCCAGCCCTCTTCGGAGGTCCAGTTGTGGAAGCGGTCCGCGTCCGCGCCGTAATCGTCGGCCTTGTATTCCTCCATGACGTGCTGGCCAGCGCTACAGGACGTCCCGTCCTTCACCACGATCACCTCGAGGCGCTCGCCGTACGCGTTGACAATCTCGCCGCACTTGGTGCCGATCGGCTGGGGGTCGTCAGTGGCAATCGCCTTGTAGGTCGTCGGCTCGGTCTTGGCAGCGGCAGAGGAGGAGGCGGCCGCGGCGGAGGACGCGGACTTCGCAGCGCTTGACGACGATCGCGCCGCCTGCGACGCGGCGATCACCTCTTCATCGGACCGGGAACTCGTGGTGCTCGACGCATCCTGGGATGCGTTGCTGTCGCTGTCGCCGCTGCCGCAGGCGGACAGCGGGAGGGCGAGCAGAAGGACTGAAGCTAGCAGGGAAGAAGTTTTACGCATGCGCACATAGTACGGCAATGTTCCTGTTTTGCGGCGGGTGATCGGAAGGGCCTATTACGCCATCATCCCGGTCGCAAACGCGCCGAGCACGAGGACGACCGAGAAGCCCCAGCACAGCGGGAACGCGACGCGGATGTACTTGCCCATGTTGGCACCGGCCAGCCCGAGGCCCAGCCACAGGGCGGGGGAGAACGGGCTGACAAACGTGCCGATGACGTTGCCGACGATCATGGCGGTGGCCGCGCCCATGCCGGAGACGCCGAACGCCGCGGAGGTTTCCTGCACGATGGGCAGGACCGAGAAGTAGTAGGCGTCCGTGGAGGTGGCCAGGTCGAGGGGCACGCCCAGCAGGCCGACGATGACGTGGATGTAGGCGCCGACGGACGCGGGCAGGACCGAGATAAGCGAGAGCGCGATCTGCTCGAGCATCCCGGTGCCGTCGAGCACACCAAGGAACATCGCGGCGGCGAGGATCACGCCGGCCATGGATAGCGCGGTCGGGGCGTGGCGGCGCAGCACGTCGTTCTGGTCGTCCAGGGTGGCGAAGTTGGTGATGAGCAGCAGCGCCGTGCCCACCAAAAACGCCGGCCCGGGCGAGGTGATGCCGGAGACGAGGACGCCGATCAGCGCGAGGGTGACGATGACGTTGATCGCGGTGACCCAGGTGCCGGTGCGCGGGGTGAGGTTGAATTTGGCGCGCTCCTCCGCCTGGGAGCGGCGGAACTCTTCGGCGATGGCGTTGACGTCGACGGTGGCGGTGGCGTCGTGAAGCGATCGCTTCGAGATACGGCGCTTCTCGGATAGGCCGAAGCCTGCGGCGACAAGAAAGACGAGGACGATGGCGATGCCCTGGGCGGGGAGGAGGTGGGCCCAGATCTCGTTGGGGGTGGCCTCGATGACGCTGGCGGCGCGGCCGACGGGGCCGCCCCACGGGATCATGTTCATCACGGACGCGGACAGCGCGACGAGGGTGAGCAGCACGTATCTGGACATCCGCATCGCCTTGTACAGGGGGAGGAGCGCCGGGATGGTTAGCAGGAAGGTGGTCGAGCCGGAGCCGTCGAGGTGCGCGACGATCGCGATCGCGGCGGTGCCGAGGGTGACCAGCACGACCTGGCCACGGGTGGCGCGGATGAGCGCGGTGATGACGGGGTCAAAGAGGCCGACATCGGAAAGGATGCCGAAGAAGATGATCGCGAAGATAAACATCACAACCACCCCCATGACCCGCTCGAGGCCTTCGCCGTAGAAGTCGGTGATGTCACCGATGCCGAAGCCGGTGATGAGCGCGCCGATGATCGGGATGAGGGTCATGGCGATAATCGGGTGCATTTTGCCTTTGAGGAGCACGCCGACGGTGACGAGGATGATGTCCAACCCGACCAGGGTCAGCGCGAGCGGTGAAGTCATGCGGGAAACACTACTGCGCTATTGCGGGACATGTCACATTGGGTGGGTGTAGTGAGTTGCAGCCAAACGGGGGTGGAAACGCCAGCGCCGGGTGCGGATGGCCAACTTGCGGAATAGTCCTGGGGCTCCATGTGGCGTACGCTGGTGAAGCAATGAGCAATTCCGAAAACGCGACCGGCAGCGAAAATGGGCCGGATATGAACTTGTCGGAAACTCAGAACACCCCGCAGGATGTCGCAGCGGACGCAGTTGAGCCTGCCGCTGCAGAAGACACCAGGGATGCGGGTTCCTCTGAGCACACCGGCGCTTCTGTGCAGAAGACTGCAGAAGCCACCGAGAACGTAAATACTGAAGCAACCGAAGCAACGACGCCGAACGAGTCCAGCGAGGAGAATGCAGAGCCGGAAAACGGCTTCACCACGCTGAGCCTGCCGGACAACGTGATCGCGGCAGTGAAGAAGGTCGGCTTTGAAAAGCCGTCCGCAATCCAGGCGGAGACGATTCCGCTGCTGATGCAGGGCCGCGACGTCGTCGGCCTGGCGCAGACCGGTACGGGCAAGACCGCAGCGTTTGCGCTGCCGATCCTGAGCCGCATCGACACGAGCAAGCGGTACCCGCAGGCACTCATCCTCGCGCCGACGCGCGAGTTGGCGCTGCAGGTGTCCGATTCCTTCCAGTCCTTCGCTGACCACCTGGGCGGCGTGCACATCCTGCCGATTTACGGCGGGCAGGCGTACGGCATCCAGCTGTCTGGCCTGCGCCGCGGCGCGCAGATCATCGTGGGCACCCCGGGCCGCGTCATCGACCACCTGGAGAAGGGCTCGCTGGACATCTCCAGCCTGCGCTTCCTGGTGCTGGACGAGGCCGACGAGATGCTCAACATGGGCTTCCAGGAGGACGTCGAGCGCATCCTGGAGGACACGCCGGACGAGAAACAGGTGGCCCTGTTCTCCGCGACAATGCCGAAGGCGATCCGCCGGATTTCCCGCGACTACCTCAACGACCCCGAAGAGGTCACCGTCAAGTCGGAGACCCGAACGAACACCAACATCACGCAGCGCTACCTGTTCACGGCGCACCGCAACAAGCTCGACGCGATCACCCGCATCCTTGAGGTGACCGAGTTTGAGGCGATGATCGTCTTCGTCCGCACGAAGAACGAGACCGAGGAGCTGGCCGAGAAGCTGCGCGCCCGCGGATTCTCCGCCGCCGCCATCAACGGCGACATTGCGCAGCAGCAGCGCGAGCGCACGGTGGATCAACTGCGCGACGGCCGTCTGGACATCCTTGTGGCCACCGACGTCGCCGCCCGCGGCCTCGACGTCGAGCGCATCTCGCACGTGCTCAACTTTGACATCCCGAACGATACCGAGTCGTACGTCCACCGCATCGGCCGCACCGGCCGCGCGGGTCGGTCCGGCGAGGCGATCCTCTTTGTCACCCCGCGCGAGCGTCGCATGCTGCGCTCCATCGAGCGCGTGACCAACGCGAAGATCGAAGAGATGGACCTGCCCACCGTGGACGAGGTCAACGAGAGCCGCAAGGCGAAGTTCATGGACTCCATCACCGAATCCCTCGAGGCGTCCGACCTGCAGATCTTCAAATCCATGGTGCGCGAGTACTCGGCGGCGAACAACGTGCCGATGGATGACATCGCCGCAGCGCTCGCCACGCAGGCGCTTGCGGGCGACGAGTTCCTCATGAAGGAGCCGCCGAAGGACAAGCGCGACCGGCGCGATCGCGACCGTTGGGATCGCGACGACCGTGGTGGGCGCGGCCGTCGCGGACGTGACGACCGTGACGATCGGGGCCGTGGCAAGCGCCGCCACAACGACAGCGACAACTTTGACACCTACCGCCTGGATGTGGGCAAGCGCCAGCACGTCCGGCCGGGTGCCATCGTCGGCGCGCTGGCGAACGAGGGTGGCCTCAATTCCAAGGACTTCGGCCGCATCACCATCGGTGGAGACTTCACCCTGGTGGAGCTGCCGAAGCAGCTGGACAAGAAGGTCCTGGACCGGCTCTCCGACACCCGGATTTCCGGTCAGCTGATTAACATCCAGCGCGATCACGGCGCACCCCCGCGCGACCGAGGCGGTCGCGGGCGCCGCGGTGGCTTCGGCGACCACAAGGATCGCCGGGACAAGTTCCGCGGCGATCGCCGCGACAGGGGCGGGCGCGGTAAGCGTCACTGGGACTAGGCCCTTGCTGCGGAAACGGGGCCGGTGAGCACAGCGCTCGCCGGCCCCGTTGCGCTTTCCGGGGTGGTTCCAATGCAGACCACACCCGCACAGTAGAGTGAGATGGACTTCACTGCCTCCACTGCGAAAGGGTGCCATGTTCGGACTTCACCGGGGAACGCATCGCGCGCTGACAGGACTGTCAGCGCCGTCAGGAAGCCGGGTGGCGCGAGCCGTTGTGGGGTGCGTGCTCGGGGCGATGGCGGTGGCGTCGATAAGCGTGCAGCCCGCCGCTGCCCAGCCGGTGGTGGCGCAGGGCTCCGTGGTGGTCGTTGAGGGCGGGGGAAAGTGCACGGTGGGCTTCAGCGATCCCGCGCACCAACGCAGCCTGATCGCGGCGCACTGCGGGCGCGAGGGCGGCAGGGTGGCCATCGTGGACCCCGCGACCGGCGCGTCGAGCGGCCCCGTCGGAACGTTCTTCCGCTCGAAGGCGTTCGACTCGCGCCTGGGCAATGACTGGGCGGCGATCCAGTGGGACCCGGGCGTGGCGATCGGGGGAAATGGGTACTCGGGTAACGGCTGGGTGCACCCGAACGACATCGCGCTCGGCGAGCCGGTGTGCTACCACGGCAACACCAGCCACGGCGGCGGGGGCGAGACCTGCGGAAAGTTCGCGGGTTCGGTGGGGAACACGTTCTTTGTGGATGCCCCGCTCACCCGCGCCGGCGACTCCGGCGGGCCCGTGTGGGTGCCGGGGCGCGGCTTCGTCGGCGTGATTTCCAGCCAGTGGGCGGCTCGCCAGCTCCCCGTGGTCGGTGGCGCCAACTTCGTCGTTGGCGTTGTGCCAAGCGACGGCCCGGCGGTGTCGCAAACGCAGCTGATGGGGCTGTACATGGAGAACCTGGCTGCCCCGGTGTCGCGCGGCGGGTCCTCGGTCGGTCCGGCGGGGGAGCTGCTCCGCCGGGCGGTCAGTACTGTGTTTGGGGTATTTTCCCGCTTCGGCCTGCCGGAACCGGCCTCTGTGCACTACACTTAGGAGATATTCGGGCGAATTGCAGTTCGCTTCCAGTTTTCTCCAATGCTAGGTGGACCCCATGTCTTCTTCCCGTTCCCTGCTCGCCGCCGCGCTCCTCACCTCAACCCTGCTCGTGCCCGCCCCGGCAGGGGCCGCGCAGCTCGACTCGCCCGTTCAGGGCATGGCCATCGGGACGAGCATCGGGTGGTGCACCCTGGGCTGCAACGACAAGGACCAGCGCATCAGCTACACCGCCGCGCACTGCGGCAAGGAGGGTGACCGCGTCCACCTCGTGGACCGCGCCACCGGGAAGCAGTCCAAGGACATGGGCACGTTCCGGCCGTCGACCAAGTACGACGGGGCCTTCTCTAACGACTGGGGCTATATCGAGTGGGACCGCGACGTGCGCTTGGGCGACAACGTCTACTCAGGGGATACGATCGTGGCTCCGTCCGCGGTAAAGCGCGGGGCGAAGGTGTGCTACCACGGCGAAACGTCCCACCTGGGCACCGATGAAATCAGCTGCGGCACCTTCTACCGCGCGGTGAACGAGAGTTTCACGCTGCGCGGATCCACGTGGAAGCAGGGCGATTCCGGTGGCCCGATCTGGGTGGAGGGCCAGGGCTTCTTGGGCGTGACATCGGTCGGCCCGGCGGACCCGAACAGCGTCGGCGAGGCCTGGCTTGGCCCGGTGCACGTGAAGGGGAAGCCGATGGGATGGGGAGCAGCGCCTCGCGACGGCCGCGCGATCACCTCCGAGCAGGCCAGCCGAGAGTTCTTCGCCGCCGCCGGCCTGGACGAGGCCGGGCTGTACGACGGCGTCATTGATAAGAGCACTGCCGGTTCGTCCGGATCCTCGGAGAACGGGTCTAGTGCTGAGTCCGGCGCTGCGTCCAGCTCGGAGAAGTCGCCGGGCGAGATCCTGGCCATCGTGGTGCCCATCCTCGCTGTCGTGGTGCCGCTGCTCGCCCAGCTTGCCCAGGCCTTTATGAAGTAGCCGCGCGTTCAGGGGCACGAAAAAGCCCCGCGCGAGGCGGGGCAGATGCGTTCCGGGTGGGTTAGACCGGCGCCGGCAGGAACATCAGCACGAAGGTGAGCAGCCAGAGCAGGTTGAAGATGCCGGAGCCAGCGGTGGCAGTGGCCTTGGCCTTCTCAGAGTTCGGCGCAACGTCCGAGGCGTCGCCTTCCGCAGGGGAGAGCGCGCCGAGCGAGCCCATCATCTTGCGCTGCTGCGGGATGACCAGGAAGAACAGCAGGCCCCACGCGATCACGGACAGGATGATCGCGGTGTGCAGGAAGTAGTTGGTCTTGTAGGTGCCCCAGTCGGAGGCCATGACGACCGCGCCGAGCAGCGGGACCAGGACGGAGAGCATGCCGTAGGTGGTCGTCACCTTGTGCAGGACGGATGCGCGGCCGGTTGCTTCCTCGCCGCCGTTGCGCGATTCTGCGGCTTGCTTGGGGAACATGGACGTAGACACAACGACGGGGCCGAGCAGAATGATCGCGGCCACGACGTGCAGGGCGGTGAAAAAGGTAACCATGGTGACTTACTGTAATGGACACGTGCACGATCGTCACAGTTCGCGGCCAGCGTTTTGCACATGGACTTGGGAGCCATTCAGCGAGCGGGCGCCGGTGAGGCCGGAAAACCCTGCACATGAGCGTCGCATAGCGCGCACATCCTCGGCGGGAAGCGCGAGGTGATACGCCTGCGCCACGTCCGCGAGCCGGTGCGAGTACGCGCACCGCTTCCTCCGTGCGGGCGGCATCCACTCGCTGGGCAGCTGGTCCGACTTCTCCTGGTTCGCCGCGGCGGACACGACGACGAGGTTGCGCGGGTCGTTGGCAAAGGCGATGCGTGTGCGACGCGGCCACGCGTGCGCGCCGAGATCCCACGCGGCGGACAGCGGGATGAGGTGGTCGAGCTCGACGTCCGCGGGAGTGATCGCGGTGCCCGTGTAGGGGTCGTCGATCGGCGCGGCGCCCCAGCTCGTGTGCGGGGTCGAGCAGCTTATCGACGCCACACCATCCCCGCCGAACGCCACCGCCAACGCCTCCGTGCGGGTGGTGCACCCGTTGCCGGTGTCCGCCCAGCCCTGCCCGAACTCCTCGCGCGAGTAGCCGAGCACGGTGGCCCGCGGCGGCCCGGCGCTTGCCACAATGTGCGAGCGCGGGGTGGGAAACGGGGCGATGAACAGTGTGGCAACGGTGAGGAGGGCAAGGTAATAGCGCATACCTTGTTAGACGCGCGCGGGGCGGCACCGGTTCCCACCGCCGCGGAAATTATTTCGCGCGCTGCGTGGCGCCGAGCGCGTCCTCGAACGTGGCCTCGGGGTGGCGCACGGCGTACTCGGTGACGGCGATGGCCTGGTCGAACTCAGACTCCACGCCCGGCTTCGGCTTCGTGGCCAGCGAGACGATCACCATCGCTGCGGTGGCGAGGATGACGCCCGGGACGATCTCGTAGATGGTGTCGGCGAGCACCTCAGTCGAGCCCCACACGAACACGGTGACGGCGCCGACGATCATGCCGGCGATCGCGCCGGGCGCGGTGAGGCGGCGCCAGTAGAGAGACGCGAAAACAACCGGCCCGAAGGCCGCACCGAACCCGGCCCACGCGAATCCGACGAGGCCGAGGATGGTGTCGGAGGGGCGGGCGGCCATGATCATGGCGACGATGGCAATGAGGACGACCATGGTGCGAGACGCGACGAGCAGCGTGGTGTGGCTGGGATCCTTGCGGAAGATGCGGAACAGGTCTTCCACCAGCGCCGACGAAGTGATGAGCAGCTGCGAGGACATGGTGGACATGATGGCGGCCAGCACGGCCGTGAGCACCAAGCCGGCGAGCAGCGGGTGGAAAAGGATGCGGGCGAGGTCCAAGAAGACGGTCTCGTAGCCGGACTGGTCCGTCACCGAGTGCGTGGTTTGGGAGAAGAACATGGTGCCCACCATTGCGGTGAAGACCGCGCCGGCGTAGCAGATGGCCACCCAGATCATGCCTGTGCGGCGCGCCGACGTCGCCTGCGCGGGGGACTTCAACGCCATGAATCGGGTGACAATATGGGGCTGGCCGAAGTAGCCGAGGCCCCAAGCGATGTTGCCGATGATGGTCGCGGCGGACACCCCGGCGACCAGGTTGAAGTAGTTGAGGTTGCCCTCCGGCCACGGGCCGTAGGCGTGGTCCGTGGCGTAGGAGAAGATCTCGCCCGGGTTGTCCACGGCGACCAGCGCCATAATGGGCACGGCCAGCAGGGCGAGGAACATGAGTCCGCCCTGGACCACGTCGGTGTAGGAAACCGCAAGGAACCCGCCGATGAAGGTGTAGAGGACCGTGATCGAGCCGACGATGAGCATGCCGACCAGGTAGTTGCCGCCGAAGGTGGACTCGTAGTAGCGCCCGCCCGAGACCATGCCGGAGGAGACGTAGAAGGTGAAAAAGAAGATGATGATCACGGCCGCGACGATGCGCAGGACGCGCGAGGTGTCGCGGGTGCGATTTTCAAAGAAGCTGGGCAGCGTGATCGAGTTGTTGGATACTTCGGAGTAGGCGCGCAGGCGCGGCGCGACCCACTTCCAGTTGGCCCACGATCCCAGGAACAGGCCGATGACAATCCAGAGCTCGCTCATGCCGGAGACAAAGAGCGCGCCGGGAAGTCCCATGAGCAGCCAGCCGGACATGTCTGATGCGCCAGCCGAAAGGCCGGCAACGAAGGGGTTGAGTCCGCGGTCGCCGAGGACATAATCGTCGTACTTCTGCGTCTGGAGCCACGAGTAGAACCCGATTGCTACCATGACACCGAAGTAGATCACAATGGCCATGACGAGCCAGAAACTCTCAGTCACGTGCATCTCCTTGGGGGTAACTAGGTAATGAGTTGGAAAAAGCGTAACGCAGCACAGATGTGCAATGTGGGGGATTGGACGAAACGTGTGGTCGTCCGCGCCGGCGAGCGAACCTGCGAGCCCGGAAAATTCCTCGGAGTGGTATAAGGGTGGGTATGCCTGAATACCTGCTCCACGGACTTTGGCTGCCGGAGTCCGGGCTCAATATTTGGATTGAGCAGGTCTCTGGCCACAGAGTTGTCACGATTGATGCCGTCCGCGACGGGACATTCCCGTCACACGTGCAATCGTTGCTGAGCAAGAACCACTTTCGCGGCCGCCAGCGGTTGCAGCTGCAAACGCCGAAGGGCAAAGAGGCGATTCTGCGCGCACCGACGGCGACGTTTTCCCCGAGCACCGCAATCGAGTTCCTCGCCGCGCTGGCGCATCTGGACGAAAGCTCGATGCTCAGCACCGGGGCGCAGCGCGAGACGATCGCCCCGGACCTGCGCTGGCTGGTCCGCGCGTACTTGGGGCTGAGCCAATTCGTGCGCGCGGGCCGGGTGACCATCCACGTGCCCCGGCGCGACGGGAACTGGTATGCGCAGTGGCAGCTGGGTACCGGGGTGCAGGAGCGCGGCTGGTTGGCGGAGATGATCGCCGCCGCCCCCGGCGTGCTGTCGCTGAACAACCCCAACCTGAGCGAGGATCTCGCGCAGACCCTGACGCACTGGATCGCCACAGCGCGGCTGCAGTCGGTGGGCGTGCCGTCGAGAGTCCGGCCCTACCCGTGGCACGACTTCGTGGCGTCGCTGGTCTTTGGCACCCCGCTGCGCCGCGGGAACGCGTCGCTGGTGCAGCAGATCAACGAGTGGGGCGGCTCCATTACCGCGGTGAACCTGCAGCTGGTGTTCCTCGTGGAGGCCCCCGAGGACGAGCCGGAGGACGCCGACGCCGCAGAGGAAGCGGAGGACCTGCAGTGGCCCGTGCGTGTGCAGGTGCGCGCCGGGACGGACGCCCCGCGGCCCGCGCGCCTGTCCGACTTCGATGCCCAGACCGCGCAGACACTGCGCGAGTCCATCGAGGCGGCGATTGACGTCACGGAGTTGGTGGACTCCCGCCGGCACCCGCGCCAGGGGTCGGCGATCCGAGACCGGAATCGGGGGGACTGGGATAGCTTCCTCTCCACCGAGGAGATTGTCCGGTTCGTGGAGACAGAGGCGTCGAAGCTGCGCCAGGCCGGGTTTGCCGTCATGCTGCCCAAGGCGTGGTCCACGGCGGAGACCTCGGCGAAGCTGCACGTGACCCGCCCGGAGAACCCGTACGATTCCTCCACCGTGACCATGATGGGCTTTGACACGCTCGTCTCATACGACTGGCGCGTCTCCCTCGGCGATATGGAGCTGACCGACGAGGAGATGGAAAAGCTGGTTCGCTCCAAGTCCGGCCTGGTCAAGCTGCGCGGCGAGTGGGTGCTTGCAGACGGCAAGGACCTGTCGCGCACCAAGCAGTACATGAAGCGGCTGCAGCGCAGCTCGGCCGACAAGGCGCGCCTGGAGGCGGAGGCCGCTGAGACGCGCGCCAAGCTGGCCGAGGCCGCCGGTTCGGACGACGCCGCGGAACTGCGCAAGCTGGCGGACGAGGCCCGCTCGCGCTACGAGGAGTACGCCGACGACGAGACCAAGGGTCAGGTGTCCGCCGCCGAGCTGCGCCAACTCGCGCTCGAGACCGCGACGGAATCGCCCGTGGAGTTCTCCGGCTCGACGTGGTTTACCTCGCTCGTCGGCGGCCAGGACCGGCCCGCCCCGGAGCGCGTGGACATCCCCGAGGCAGTGCACGCGGAGCTGCGCGAATACCAGCGTCGCGGCGTGGACTGGCTCTACTACATGTCGCGCAACAACCTCGGGGCAGTGCTTGCCGACGACATGGGGCTGGGCAAGACGCTGCAGCTCCTCGCCCTGCTCGCGGTAGAGGAGGCGGCGGGCCGCCGCACCGGGCCGACGCTGGTGGTTGCCCCGACCTCGGTCGTGGGCAACTGGGCGCGCGAGGCCGCCCGCTTCGTCCCGGGGATGAAGGTGGTGGTCCACCACGGCGCGAACCGGTCCAAGGGCGACGAGCTGTTTGCCAAGGCAGACGAGGCGGATCTGGTGATTACCTCCTACGGCGTGGTCGGGCGAGACTTCACGGATTTGGCCCGGGTGCAGTGGGATCACGTGGTGTGCGATGAGGCCCAGGCGATTAAGAATTCGGGGACGCAGGCGTCGAAAAGCGTGCGGGCGATCCCCGCGCGACACCGCATTGCGCTGACGGGTACCCCGATTGAAAATAAGCTGTCCGAGCTGCGCAGCCTGCTGGACTTTGTGAACCCGGGGATGCTGGGCTCGCAGGCGTTTTTCCGCAACCACTTTGCCAAGGCGATCGAGTCCCGGCGCGACGAAGGCCTGGCCGATGAGATGGGCGAGCGGCTGCAGCGGCTCACGGCGCCGTTTATCCTCCGGCGCGTGAAGACGGACGCCGCGATTATCGACGACCTGCCGGAAAAGAGCGAGCACGTCGTCGCCGTGGAGATGACGCAGGAGCAAGCGGCCCTGTACACGGCGCTGGTGAACGAGATGAAGCAGCAGCTCGAGCAGCGCAAAGGGATGGCGCGCCGCGGGCTGGTGCTGGCCACGATCACGCGCATCAAGCAGATCTGCAACCACCCGGCCCACTTTCTCGGCGATGGCTCGCCGGTGACCATCCGGGGCGCACACCGCTCGGGCAAGGTAACCAAGCTCATGGAGCTCCTGCACCAAGCGGTGGAGCGCGACGAGCGCGTCCTGATCTTCACCCAATACAAGGCGTTCGGCGACTTGCTGCAGCCGTACCTGTCGGACCAGCTGGGCGAACAGGTGCCGTTCCTGCACGGCGGGGTGGGCAAGAGCGCCCGCGACGCGATGGTGGAGCAGTTCCAGCGCGACGACGGGCCGCGGGCGATGCTGCTCAGCCTGAAGGCCGGAGGTACCGGGCTGAATCTCACCGCCGCCTCCGTGGTGATTCACATGGACAGGTGGTGGAACCCGGCGGTGGAGAACCAGGCGACAGACCGCGCGTTCCGCATCGGGCAGCGCCGGGACGTGACGGTGTACAAAATGATCACCAAGGGCACGATGGAGGAGTCCATTCAGGACGTCTTGGACGGCAAAATGCACCTGGCCGGCGCGGTGGTCGGTGAGGGCGAGGGGTGGATCACGGAGCTGGACACCGAGGATCTGGCCCGCCTGATCAGCTTCCGAGGGAGGACCGAGTAAGTGGCAGGGAAGAAGCGTCCGAGCGAGGACAACGTCATCTACGCCAACTTTGGCGAGCGCCGCCGCGTCTCGTCCGCGGAGGAGACCGGCGAGAAGGTGCTGTCCGCGCGCGCTGTATCGACGATGTCGGCGCCCGCGCAGCGCGTGGTCAACGCGGCGCTGCGCAAGACGGACCTGGGCCGGGCGAACCGCGGGCGCGACTACGCTTCCAAGGGCCACGTGGTGAACCTGGAGTTCAACAACGCGCGGATCAACGCCTCCGTGGTAGGCAGCCAAAACTACCCGTTCGAAGTCTCGATGATGCTGCCGTTCCGCGCGCCGCGCGAGGTGCGCGTTGCGGTCGGCGAGCTGGCGCGCAACCCGGGAGCGCTCGAGCGCGCGATGCAAGGCGACTTCCCGGACACAGTGCTCGACGTGATGCTTTTCTCCAGCCCAAACGAGGTGTATTTCTCCTGCACGTGCCCGGACAGCGCGTCCGTGTGCAAGCACGCGGTGGCGCTGGCCCAGGTGGCGGCGTCGCGCGTGCACACCACGCCGTCGCTGGTGTTTACGCTGCGCGACCTGAGCATGGCGTCGGTGGAGCAGGCGGTGCGCGAGGAGGCGACGTCCATCGCGCGGGAGAACACCGAGCCGGGATCCAAGTACTTCTGGGCTGGGCGGGACCTGCCGCCGCTGCCGCACCCGAAGGTGGCCCCGATGATTGATGATTCGGACACGGGGCTGCTGCACCGGGCGATGCAGACGGTGTCTTTTACCAACATCGATCAGCTGCGCGCGGTCTCTGACATCACCGAGCTGTACGATGACCTCACCACCGATTAAACTGCCTGCTCAGCATGGTGTTTTGGAATGTATATTCTATGCTGGTAGGGCGGGTGTCCGGTCGGCCTGGTAGTTGTGTAAAGCATGACGCACACAACATTTATCCATAGCTCCGATTTGCAGATCGGTATGACCCGAAAGTTCTTAAGCCCCGAGGCCCAGGCTCGTTTTGACGAATCTCGGGAGCGCTCCATCGACGCGCTGGGGAACCTGGCGAGCGATCGCGGCGCGGAGTTTATTGTGATTGCCGGCGATGTCTTCGAACATAATTCGCTGGAGGAACGCACGCTTGGCCGCGCGCTCGAGGCGCTGCGCCGCCTGCCGGTCCCGGTCTTCTTACTCCCTGGCAACCACGATCCGCTCGTTGCGGATTCAATTTTTAGCCGCACGGAGGACATCGACAACGTCACCGTCCTTTCATCCTCGGAGCCGGTAGAGGCGGTCGACGGGGTCGACATTGTCGGCGCGCCGCTGCTGACCAAATACCCCTCGGACGACCTGTGCGCGCAGGCGGTCCGCGCCCTCGAGCCTTCGGACCGGGTCCGCATCCTCGTCGGCCATGGCCAGGTGGAGGGCTTTGGCACGGATGATGACGAAGCCTTGATCCACCTCGACCCCCTCGAAGATGCTCTCTCGCGCGGAGTGATTGATTACGTCGCCCTGGGTGACTCGCACTCGACGGCCTCGCTGGGCTCCTCCGGCAAGGTGTGGTTCTCCGGAGCCCCGGAAACCACAGACTACGCGGAGCGCTCGGGCACTTCGGGCCCCGCGGGCTCCTCGGGCTTCTCGGGCGCTGTGGCTGGCGGCGAATCCGACTCCGGCAACGCCCTGGTGGTCACGGTGACCAAGGACGGCGGTGCCTCCGAGGTGTCCGTGGACAAGGTACGCACCGGGATTTGGACGTTCGACGCGCTCGGCTGGGAGGTGACCGACGCCGACGACGTCGCCGAGGTCATCGACCAGCTGCGGGCGTACCCCGACAAGGACCGCACGGTGATTAAGTACGCGCTCACCGGAACGTTGGGGCTCGAAGCGACCCGCACGTTGGCGCGCGAACTGGCAGCGCTCGAGCCGGTGTTCGCCGCGTTGTACGAGCGGGACCGGCTTATGGACTTGCACCTTGAGCCGGGGGAGGAAGAGCTGGACAACCTCCCGCTGACCGGCTACGCCAGCCAGGCGATGCACCAGCTCGTCGGCGAGGCCGCGCAGGGCGATCCGACCGCGCGCGACGCCGTCAACCTGCTGTTCCGATTCTCCCAGGAGGCGAAGTAGCCAAATGCGAATCCACTCCCTGACAATCAAGAACTTCCGCGCCATCGACCACCTAAAGCTGGAGAACTTGCCCGATACGGGCGTGGTGATCGTCCACGGGCCGAACGAGGCGGGCAAGTCGACCATCCTGGACGCGCTCGACCTGGTGCTGCGCGAGCGCTATACCGCCGGCGGCAACAAGGTGGAAAAGTACGCGCCCGTGGGCAAGGACGTGGGGCCCGAGGTCTGGCTCGACGCCACCGTGGGCGAAGTGTCCTTTGTGGTGCACAAGCGCTGGGTGAAGTCGAAGAAGGCGGAGTTGACCGTCCGCGCGCCGCGCCGGGAAAACTTCTCCGGCAGGAAGGCCGACGACGAGCTGTTCCGAATCCTGGACGAGCACCTGGACCGCTCGCTTATGGACACGCTCTTCCTCCGCCAGGGAGACCTGGACCCAGCCGTTGCGGCCGCGGGCGTGCCCTCGATCACCAGGGCGCTCGACGGCAGCGGCGAGCAGGGCGACTCCGCCACCGAGGACACGAAGCTCATGCAGGCCGTGGAGGAGGAGTACGCCAAGTACTGGTCCAACAGCACGCCGCCGAAGCCGAAGAAGGCGGTGAAGCAGCTGGAAAAGGACGTGGAGGCCGCTGCGGAATCGCGCGATGCGTGCGTCGCCGAAGTGGAGCGCCTCAGCGCGTTTGTGGACGAGGTGTCGCGCCGCGAGGAGGAGATCGCCCAGGTCGACGCGGAGCTCCCGGGGGCGCAGGCCGACCTGGCCGAGCGCGAAGAGGACGCGACCAAGGCGAAGGAACTCGCCGAAAAGGTGGCGGACGCGCAGAAGAAGTACACGCAGGCGGCAATTGAGGTGCAGCGCGCCGAGAAGGACCTGGCCGGGCGTGCCGCGCTGGCCGAGCGCGTCGATACCCTGCGCACGGAGCACGCCGAGCTGGAACGATCCCTCGAGCCGGCACGAACCGCGAGCGAGGAGGAAGCCGCCAAGCTGGAGCAGCTTCGCACCGCCTCCGCGTCGGCCCGCGAAGCGCTCGTCGGCGCCCGGGCCGCGGTGAAGGAGGCGGAGCAGCGCCGCGACGTCGCTCGCGCGACGCACCGCCTCGAGACGCTCAAGGCGCACCTCGCGCGCGTTGACGAAGCGGAGCAGGCCTACAAGGAGCTGCTGGAGCAGGCGCCGAGCAAGGAGATCACGGAGAAGGCGGTGCGCGCCGCGGAGGCGGCAGAAAACGAGGTGGCGCTGCAGCGGAAGCTCCGCGACGCGGCGTCGGCAAAGCTTGCCATCGCGGGCAAGCAGGGCACCATCGACGTTGATGGGCGGGAGGTGCGCGTTGACGAGGGCACCGAGGTGCAGCTTTTCGACGGCACACAGCTGGCCATCGGCGGCTACGACCTCACCTACCGCGCAGCCCAGGGGGCGAAGGACCCCCGCGAGGCGGTCCGGGACGCGGAGGAGGCGCTCGCCGGCCTGCTGGAAGACGCCGGGTGTGAGTCCGTCGACGCGATGCGCGACGCGCGCGACGCGTACAAGGCGCACGAGTCCAAGGTGGAGGCCGCGCGCCGACGGCGCGAGGACGTGCTTGCGGGCACGGACCGCGATACTCTCGTCGCGGAGCGCGACCGCCTCGTGACGGTACTGGAAGAACTGGCCGACGCGGCAGACAGCGCGAGGAGTGAGATCAGCGAGCCCGACGCGGAGGCGGCTGTGAAGGAGGCCAGCGCCGCGCTGGCGAAGGCCGAGCAGGAAGCGGACCACGCCGAGGCAGCGCTGAAGCCCTACGCGGAACAGAAGGCGGCAAAGGAACTCGCGGTGCTTGAAGCCCGCCTCGAGGCGAAGGCGAACGAGATGGCCAACGCCGACAAGGAGTTCCGGGCGGCAGAAACCGCACAGACGCAGCAGGCGCTCGACGAGGCGCTCGCGGCAGCGACCGCGGCGCTGCAATCGGCAAAGCAGGACGCCGACGAGCTCGCCGCCGCCGCGGCCGAGGCGGACGTGGAGCTCACCCAGACGTTGCTTGAGGGCGAGCAGTCCAGGGTTGCCAATATGCAGAAACGGAAGCACGAGGCCACCATTCGCATCACCGAGCTGCGCGGCCGGATCGAACAGGCGGCGGGCGCCGCGGAGAAGGCGGACAAGGCCGAAGCCGTGCTGGACAAGGCGGAGACCGCGCTTGCCAAGGCGACCCGTCGCGCGGACGCGATCCGCCTGTTGCGGGAGACGCTGCACGCGCACCGCGACGCGGCGCGCGCCAAGTACACCAAGCCTTTCAGCGACGCGGTGCGCAAACGGGCCAGCATCATCTACGGCAAGGACGTTGCGTTCAACTTCGGCGACGACCTGCAGATTACGGACCGCTCCATCGGCGAGCAGACCGTGCCGCTGAGCTCCCTGTCTGGCGGCGCGAAGGAACAGCTGGCGCTGCTGACACGGTTTGCCATTGCGGACCTCGTGTCCACCGAGGGGGATTCCGCGCCGGTGCCGGTCGTGGTGGACGATGCACTCGGTGCGACCGACCCGGAGCGCCTGGCCCTGATGAACACGCTGTTTTCTCAGGTGGGGAGGACCGCGCAGGTGCTCGTGCTCACGTGCTTCCCGCAGCGCTTCGACCGCGTCGCCGCTGCGCGGACCGTCCACATCGACGAGCTCAAACAGGCCGGGAGCGCATTCGCGGGCGGGGAAGCGGACTAGCGGAAAGGAGAGGAGCGGGAGCGCCCGAACTGAATTCACTTATTTTGTTAGGGCAGTCACATCCGCTATGGTGCAGAGTATGAAACACGATGCCCGCTGGCTGAACGACGAAGAGCAGGAACTCTGGCGCCTCATGCTCGCTGCGTCGCGAAAGGTCACCCGCGTGCTGGACGACACGTTGCAGGCGGAGTCCGACCTTTCCTCGTCCGAGTTTTCGGTGCTGGTCACACTCTCGGAGGCGGAAAACCAGGCGCTCCGTTTGCGGGACCTATGCAGCGAGCTGGAGTGGGACCGCTCCAGGACCTCCCACCAGGTCACGCGGATGGCAAAGCGTGGTTTGGTGACCAAGGAGAAGAGCCCCGGAGATGCCAGGGGAGTGCTGGTGTGCCTGACATCGGAGGGCATGAGCCGCCTCGAGTCGGCCGCCCCCGAGCACGTGGAAAGTGTCCGCCGAGTGGTGTTTGACCACATGGACCCCAGCACCGTTGGCGCGCTGAAGCAGTTCTTCCAAGGAATCATGGACGTCACCAACGTCCCAGGCTACGCCGACTACCGCGGTGCGCAGCCGATGACGGAGCGCGCTCGCCCGTACAACACCCCCTAGGGGTCAAAGATCGGGGTGTATCTCCGGGGAAACCCCGTTGTCGGCCGCCTCCCAGGCACGTTTAATGGGTGGTGTACCGACAAGGATTTGAGAGAAAGGACCGATCATGACCTACCAGAGCTACAACCCCAACCAGGCCCCGAAGCGCCTGACCCGCTCCATGACCAACAAGATGATCGGTGGCGTGTGCGGCGGATTCGCCGACTACTTCGACATGGACGCCACCGTCATCCGTGTGTTGGCCGTCATCCTGCTCCTGTTCGGCATTTTCCCGATGTTCCTGGCCTACCTCGCCGCCTGGATCATCATGCCGGCTGAGTTCTAGCGGCAGCTTATCGGCGCCCCGCGTCCTCGACGTATACGATCCGGCACGGCCGCCCCGGACCCCCGCCGGTCTCCCGGGGGGCGCTATCCGTAGTTCTCGACAATGTCGACGTAGTTGCTCATCCGGTCTGGGAGTTCGGGGGTGAACCAAGCGCTCACGGTCCGGTCTTCGGGTTTTTCGCAGGTCACCGTTGCCCAGTCGCTGCCCAGACGGCAGTCAAGGTTGTACGTCTCCTTGGTGACGGGGCTTGCGACCGTGACCGCTGCATGCGGCACCTGGGTAACCTCTGAGGACGCCACGTGGGTAACAGTGAATGTGGCTTGCAGTGCGGCATCGAACATCGCGGCGGCGAATTCGCACGAGGTCGCCGAGCCTGCCTTGATCGGAATTCCGGAATCGGTTGTTCCGCAATCGCCGCCGACCTGGCCGACATTGATGTTGTGATTCCCCGCCGGAGGTGCCGGCGCAGCCTCGGGCGCGGGCTGCTCCGGCTGGGCTTCCGGGGCCGCCTCCTCGGCCGGTGGTGCCGTCTCGGCGGGCGTCGGCCCCTCGTACTCAGTGACGGTCTGTTTCACCGTCACGGTTTCGGGCGAATCCTGTGCCGCATTCGGGGCGCCACATGCGCTGATGGCAAGGCCGGAGGCGAGCAGGAGCGTGCTGGCGAGTCCTCGTTTCATGTTGGTGAGTGTAACCGAACTTTGAGTAAGGTTGCAGTACTCTGTCAGGCAGCGTTGACGTGTGGTCGGGTGGTCTACCTCTGTGGACACGCGGAGCATCCGTCTGTTGCCCGGCATCACCAAGAACTGGAGCAGTGCAAAGAGAGCGTGCGCGATCCGCCCAAGCATCGGCGTATCAATGAGAATCCAGCACAGCAGCGCCATCAGCAGCGAAGGCACCACGAAGACCAGCATCAAGGTTCGCGGGTCCCGATGCAGCTGCGTGAGCACTCGCTTAGCGACGGCTAACGTCACCCTCATCGTCCCATCACCGCCAACAATGCGTCTTCCATCGAATCCGCTCCGGTGCGTTCCAGTACTTCGTTGCGGGTTGCGTGCTCGACGCGTCCCTCATCCACAAAGAGCAGGTGCTCGCTACCCTCCGTCTCGTCTTCAACGACAAGGACACCCGAGCCCCTGTCACCGGATACATCGAGAGGGAGATTCTCGTTGAGGCGGAAAAATCAAGGCGCGGCACCCCGCCCCACCACCGCAAGCGCGTATGAGGCCGTCATCGACCTCTCAACGGTGCTGCTCGGCGTGCACGTGTCGCGCTACCTCCTTCGTGCTGGTCCGCACGCAGGCACGTCCGTATACGACTTCGGTGGGGTCATGGAGCGGGTGCTCAGAGGTGCGCTGGGGTGGGGACTACCCCGCTGACCCTCGCACGATGAATGTGCCGGAGGAGTGATGGATTCCAGGATCACTACCGCCAATGAAGCCGGTGCGCCCCGCTTCGCCAGATACCGATACCGGCATGGCGAGAATGCAGTACAGGGGGCCAAACGCCTACTCAGGGCCCCGGCGATAACGGCAACAAAAAGAAAGAAGCCCCGAGACATAACCGGAACGATGTCTCGAGATTTCGGGGCTTTCGCGAAACACCCTGACCAGTTATATCAGATCCGCGGCTACACCCCGGTTACACCGGGTTCCTCCTCCGGTTACACGACAGTAGTCAAGCAAATGCCGCGAGCAGGAACTTCGTCTTAGAACTCAAAGTCAGGAACTTCCGTCTCCGTGCCTTCTCGCTTCTCGGCAAGCTCCACATCCCACCGTGCCTGCTCGACAAGTTCGTCAAAGGTAAGCACCTCCGGTGACTTAAGGTTCGAGCGGAAACTTTCAAAGCTACGGAACTTCGCGTCAATCCGGTTTCCTTGCGAGCTACACAAGTCGCTCATGGAGCCGATCACCAAAAACGAGCGTGGCTCGACCAAATTCGCACCGTCGCCAGTGCTGCCGCCCTCGGTGCCCCTCTCGGGAATCCAGCTAGCGTGGCTCTCTTTGGCGACTAGAACCGTTTCTTGGCCTGGGCTTCTGCGCCGAAGAACTCGCGGCTGATCCCGTAAACATCACTGCGGTATTGGTCTCGTGTCAGCAAAGGCGTGTCCGGGTGTTTAATCTCTGCCAGCGCCACTGAACGCAGCAGGCCGTTGGACACTAAGAAGGCGTCGGCACGTTTCCCGGAAGTGTGCAGGTTTGCTCCGCGAACTGTTTGCTCAAGTTTTCCCTCGTCCCAAGTGGTGTAGAGCCCTATCTCCGAGACCAATGCCGAGGACCCATGGGTTGGCTTCGAGAAGGTTCTGCCACGCCTTCTCATCGCCACCCGCCGCGTTTTTCGCTTCGGCAAACGCTTCGTGGTCGTCGAGCCACGATTGCATAGTGTTAACGACGTCGCGATGGTTCTTCAGTTCCCTTGATCTCAGCCGCCGAAGTCTCGGCTTCTACGAGTGCCTGGAGCGCCTTAGGGTCTCGCTTGTACAGCCGTTGAAGTTCGCTTTGGTCGGCGATGATGCGGTTGAGAACGTCATCGTCAACCCTGGAGGTTTTCTCGCCGTTAACGGGAATCGAATCGAGGTTGCGGGTCAGGTCGATAATTTTGTTCGAGCCTTCCCGGTTCAAGATGATCAGGTCATCAAGTTTCGGGTCGTTCGGGTCTTTTCTTCGCGCTTGAATTCGGATTTCCCGAACTACGCCCAGTTCACGAACGACATGAACCTTGATCTGGCGACGCTGTTTTCGCAACTTGCCGGAATCTCTGCCACTTCCACTGTCCTTTGAGCAGCGCACACAGCTGCACCGCTACCCGGAATTTGACTAGTTCAGTGCTCGCTGTATAGTTCAGTGCATGCTGACTATTGCTTCACGTCTCGACGTGATGAACCGCCTGGGTCGTGCACTGGCCGACCCCACTCGATCGCGGATCATCTTGACCTTGCTCGACCATCCCGCTTACCCGGCGGAACTGGCTCGAGCTTTGAATCTGACACGCCCGAATGTGTCCAACCACCTGGCATGTCTGCGCGATTGCGGGATTGTCGTCTCCGAGCCCGAGGGGCGTCGGACGCGATATGAGATCGCCGATCCGCACTTGGCGCAGGCGCTGACTGCATTGGTCGATGCCTCCTTGGCAGTAGACGAAGACGCCCCGTGCATCGATCCCGCCTGCTCGCTTCCCGGGTGCTACACAGCTGGGGAGGGCGCATGATCCTCACCGCAGTCTTGCAGGCGATAGGCCTGTTCGCAGCTACCAACATCGACGACATCATCGTGCTCTCTCTCTTCTTCGCGCGAGGGGCAGGCCAGCGCGGCACAACCGCGCGCATTATGGCCGGCCAGTACCTCGGATTTGCCGGCATCCTCGTCGCCGCGATCCTTGTGACCATCGGCGCCGGAGCATTTCTGCCCCCGGCAGCTATTCCATACTTTGGTCTCATCCCTCTGGGCATCGGCCTCTGGGCCGCATGGGAGGCTTGGCGCGGAGACGATGACGACGATGACGACGAGGCCAAGGTTGCCGGCAAGAAGGTCGGCGTTTGGACAGTCGCAGGCGTCACGTTTGCCAACGGTGGCGACAACATTGGCGTCTACACCCCTGTATTCCTCAGCGTGGAACCTCTCGCAGTAGTCGCCTACTGTGTTATTTTCCTCGCGCTCGTTGCGGTCCTGGTGGCCCTGGCAAAGTTCGTCGCCACCCGCCCCCCGATCGCGGAAGTGCTCGAACGCTGGGAGGGCATCCTCTTTCCCGTCGTTCTCATCGGCCTCGGCATCGTGATCCTCGTCAGTGGCGGAGCCTTCGGGCTCTGACGTAGCGGCAGCGTTCCAAACGGTCCTGACCGGGCGCACCCCTCTCGGTTCAGACCCCAACAACTACCCGCAGCCAGTCCTGCGTGATCACAGCAACAAGACCGCTATGACGGGCTGCAAAAACCGTGCCACCAGATGAGTACGGAAACTCTTCCGCGGCTCGGTCCGCGCTCATAAACAATCCGCGCTATAACCCGAGCAGGAACGGCGTTCAGACAAAGAAAAATGACCCCTCCGAACGAACGGAGCGGGTCATTTTTGTGTTCGCGGCCGTATTCCTTCGGTCGACAGGAGGTTTCGTGAAACCCCCACTTCACAGCGTGTCCCCGACAGGATTCGAACCTGCGACCTTCGGTACCGGAAACCGATGCTCTCATCCACTGAGCTACGGAGACAGTGCTTTACCTGCACATACGTGCGCGGGAAAGCAATACCGTAAAGGGTAGCACTTGGGGTGGGCGGGGGAGTAATCGGCCTGGTCGGTGGCGTCGACAAGCGAATGCGACGGAGTCCGGAATTTCCTAAGCACGTCTATGGAATGGGCCAGGGAGTTTTCACGGATTTGCAGGGGTGGTGTCGCATGATGATTGTGCGCCTTTGAGGAGGCGTGACACGGGAAACAATGACAGCAGAACGGCCGGTACCGAAAGGTACCGGCCGTTCTGTGTGTGGAGACCGCTGGAGGGCGAAGCCTTAGCGGTCGTGGCGTTCTAGTGAACGACCATCACGATCAGGTCGCGGGGACCGTGCACGCCCTCGACGCGGACCAGCTCGATGTCGGAGGTTGCGGAGCCACCGGAAATCATGGTGGCCGGCTTCTCCGCGTCGATGCGGCTCATCATCTCCGGGACGCCGTAGACCAGCGAGTCCGGGCGGACGATGACCACGTGGCGGTCGGGCACGAGCGAGAGCGCGCGGCGGCCGCAGAGGTCGCCGGACTCGAGCACGATGGAACCCGTCTGCGCGGAGGTGACCTGGGAGTCGGTCACTGCGGCGCCGATGTCGCCAAGCTGGCGCGGGTCGGACGCGGGGTCGT
The DNA here is from genome assembly GCF_007786415.1 of Corynebacterium sp. NML180780. Lineage (NCBI taxonomy): Bacteria > Bacillati > Actinomycetota > Actinomycetes > Mycobacteriales > Corynebacteriaceae > Corynebacterium > Corynebacterium sp. NML180780. The sequence continues at coordinate 109,190 of NZ_VNKN01000003.1, read as the reverse complement.
CCGCGCGGGCCTCGCCGTCGAACTCAGCGAACAGGGAGGCGTCCAGGCCTGGGGCGTAGACGATGTCGTTCGCGCCGCGCTCGGCGAGGATCTTGGCAATGTTGGACGCGAGGTCCGCCTCAGACGTCTCAACGACGCTTGCCTTGTAATCCAGCAGGCGGTCGATGAGGATCTCGCGGAGCTGCTCCGGGGTGTGATCGGAGGTGGTGCGGTACTCGCGCACTGCCTCGACGTGGGACGGGGCCTCGGAGAGCTGCTGCGCATCGCGGACGCGCTTGAGAATCTCCTTCTTTGCGTCCTCGTTACGGGAGGAAACGTTCGGTGCCATGCTTACTTATCCTCTCCGGTGTTCGGGTCGACAAAGTTGGTGGCGTGCGACTCGGAGTCGCGCCCCGGGACGCCGCGCTTGCGCTCGGCGGCGAGCAGGTCGCGCGCCTCGTCCGTCTCCCACCACTGGCGGAAGGACTTCTTCGGCGGCACGGCCACGTCGCGGTACTCCGTCCATCCGGACAGCGGCGCCGGCATGGACGAGATCTCGCCCTTGAAGCCGCCGAGGATGCGGCCGAGCGCGACCATGCGCACTGCCTTGTCCCACAGCTTCGGGTTGCCCCACATGGTGCCGATGAGGCCGAAGGCCTTGGACTCCATGAACGGACGGTGCTGCTCCACCTTCTGGTGGCGCATCTCCAGCAGGATGTCCGTGATCGGGATCTTCACCGGGCAGACCTCGTTGCAGCGGCCGCACAGGGACGACGCGTACGGCAGGGAGGAGTTCGGATCATCCAGGTCTTCCATGCCGGTCAGCTGCGGGGTAAGGATGGCACCGATCGGCCCCGGGTAGGTGGAGCCGTAGGAGTGTCCACCCGCGCGCTCGTAGACCGGGCACACGTTCAGGCAGGCGGAGCAACGGATGCACTTGAGGGCCTCGCGGCCGATCTCATTGGACAGCGCCGCGGTGCGGCCGTTGTCCAGCAGCACGATGTGGAAGTTCTGCGGGCCGTCGCCCTCGGTCACGCCGGACCAGAGGGAGGTGTACGGGTTCATGCGCTCACCGGTGGAGGAGCGCGGCAGGAGCTGCAGGAAGACCTCCAGGTCCTGGAATTTCGGCACGAGCTTCTCAATGCCCATGACGGAGATGAGGGTCTCCGGCATGGTCAGGCACATGCGGCCGTTACCCTCGGACTCCACGATGGAGACGGTACCGGTCTCGGCAACACCGAAGTTCACGCCGGAGATAGCGACCTTCGCCTTCATGAACTGCTCGCGCAGGTACTGGCGGGCAGCCTCTGCCAGCTCGGCCGGGTCCGAAGTGAGGGACTCGTCCGTGTTGGGCATCTTATCGACGAAGATGTTTCGGATCTCAGCGCGGTTGCGGTGAATCGCCGGCACCAGGATGTGGGAGGGGAAGTCCTCGCCGAGCTGCACGATCAGCTCCGCAAGGTCGGTCTCCTGCGCGGTGATGCCGCGCTTTTCCAGCTCCTCGTTGAGGGCGATCTCCTGGGTGGCCATGGATTTGATCTTGACCACGTCGGTCTCGCCGGTCTCGCGGATGAGGCCCTCGATGATGTCGTTGGCCTCGGCGGCGTCGCGCGCCCAGTGGATGTGGCCACCGCGGGCGGTCACGTTGCGCTCGAACTCCTCGAGCAGCTCCGGCAGGCGCGCGCCGACGTCCTGCTTGATGGTGGAACCTGCGGTGCGCAGCTCCTGCCAGTCATCCAGCTCGTCGACAACCTCCTGGCGCTTCACGCGAATCGCGGTGGTGGCGTAGTTCAGGTTGCGGCGCTTGGTGACGTTGTCTAGCTCGTGGTGCGCAGCCTTCTGAAACTTCTCGGTGCCGCGCAGGTGGTTGGGGCCAGCCGCGTGGGGCGGCATCTGGGGTTTGCCAAGTGCAACTTTCACAGCATGGTCTCCTTCGAGTAAGCGGCCGACTTGGGGGTCCACGGGTGCTCCTTCGTGGAGGCGAGGATCTCGGCCATGTGCAGGGCGCGGACGCCCGAGTGCTGGCGGCTCATGGAGCCGGCGATGTTCATGAGGCAGGAGGAGTCACCGGCGGTGACGAACTCGGCCTGGGTCTCCTTGATGTGGCGGGTCTTGTCAGAGACCATCGCGGCGGACACCTCAGACATCTTCACTGCGAAGGTGCCGCCAAAGCCGCAGCACTCCTCGCGGTTGGGCAGCTCCACCAGCTCGAGGCCCTCGACTGCGCGCAGCAGCTTGTAGGGGCGATCGCCAACTTCCAGGAAGCGGCGGGAGTGGCAGGACTCGTGGTAGGTGACGCGGTGGGGGAAGAACGCTCCGACGTCCTCGGTCCCTGCGACGTCGATGAGGAACTCGGAGAGCTCGTAGGTCTTCTTGGAGGCCTTCTTCGCGCCGTCAATCAGCGCGGAGCTGCCGTAGCGGTCGGCCAGGAAGACGTGCTGCTCGCGGACAGCGCCAGCGCAGGAGCCGGAAGGTGCGACGACGTAGTCAATGGACGGGTCGGCGAATGCGTCGACGTAAGACTCGACGATCGGGACGGCTTCCTTCTGGTATCCGGTGTTGACGTGCATCTGGCCGCAACACGTTTGACCTTCTGGGAAGACGACCTCGTAGCCCAGACGGGACAGCACAAGGGCGGTTGCCTTGTGTGCGTCCGGGAACAGAGCGTCGCCGATACAAGTAGAAAACAGTGCTACTCGCAAAGTGGACTCCTTAGAAAAATTGCTACTGCCGGTTCATCCGACAGCCGGGCGGGTGCATTATACGGCAGGTGCCAGGAAGCTGAGAATATTGGTCTGCAGGAAGACCATCACGCAGACCGCGAGCAAGAAGATAAACGAGTAGCCGACAACCTTCTTGAAGATCTCCGATTCCTTGCCCTCCATATCTACCGCTGTTGCAGCGATTGCGAGCGACTGAGGCGAAACCATTTTACCCACAACACCACCGGTGGTGTTGGCGGCGAGCATGAGATCCGGGTTGAGATTCAGCTGATCAGCCGCTGTGACTTGCAGTTTGGCAAAGAGTGCGTTGGCGGAAGTGTCGGAACCGGTGACGGCGACACCCACCCAACCCAATATGGGGGCAGCGAAGGCGAAGAACCCACCCAGGTTGGCAAAGAACTCGCCGATGGTCACCGTCTGGCCGGAGTAGTTCATCACGTAGGCGAGTGCAAGAACGAGCACGATGGTGGCGGCGGACCAGCGCATGCGGTACATGGTGTCCGTCAGCTCCTTGCCCACCTGGCCCCAGGTCAGCGAGTAGCGGCCGTTCTCGTTGAACATGATGTAGGCCAGGGCGACGATGAGGCCGGAGATGACCAGCAGGGTGCCCGGGTTGTTGAGGTAGGCGAAGGAGTAGTCGGCCTTGACGTCGGCGCCGTTGGCGTCGAGAAGCGAGCCCTGCGGCAGGCCCGGCCAGGGGAAGGTGACCTTGAAGGAGCTCAGCCACTCGGGGATGGTGGAGCCCAGGTTGGCCAGGCCGAAGATGACCACGACGACGGCGTAGGGCATGAGTGCCATCCAGATGCGGTTGCCGGGCAGCTCGACCTCGTCGGGGTTCTCCGAGCGCGGGAGCTCAAGGCGTTCGCGCATGTCGGCGATGCCCTTCGGCTGCCAGAAGCGGAGCAGCAGGAAGGCTGCGCCGAGCGCGACGATGCAGGCGACGACGTCAGTGAGCTGGTAGGCGAAGAAGTTCGAGGTGAACCACTGCGCGATACCGAAGGAGAGGCCGATGACTAGGGCTGCGGGTGCGGTCTCGCGGACGCCGCGCATGCCGTCGATAATGCCGGCGATGATGAAGGGGACGAAGAACGCCAGGAACGGGGTCTGGTGGCCGACGATGGCAGCGATGTTCTCGGTCTGCTCGAGGGTGCGGCCACCGACCTCGCCGGCGGTGGTAATCGGGATGGCGACGGCGCCGAACGCAACCGGTGCGGTGTTGGCAATCAGCACGATCGTTGCGGCGCGCAGCGGCTTGATGCCCAGGGCGAGAATCATGGTCGCGGTAATGGCGACGGGGGCGCCGAAGCCTGCGAGGGCCTCGAGCAGTCCGCCGAAGCAGAACGCGATGAGCATGGCCTGGATGCGCACGTCACCGTGGCCCATCTTGTCAAATACGAGGCGCAAATCTTCGAAGCGGCCCGAGGCGACCGTGATTTGGTAGAACCAGATCGCCGCCATGATGACAAAGACGATGGGGAGCAGGCCGAACAGGCCGCCACGGAAGGCGGAGGAGATGGCCATTCCCGCGGGCATGTTGAAGCCAAAGATGGCGACCAGCAGGGCGGCGACGAGGGCGACGAGGCCGGAGAGGTGCGCGCTGGCTTTCACGCCCAGCAGCATGATGAAGAAGGTGAGCAGAGGGATCGCCGACACCAATGCGGAAAGTCCGACGCTGCCCCCGACTGCGTCGGTGAAGACCTGGAACTGGTCCATGTTTGCGCTCCTTGGTTGGAAGGAAATGTATGAAATGCCACGCGGGGCGTTCCCCTGTGTGTGCGCCGACATTCTCACGGAATTATGACACGCGAGTAAACGTATTCGCAGGAGAATTTTGAGAAAAGTACATTCAACGCGAAACTATTCTGAGCTGGGCCGACGCCGGAGGCGGGGGTATAAAAGGCGGCCAGACGGGGGAGGAGGTACCACCATGCGAACCGGGAAACGTGGTGCGCACGCGGGCCATGGAGAGAATGCGGTAGGGGTGAATTAGACTTGCACCCCATGACGCCAGCAGACCTTTCTCAGCTCATCAGGACGACGACCGTTTCCGTGCTCACGCAGCACGACCTCGACGCATCCGTAGTGCCGGACAACGTCACCGTGGAGCGCCCGCGCAACCCGGAGCACGGCGACTACGCCACCAACATCGCGCTGCAGGTGGCCAAGAAGGCGGGGACCAACCCGCGCGAGCTCGCCACCTGGCTGGCCGAGGCGCTGTCGTCGGACGATGCAGTGGACACCGCCGAGGTCGCGGGCCCCGGGTTCCTCAACCTGCGCCTGGCATCCGCCGCGCAGGGGCGCCTGGTTGGCCAGATCCTGGACGCGGGAGAGGGCTTCGGTGGCTCGACTCTGTACGCAGGCGAGAAGATCAACCTTGAGTTCGTCTCTGCAAACCCGACCGGCCCGATCCACCTGGGCGGCACCCGCTGGGCTGCCGTGGGTGACTCGCTGGGGCGCGTGCTGGAGGCTTCCGGCGCCGAGGTGACCCGCGAGTACTACTTCAACGACCACGGCGGGCAGATCGACCGTTTTGCCCGCTCACTCGTGGCCGCGGCGAAGGGGGAGCCGACCCCCGAGGACGGTTACGGCGGGGACTACATCAAGGAGATTGCGGGCGCTGTCGTCGATAAGCATGCCGATGCACTCGACGGCGATGACGCGCAGGTGCAGGAAAACTTCCGCGCGGCTGGCGTGGAGATGATGTTTGCGCAGATCAAGGAGTCGCTGCACGAGTTTGGCGTGGACTTCGACGTGTTCTTCCACGAGAATTCACTGTTCGAGTCGGGCGCGGTGGACAAGGCGATCCAGACGCTGAAGGACAACGGCAACCTCTACGAGGCTGAGGGGGCCTGGTGGCTGCGCTCGAGCGACTTCGGCGACGACAAGGACCGCGTGGTGCTGAAGTCCGACGGCAACGCCGCCTACATTGCGGGCGATATTGCCTACGTGGCGGATAAGTTTGATCGCGGCCACGACCTGGCCATCTACATGCTCGGCGCGGACCACCACGGCTACATCGCGCGACTGCGGGCCGCAGCGCAGGCGCTGGGCTACAACCCGGAGGCCGTCGAGGTGCTCATTGGCCAGATGGTGAACCTGGTGCGCGACGGCAAGCCGGTGAAGATGTCCAAGCGCGCGGGCACGATCATCACGCTGGATGATCTTGTGGACGCCATCGGTGTGGACGGCGCGCGCTACTCGCTGGTCCGCTCCTCCGTCGACTCCAGCGTGGACATCGATCTGGACTTGTGGACGAAGCAGTCCAGCGACAACCCGGTCTACTACGTGCAATACGGCCACGCGCGCCTGTGCTCGCTGGCACGCAACGCGCAGGACGCCGGCGTGAGCGCCGAGGGCGCGGACTTCGCGCTGCTCACGCACGAGAAGGAGGGTGACCTGATCCGCACGCTCGGCGAGTTCCCGGCAGTGGTTAAGGCCGCCGCTGAGCTGCGCGAGCCGCACCGCATCGCCCGCTACGCCGAGGAGCTGGCGAGCTCCTTCCACAAGTTCTACGACTCCTGCCAGGTCCTGCCGAAGTCCGGCGAGGACACCGCCCCGATCCACGGCGCGCGCTTCGCGCTATCTATGGCCACCCGCCAGGTGCTGGCAAACGCGCTGCGCATGGTCGGCGTGTCCGCCCCGGAGCGGATGTAGGGGGACTGGCGCACCATGGATAATGCTGTAGAAACCCCGTCTGCGCAGCAGTTTAATGAGCTCCCCGCGCACGTCTGGCCCCGCAACGCGGCGCGCCAGGAGGATGGCGTGATCACCATCGCGGGTGCGCCGCTGCCCGAGATCGCCGCGGAGTACGGCACGCCCGTCATGGTGGTGGACGAGGACGATTTCCGTTCGCGGTGCCGCGACATGGCAGAGGCGTTCGGCTCCGCCCGCAACGTGCACTACGCGTCGAAGGCGTTTTTGACCCGCCACATCGCCCGCTGGGTCGACGAAGAAGGCCTGGCCCTTGACGTAGCGAGCGAGAACGAGCTGCGCATCGCACTGGCCGCCGATTTCCCGCCGGAGCGGATCACGGTCCACGGCAACAACAAGTCCGCCAGCTTCCTGCGCCTGTGCCTGGACGCCGGCGTGGGCCACGTGGTGATCGACTCCCGCCAGGAACTCACCGAACTCGCGGCGCTGGCGGAAGAGTGTGGCAAGGTGCAGGACGTCTTCGTCCGCGCCAAGCCGGGTGTGGACGCGCACACGCATGAGTTCATCGCCACCAGCCATGAGGACCAGAAGTTCGGCCTGTCGCTTGCCTCCGGCTCGGCGTATGAGGCCGCGGTCGCCGCGATCCGCTCGCCGAACCTGGAGCTCACCGGCTTGCACTGCCACGTCGGTTCCCAGGTCTTCGACGCTGAGGGCTTCAAGCTTGCCGCCCAGCGCGTCCTTGGCCTCTACGCCCAGATCTGGAAGGAGCAGGGCGTCGCGCTCAAGTTCCTCGACTTGGGCGGCGGCTACGGCATTGCGTACATGAACGGTGAGGAGCCGCTGGACGTCGGGGCGGTGGCGAAGGACCTTCTGCGCGAGGTCCAGCACGTCGCCGACGACTTGGGCATCGAGGCCCCCACTGTGGTGGTCGAGCCCGGCCGCGCCATCGCGGGCCCGTCCACGGTGACGGTGTACCGCGCCGGCATCGTCAAGGACGTCCACACCTCGTACACCGCAACGCGCCGCTACATCGCGGTCGACGGCGGCATGAGCGATAACATCAGGCCAGCGCTCTACGCATCGCTTTACGACGCCCGCGTGGCCAACCGCTTCACCGAGGGCACCCCAGTGCCGACGCGCCTGGTCGGCTCGCATTGCGAGTCTGGCGACATCCTGGTGGAAAACGTCGCGTGGCCCGACGACATTGCGTCCGACGACCTCATCGCCATCGCGGCGACGGGCGCGTACTGCTACTCCATGAGCTCGAACTACAACTCCTTCGGGCGCCCGGCCGTGGTTGCCGTGCGCGCGGGGCAGGTAAAACCCATGGTCAGGCGCGAAACGGTCGAGGACATTTTGGCCCGCGAATATTAACACCGGTACCCGGCCCCGAAAAAGTAGACCAAGCGGTACACTGTGCCGGGTACGCAGACCCGTTACTTGAGGAGAGGGAACACGCATGACCGTCGCAAGCGCCGAAGGCCACAACGGCAACTACCCGGGCAAGGGGATTGGGCACGCCGTGGGCGTGGCCGTGCTGGGCAAGGGCACCGTGGGCACCGAGGTGCTGCGCCTGCTCAAGGAGTTTTCTGACAGCCTGGAGCAGCGCGTCGGCGGCCCGCTCGAGGTCCGTGGCGTCGCCGTGTCCAACCTGGACAAGCACAAGGACGCACCGGAAGTCCAGGACGTGTACCTCACCGACGATGCTTCCGAGCTGGTCACGCGCGACGACGTCGACGTCGTCGTGGAGCTGATCGGCGGCATCGATTACCCGCGTGAGCTGGTGCTCAAGGCGCTGCACGCGGGGAAGTCCGTCGTGACCGCTAACAAGGCGCTGGTGGCGGCGCACGGCTCCGAGCTGGCGGACGCCGCCAACGAGGCCGGCGTGGACCTCTACTACGAGGCGGCCGTCGCCGCGGCCATCCCCGTGGTTGGCATGCTGCGCCGCTCGCTGGCTGGCGACAAGGTGGAGCGGATCTCCGGCATCGTCAACGGCACCACCAACTTCATCCTGGACGCGATGGCGTCGACTGGCGCGAGCTACGAGGACGCGCTGGCGGAGGCGACCCGCCTGGGCTACGCCGAGGCCGACCCGACCGCGGATGTGGAGGGCCACGACGCGGCGTCGAAAGCCGCGATCCTTGCGTCCATGGGCTTCCACACCCGCGTGACCTTTGATGATGTGTACTGCGAGGGGATCTCCAAGATCACTGCGGATGACATTGCGGCGGCGAAGAAGTCGAACCAGACGATCAAGCTGCTGGCCATCTGCGAGCGGCTGTACGACGATGCGGGCAACACCACCGCCGTCAACGCCCGCGTCCACCCGACCCTGGTGCCCAACGAGCACCCGCTGGCCACGGTGGACAAGTCCTACAACGCCATCTTCGTGGAGGCGGAGGCGGCCGGCCGCCTCATGTTCTACGGCAACGGCGCCGGCGGTGCTCCTACCGCGTCGGCGGTGCTCGGCGACCTGGTCGGCGCCGCCCGCAACAAGGTGCACGGCGGCCGCGCCCCCGCGGAGAACCCCTACGCCGACTACGACGTCGTGGCCTTCGACGAGGTCCCCACGCGCTACCACATCAACATGACGGTCTCCGACCGCGTCGGCGTGCTGGCCGACCTCGCTCGGCACTTTGCCGACGACGGCGTTTCGCTCTCTGCGGTGCGCCAGGAAGAGTCCGGGAACGAGGCCCACCTGATTGTGGTCACCCACAAGGCGCTGGAGAAGGACCTGCGCGCGATTGTGCAGCGGCTCTCTGAGCACGACGCCGTCCAAGCGGTTAACTCCGTCATCCGTCTCGACTCCTAAGGCAGAAAAGGAACGCAATGCCCACCGACCTGCAAGTAGGCCTCAAGGCCACCGTGACCGTCCCGGGTTCCTCCGCAAACCTGGGCCCGGGGTTTGACACCCTGGGCATCGCTGTGAGCATCTACGACACGGTGGAGGTCGAGGTCACCGCGTCCGGGCTGGACGTACAGATCTTTGGCGAGGGCGCCGACGAGCTGCCGCGTGACAACTCCCACCTGGTGGTCAAGGCGATCCGCTCCGGGCTCAAGGCGGCTGACGCCGAGGCGCCGGGGCTGAAGGTGACCTGCAATAACGACATCCCGCAGTCGCGCGGCCTCGGGTCTTCTGCAGCAGCCGCGGTGGCCGGCGTTGTTGCCGCGAACACGCTCGCGGGCGGTCCGCTGAGCACCGACGAGATCGTCCAGCTGTCCAGCGAATTCGAGGGGCACCCTGACAACGCCGGCGCGTCCGTACTCGGCGCGGCAGTCGTGTCTTGGACGGAAATCCCGGTGGACGGGCGCTCCCTGCCCGAGTACCGCGCCGTGGGCGTGGACGTCGATCCGCGGATCAGCGCGTACGCGCTGGTGCCGGACTTCCACGCCTCCACCAACGCGGTGCGCAAGGTGCTGCCCAGCCACGTCACGCACACGGACGCGCGCTTCAACGTGTCGCGCACCGCGGTGATGACGGTGGCGATTCAGAACCACCCTGAGCTGCTGTGGGAAGGCACCCGCGACCGCCTGCACCAGCCCTACCGGTCCGACGTACTCCCGGTGACGGCGGAGTGGGTCAACCGCCTGCGCAACCGCGGCTATGCCGCGTACCTCTCCGGCGCCGGCCCGACCGCGATGGTGCTGTGCACCGAGCCCGTCGACGAGGCGATCCTGGACGAGGCCCGCGCCGCCGGCCTGCGCGTGCTGGATCTCGAGGTCGCCGGCCCAGTGAAGGCCGAGCTGACGAGCGACTAGGGGCGAGCGCCTAGCGCCGCAGGCCGTCCATCCCGCCGCGTAGGCTCGCCACCCCGCGCACGCCGCGGGCCTCGAGCGCGGCGACCGCCCGCGCGGAGCGGGCGCCCGAAGCACAGATGAGCACCCCGCCGCCTTCTAACTCCGGCGGGGTGTAGCCGTCGAGGACCCTGCCCAGTGGCACGTTGATTGCGCCCCGGATGTGGTGGGTGGCGTATTCGGCGGGCTCGCGGACGTCGATAAGCACTGCCCCCGGCGGTATGCTGCCTACTTCCGCGGGCCCGTGCGGTGGGTCAAGCTCGCGGACGCGCTCGGTCACGGCGGGGTCCGCGTTGAGCGGGACGTATTCCCAGGTGCCGGCGAGGCCGTCGAAGTAGCCGAGCGTGCCCACGAGCGGCGTGCCCATACCGGTGGCGAGCTTGAGCGCCTCCAACGCCATCGCTGAGCCGACGACGCCGACGAGCGGCCCAAGCACACCCGCCTGCGAGCACGACGGGACCGAGCCGGGCGGCGGCGGTGCGGAGAAGAGGTCCTCGTAGACGGGGCCGTGGCCGGCCCAAAAGACGGAGAGCTGCGCCTCGAAACCCAGGATGGAGCCCCAGATGTGCGGGATGCCCAGCCGCGCGGTCGCGTGGGAGATGACGTGGCGGGTGTCAAAGTTGTCGGAGCCGTCGAGGACCATGTCCGCGCCGGCGAGCCGCGCCACGGCGTTGTCCCACGTCAGGCGCGTGCGGACTGGGTCGACCTCCGTGTCGGGGTTGAGGGCCTCGAGCGCGTCCATGGCGGAGAGCACTTTGGCGTCGCCGACGCTGTCGGTGGTGTGGATGACTTGGCGGTGCAGGTTGGAGAGGGCGACCGCGTCGTCGTCGATAAGCACGATGCTCCCGACGCCCGCGCCGGCGAGGTAGAGGAGGGCGGGGGAGCCGAGGCCGCCCGCGCCGACGACGGCGATGCGTGCGCCGCGGAGTTTCTGCTGGGAGGCCTCGCCGATGAGCGCGGTTTGGCGCAGGTAGCGGCTATCCATCGATGCCCACCCACTGAGTTTCGCCGCTGGCCATGACCTGCCGTTTCCAGACCGGCACCTCGGACTTGACGCGGTCGGCGGTTGCCTCGCACGCGTCGAAGGCAGCGCCGCGGTGCGCACTTGCGGCGAGGACGAGGAAGGCGAGCTGGCCGATGGGCACCTCGCCCGTGCGGTGTGCGGTAAAGAGGCGGATCGGGTGGGCGGTCGCGACCTCCGCGGCGACGCGCCGCAGCTCATCGGTGGCGCTGGGGTGCGCCTCGTAGGCGAGGGTGCGCACGCGCTGGCCGCCGTCGTGGTCGCGGACAATCCCGTCGAAGCGGACGAGCGCGCCCATCGCGTCGGTGAGTGTGTCGGTGGTGGCCTGCTGCGCGAGCAGTTCGAGCGGTTGGTCCGTGACGATGGCGCCGATGACCTGGCCGGTCTGCGCGGCGACGTAGTCGGGATCGGTGTCGGGGTCGGGGCGGCTAGTGTGCATGGTTGCCTTCCAGCTGGTCGAGGAGGTGGGACAGGATCGGGGCGAGCACCGCGCACCCGTCCTGCACGCCGCCGCGCGACCCGGGCAGGGCCATGATGAAGGTGCCGCGCTGGGTGATACCGGCGACGGTGCGCGAGAGGATCGCGGTCGGGGTGGAGGCGAGACCTTGCTGGTAGAAGGCGTGCGCGATCCCCGGGAGCTCGCGGTCCACAAGCGCGGCGACGGCCTCGATCGTGCGGTCGTCGGGGCTGATGCCGGTACCGCCAGAGGTGAGGACGACGCTGGGCCGGCGGGCGATGGCGTCGCGCACAGCGGCGTCGATGTCGGCGTCTGCGACCACGGTGGCGTCCGGGGTGCGCAGGTCCATTCCGCGCAGGAACTCGACCGCGATCGGCCCGGATTTATCCTGGTAGATGCCTTGCGACGCCCGCGTGGACGCGACGATGACCTCTGCGTTTCTCATAGCGTCCCCATCGTACCGCCGGGCGCTACAGCGGGTACGCGGCGGCGAGCTCGCCGGCCCGCAGGGTGGCACCCGCGGGAATCCGGATGAGGTGCGTCGCCTGCGCCCCCTGCGCGAGGAGGTGTGAGCCGGGGCCGCCGATCGGCCGAAGCGCCCCGTGCTTGACCGCGCCACGCAAGAACTGCTCCCTGCCCTCCAACCCCGCGACATCGCAAGCAAGCGGCGCCAGAATCGGCTCGGGCGCGTGCCCGAGCAGCGGCGCGACGTAGGTACGGAAGCTGACCAGCGTGGAGATCGGATTGCCGGGCAGGCTGATCACGGGCGTCTCGGCGAAGCGGCTGAGCCCTTGCGGGCCTCCCGGTTGCTGGGCCACGTGCCCGTACCAGCCCTGGCGGAAGACCTGGCGGACCACCTCGAACTTGCCGTGGCTGATCCCGCCGGAGGTGACCACCGCGTCCGGCGCGTGCTCCGCGATTGCCTCCCGTACCTGCGCCTCCAGCTCGTCCGGATCATCGCTGGTGCGTACGTGCGCTGCGACCCCGATGCCGTACCGCGCCGCCAACGCCCGCAGCATCGGCCCGTTCGCGTCGGGGATCGTCGCGGGGCCGGCAGGCCTAGCGGTGACTTCGGCGCCCCCGGTGACGATGACAATCCGCGCCGCCTGCTCGACCTCGACCTCGCCGATGCCCTGGCTTGCCAGCGCGCCGACGAGCGCCGGGGTAACCGGCGCGCCCGCCGGAGCGAGCTCTTCGCCCGCCGCGATGTCGGAGCCCGCCCGCCGCACGAAGGCGCCTTCTTCCGTTGCCGGCAGGCGCACGTGTCCGCCCTCGCCGACGAACGAGCCCGGGTCGCACGCCTCCACAGGCACGACCGCCCGCGTCCCGCGCGGCAGCTTCGCCCCCGTCATCACCGGCGCCGCCAGCGCGCCGAGCCCCACCGGGTACGCGGCGTCCGGGTCCGCGCCCGCAGCAACGGTGGGGCCGACTACCGCCTCGCGAGCGCCCACCTCACCCACCGCGTACCCATCCATCTGCGAGTTTGTAAAGGGCGGTTGCTGGCGCAGCGCCACGACGGCGCCGGCAAGCGACGCCCCGCGCGCGGCAGCGTCAAGCGGCGTGGTCAGCTCGCTGCGGCGCTCGCCCAGCGCTGCAGCCACCGCGGCGAAATGCGTTTCGGGGGTTCGGCTCATGGGGCCATCGTACGGCGCAGCACGCAGGTATCGTGTGAGCATGCAGATCCACTACTTCGCCGCCGCCCGCGCGGCCACTGGCACGCCGTGCGAGGACGTCGGCGAGTTCTCAACGCTCGAGCAGTTGCTTATCGACGCCACGTCGCGCCACACCGGCACCACCGATTCCGGCCAGACGCTCGCGGACATCGTGGCGCGCTGCACATTCCTCGTCGACGGCACCCGGTCGGATCCTTCCACGCCGCTGGCCGGCGCGTCGCGCGTCGACGTGCTTCCACCGTTCGCGGGTGGGTAGTGAAGTTTTTCCGCACGTGCGGAAAAACTTCACCCGTGTTCCGCCGGGATGAGCCTGACCTTCCGCGCGTCTAACGCGCAAGTCACCTGCGTTCCGGGCGCGAGGTCCTGGCGCAGCACCGCGTCGCGATCCACGAGCAGCGAGACGTAGTGTTCGGTGTGCTCGGTGTGCTCGGCGTCCCCGCCCACGGCCAGCTCAACGGCGGCGCCGCCTCCCGGGAGCAGGTCGACCGCGCTGACGCGCCCGCGGAGCAGGTGGGAGCCCGCGGGCTGTGGGGTGCGAATCACAGAGAGCGCGTCCGGGGGGAAGGAGGCGCGGAGGGGGCGGGGCACGGTGGCGTCGGGAAGCGGTGGCCCCTCGAGCAGGCTGAGGTCCGCGAGCAGGTTCATGCCCAGTAGGCGTGCGGAAAATGCGGTGGCGGGGGCGGCGAGCTCGTCGGCGGCGGGGCGCAGGCTGACGACGCTGCCGCAGCGCATGACGGCGACGTAGTCCGCAAGCGTTGCGACGTCGATGGCATCGTGCGTGACCACGATCGTGGTGCGTTCGCTGGCCGTGGCCTGCAGCAGGCGGCGCCACTGGGCGGTGGTGGCGGCGTCAATGGCGGCGAGCGGTTCGTCGAGGATGAGCACGCGGGGGCGGGCGGCGAGCGCGCGGACCAGCGCGACCTGGGCTGCCTGCCCGCCGGACAGCGCGGGGACGGGGACGTCTGCCAGCGATGCGAGCCCGGCCGCGCGCAGCAGCTGCTCGGCGCTGCGGGTGACCATAGCGAGCGCGGTGCGCGGCGTCGCGGTCGGCGGCAGTGCGGGGTCCTGCGTGAGCAGCACTACGCCCCGTTGCTTTGCAACGCCCCTGGCCAGCGTCGTCTTCCCCGCGCCATTCGGCCCGATGAGCGCCGTTGTTGCGTTGGCGGGAAAGCGGGTGGCCCCGACAAGGACTTCCTCGCCGCGCGCGTCGGGGCGGGTCAGCTGACTGAGTTTCGCGGCGTCGATCGTGCCGGTTTCCCGCGGTTGTTCCGCGGGCCGGTGTCGGCCGCGCCACTGCGCGAGCGCGGCTGGCAGGGCGGTTGCCGCCAGCGCGAGGACCGCGAACCCCACCAGAATGGCGGAAAGCCCGTAGGCGAGTGACTGGTCGACCTCGCGCGCCAGGTAGATCCCCAGCGGCATGGTTCGTGTGGTGCCAGGCATGGAGCCGGCAAAGGTGAGGGTGGTGCCGAACTCGCCCAGCGAGCGGGCGAACGCGAGCCCAGCGGCGGTGACGAGAGCCGGGGCGATGGCGGGCAGGATAATCCGGCGAACGATCCGTCCCGGCGGGATCCCGACCGCCTCCGCCGAAGCGGCCACCTCCGGCCCCAGCTGGCGCAGCGCGGAATCGAGCGTGATGACCACGAAGGGCAGGGCAACGTACACGTGAGCGGCGACAACGCCGGGGAAGGCGAAGGCGAATTGCCAGTGCAGCGCGTCGAGGAGCGGGGCGGCGAGGCCTCGCCTGCCGATGAGCGCCGAGAGCGCAAGGCCCGCGACCACCGGCGGCATTGCCAGTGGCAGGAGGACGAGGAGCCGCGCCAGCGATGACCCGCGGCGGACCTGCTGGAGCCACAGCGCCAGCGGCGTGCCGAGCGCGACCGCGATGACCGTGGCAAGCGTGGCCGACGCAACCGTTACCCGCAGCAGATCGTGCGTTTCCGGTGCCCGGAGCACGGCGCCGAGGTCGGTCCACGGCACGCGCGCTCCGAGCGCAAACACGGGCAGGACGATGAGCGCGAGCGTGATCGCCGCCAGCGCCGAAACGGCTGGCGGGGTAGGGGTCGGTCGAGCGCGCATCATGCCGCCGGTGTGAAGCCGGACTGCTCCCACATCTCGCGCGCCTGCGGGCTGTGGAGTCGGTGCACCAGTTCGCCGGCCTCGCCCGGGTGCTCGGAGCTCGTGACGACGCCCGCGACCAGGGAATTCGGGAACTCGGCGGCGTGCGGAATGTCGACGGTGTCCACGTCGCCGTCAGCCGCGGCCGCGTCGGTGCGGTACACGAACGCGGCGTCGGCTTCGCCCGAGACCACTTTGCCCAGCGTGTCTGCCACGTTGTGCTCCAGCGAGACGGGGTGAACGTCGAGCGAGTTGGCGCGGAGAAGCTGCTGCGACACCGCGCCGCAGGGGACCTGGGCGTCGCACATGACAAAGTTCACGTCGTCGCGCTCCAGGTCATCGGCGCTGCGCACGCCCGCCGGGTTTCCCTTCGGCACCACGAGCACCATCGAATTCGTCGCCACGACCTCGGGGTCGCGCGCCACGCCCGCGCGCACCGCGTCGTCCATGTTTTTCTCGTCGGCGGTGATGAGCACGTCGCCGGGTGCGCCGTCGCGCAGCTGCTGCACGAGGGTGGAGGAGCCTGCGTTGTTGAAGGTGAGTGGGGCGTCGATAAGCGTGCGCATCTCGTCGTTGAGGACTCTTGTCGACGCTGCGCCGAGGACGACCACCGCCTCGCTGGCGCCGGGAACGGGGTCGCTTGCGCACGAGACGAGGAGGGATGCGAGCGCGGTCGCGGCGATGGCGGCGTGAACGGCGCGCACGGCGGCTCCTTTGTGGCGGCGAGTTGTACGGAGAGAATCTACCACGCAGGGGTGGGCGCAACGGCGCGGTGCGATGGGCCGGTTTTTCCGCACAGGCGGAATTTCTGGCGGGCCGATTTTTCCGCACAGGCGGAAAACCGAATGCATGTGTGTGCGTAAATGTGGCGGGTTCTAAGAGGAGAATGTTCGGCCGTAGTATGCGCGATTACCTGCTATGTTCGAAATGTTCTGACTCCGTGTTCGGTGGGGGTGTTACTGTTCGCACAAACATGAGATCGATGATTCGGAGACAGGACAGTGACTACCACCTTGGAGCGGCCGAAGAGCCTCAAAGCGCTCTCGGCGGAGATAGTGAAAGCGAGCCACGCGCTGAGCCAGAGCCACGCTGCGGTGCTGGATGCGATAGGGCAGTTTGATGAGGCAGACTACGCCGGCGAAACCGGGTGCCGCAGCACCGCGGCGTGGCTCATCCGTTACTGCAGGATGAAGAAGTCCCGCGCCTACGAATACGCTGATGTTGCCCGCAAGCTGCGCCCATACGAGCTGCTTCGTGAGGCGTTTGCCAGCGGGGAGCTTGATTATTCGACGGTCAGGCTTGTCCTGAAATACATCACGCCGGACAACGAGGCGGTGCTTGTTGAGCAGGCGGTTGAGCTGGGTTACCACGGGCTCAAGCAGGCGCTGGCGGGCAGCATGGAGAACGATTCGGGCGGATCCACGCACTCCGCCAATGGACTGCAGCTGAGGGAGGATGGGGAGAAGACTCGAATCTGGGGCACGATGAGCGCTGTCGACGGAGCGCAGTTCAAAGCGGCGCTGAAGGCAGGTGCGCTGGCGTACCACGCCGGGATGAGGGACATGCGCGACTACCTGGATGCGGACGGCATGCTGGACCACGCCAAGCTGGACGCGGCGCTGGACAAGGTCGCCGACCTCCCGGACGCCGCACAGGCTGACCTCCTGAAATCAGGGACGGGTCTGCCTCCGCAGCGGCTGCTGCTCGCGTCGCTGATGGGGATGGTGCAGCTGGTCCGCTCGGGGATGGCCAGGTCGACCAAGCTCGCCCCGGCAGCGCAGGTGACCATCATGATGGACACCCAGGGGCGGGGATATTTGCCCAACAACACTTCGGTGCCGGCGTTCAGGCTGGCAAACATCGCGGCGAACGCAGAGGCGCGCGGCGTGCTCGCCGACACCCACGGGCTGATCATCAATTACGGGAGAAAGCGCAGGCTGGCCAGCAAAACCCAGATGCAGGCGCTCTCCGCGATGTGGGGAAGTCAATGTGCCATGCCCGGATGCACGCATGAGCACTTCATCGAGGCGCACCACATCGACGACTGGGCCAACGGCGGGCTGACCGACCTGGACAACCTCCTCCCGCTGTGCAGTTCGTGCCACTCCATGGTCTCCGACGGGGAAATACGAATTCTGCGACAGGGCGACGACATCCACTTCGTCGGTCCCGACGGCGCGCGGTGGGTCTCGCGGGACCGGCGCACCCCGCTGCGCGACGACGATGCCCGCGTCATGGCGGAGCTGCCAGATTACGGCGAATGCTTCGACGATTGGTTGGACGCATGAGTGGGGCCGAGTTCGACCTCACCGAGGGCGCCCAGTTCCTCTGGGGTGTCGTAGTCCTGCTCGCGGCCGTCGCCAGGTACGCGCGCCACCTGCGTGGGGGCGTCGAAAAGCCGCTTTGCGGCGACGCCGCTTGTGCCTCCGCGCTCGAGCGCCCGGAGCAGCGCTGTGCGGTGCCAGACGGCGCACAACGGCTGCAAGTAGCTGTCTTCGGCTTCGACTGCAGCGACGTCGGTCTCCTTGTCGGTGAGGGTGCGCACCAGGCAGGGCAGCAGCGCGCCGGACCGGGGAGCGTCCACGGCGATCACGCCGACGAGGTCGGTTTCGAGCGCGCCCAGACCCGCGGCAATCCCCGCGACGGGGCCGCCGAACGGCGGGTCCTCTGCGACCTGGCTGACGCCGCGCAGTCCCAGCGGGAATGGGGACACCACCACGACGTCCGCATCGTCCGGCAACGAGGCGATGACGTGGTCGACCAGCCGCTGGCCGTCGAGTTTGACCTGCGCCTTCTCCGCGCCCATGCGCGTGGACCTGCCGCCAGCGAGGACGATGACGCCGAGCGACACGCGCTACGCCCCCGGCTGCTCGCGCAGCGTGGGCAGCTCGCGCGACCAGTCACCGGAGCGCCCACCCGATTTCGCCGTGATGCCGCAGCGGCGGATGTACGCGGACCGGTCCACGCCCTTCACCATGTCTACGATCGACAGCGCGGCGACGTTCACCGCTGTGAGCGCCTCCATCTCCACGCCGGTACGGTCGGCAGTGCGCACCGTCGCCTGGATAAACACGTGGTCCTCGCGCAGCGCAATCTCGACCGCGCAGCCGTGCACGCCAATCGTGTGCGCCAGCGGCAGCAACTCTGGCACGCGCTTCGCAGCGGCGATCCCGGCGACGCGCGCCACCGCGAGCACGTCGCCCTTCGGCACGGTTCCGTTCTCCAGCGCCGCCATCACCTCGGGCGAGCACGCGACCTCGCCCTGCGCCGTCGCCGTGCGCACGGTCGGCCGCTTCTCCGTGACGTCGACCATGTAGGCCTCGCCAGCGCCGTTCAAGTGGGTGAATTCCATCATGCTCCTTAGAGATATACGTGTACTGGGCCAGAGTGCTTATCGACGACAGCGAGCCCGTCCACACCCGCCAACGATGCCACGAAACTCGAGCTCGTCGCCGCCGAAAACGGCTCGGCCACCGCCCGGTCGCCGTCGTACCGCAGCCGGACGGGCACCGCGAACGTCGTGCCCGGCTTCGACGTCGACGGGAACCCGGGTGCACGCTCGGCCACAACCCGCGGACGCTCGGCGAGACGCAGTCGGTCAGTGCGACCGGTGTGGGCTGCAATCAACGGCGCGGCGTACAGGACGAACGAGACGTAGGCGGCAACCGGATTGCCCGGCAGGCACACCATTGGGGTGCCGCGGAACGTGCCGGCCCCCTGTGGGCTGCCGGGGCGTTGCGCAACGTGGCCGAACCACATCGACCCGCTCGCCTCGTCCTCCGCCACCGCGCGGACCACATCGAACGCTCCGGCGCTGACGCCGCCGGAAGTAATGACCAGGTCTGAGGATGCGGCGGCGCGGGCAAGGAGGTCCGCGGCGTCGGTGGCGGCGTCGTTGGTGTGGAAGCGCTGGACGGTCCCGCGGTGCCCGGTCGCTGCGGCGGCCAGTTCTGCGAGCATTGGCAGGTTCGAGTCGGGGATCTGCGGGCCGCTGACCGCGCCGGGCCAGGGCACGAGTTCGCTCCCCGTGGACACGACGGCGATGCGAGGCGCCGCGAAGACGTCGACGGTGCGAATGCCGGTGGAGACGCACGCGGCGAGCGTGGGGGCGTCGCAAAGCGTGCCGCGGCTGGCTATCCGCGTGCCGGGGCGGACGTTCTCGCCGGCGCGCCGGATGTGGCTGCGCGAGGTGTCGGCTTCGTTGATGGTCACGTGCTGCGGGAGCGGGTGCGGGCCGCGGGGGATGCTGGTCTGCTCGACCGGGACGACAATCAGGTCGGAGTCGGCTCCGTCGACGGGGGCGCCCGTCATGACCCGGATGGCGTGGCCCGCGGGGCAGGCGAGTGCGGGCGAGCCGGCGGGGACGTCGCCCGCGACCGGGAGCGTCCACGGGCCGGGGGCGGGGAGGTCTGACGCGTGGACGGCGAACCCGTCGACGGCGGAGTTGTCAAACGGGGGAACGGCGAGCGCTGCGCTGACGTCGGAGGCGAGCACGAGGCCGGCTGCGGCGTCGAGCGGGACGTCGCGTTCGACGCGCGGGTGGGCGAGCGAGAGCACGCGTTCGAGGTGTTCGGTAACGCTCGGCCGTGTGCCCTGGCCTTCTCCGGGGTGGTGGGCGCTCATGGGTTAGCCGCCGATCTCGCTCATGAGGCGTTCGGGCTGGAGGAAGCCTTCGTCGTCAATGCCGTGACCTGGCTTCTTCAGCCACATGGCCTGGGCCCAGGCGTCGGCAAGTTCGTCGTCCGAGGCTCCTGCGCGCATGAGGTCGCGCAGCGACACCTCGTCCGCGGTTGAAGAGAATAGGCAGGAGCGGACCGCGCCATCTGTGGTGAGGCGCGTGCGGTCGCAGGCACCACAGAACGGGTGCGTCACCGATGCGATGACCCCCAGGGTGCCCGAGCGGGTGCCGTCCGTGATGTTCCACAGGGCGGCGGGTGCCGAGCCGCGCGGTGATTCGGCGGGCGAGAGCGCGTAGCGTTCCTCGACCTGGGCGAGGATGTCGGTGGCCGTCACCATGTCGCTGCGTCGCCAGTTTTCCCGCGGCCCCAGTGGCATCTGCTCGATGAAGCGCAGCTGGAGTCCCTTGTCCAGGGCGAAGTCGACGAGGTCGAGGATCCCGTCCTCGTTCACCCCCGGCATGACCACCGCGTTGACCTTGACGGGGGTCAGGCCGGCGGCGAGGGCGGCGTCGATGCCCGCGAAAACGTCGTGGATACGGTCGCGGCGCGTCAGGCGCGTGAACAGGTCCGGGCTCGTGGTGTCTAGGGACACGTTGATGCGGTCCAGCCCCGCATCGGCGAGCGCGGTGGCGCGTCGTGCCAGGCCGAGCGCGTTGGTGGTGAGGGCGGTGGTGGGAGGGGTGGGCGTGGCGTCGATACGCATGCGCTTCGTCGCGGCGACAATCTGCTCGAGCGACTTGCGCAGGAGCGGCTCGCCACCGGTGAAGCGGACCTGGCGGATGCCCAGCGACTCGACGGCGAGACGGATGAGGCGGATGGTTTCCTCGTCCGTGAGTGCTTGCTCGGTGGGCATCCACTCGAGGCCGTCTGCCGGCATGCAGTACGTGCAGCGCAGGTTGCAGCGGTCGGTCAGGCTGACACGGAGGTCTCGGGCGGTGCGTCCGTAGCGGTCATCAAGCGTGCGGGCTCCTGTCACTTTCGCTCCTCTTCGTGCGCAGCCTCCACCTCCGCCGTCGACGGGTTGCCGTGCGACCGGTTGCCGGGGCCGGGTAGCGCGATGATGTCGAACTCGTCGCGGGCGAGGTGCTTGCGCAGGTCTTTCTTGTCAAACTTTCCCACGGAGGTTTTGTCGATGGAATCCACAAACGTCCAGTATTCCGGCGTCATCCACTTCGGCAGCACCGATTCCAGCCCGGCGCGCAGTCGCTCGGCGGTGGCGGGGGACGCCTCGATGCCTTTGAGCAGCTTCGTCACCGCGAGCGGGCGCTCGCCCCACTTTTTGTCGGGGATGCCGATGACGGCGCACTCGACGACGACGTCGGACTCCATGATGAGATTTTCCACCTGTGCGGAATAAATCCACTCGCCGCCGGAGCGGATGACGTCGCGGGCGCGGTCGTAGAGCGTCATGAACCCATCGTTGGTCACGGTGCCAACGTCACCGGTGCGGAGCCAGCCGTCGGCGGTGAAGTGCTTGCGGGCGTCGGTAATCTGCTCCCCGCGGAACTCGGAGGCGATTTTTCCGGGCTCCTGGGTCGGGGAGTGGTAGTAGCCCTTGGCCACGAGGTTGCCGCGGACCTGGATCTCGCCCTGGGTCAGGTCCGTCGAGGCCATGATTTGGCCGTCGTTGACCACCCGGTACTCCAGTGACGGCGAGAACCGGCCCTGGGAGATGCGGTACGCCCAGCGAGCCTCGCCGGACGCGCCCGACGGCGGGCGCGCAACCGTGCCCACCGTGGACGTTTCGGTCATGCCCCACACGTGGACAACGTCGACGCCGTAGCGCTCCTCCCACATCTTGATCAGCGCGGGCGGGGCGGGGGAGCCGCCGACGTAGAGCTCCTGCAGGCTCATGCGCTCCGGGGGATTGTGCAGGTAGTGGACCATCAGCTGGATCCAGAGTGTCGGCACGCCGTGGGCGACGCGCGGGTGCGTGGTGGCGATGAGCTTGGCCAGCGTCGGCGCGGACATGTCCGAGTCGGGCAGGACCAGGGGCGCGCCGGCGAGGAACGCGGCGAAGGGCACACCCCAGCTCAGCACGTGGTAGATGGGGATGCAGCAGAGGAATGATTCGCCATGGGTCACGGCGAGCGAGTCCATGGCGCGCAGGCTTGTCGCCTCGAGCCACAGCGAGCGGTGCGAGTACGCCACGCCCTTCGGCGCGCCGGTCGTCGCGGTGGAGTACACCAGGGCGGCGGCCGTGTTTTCGGGGAGGGTGGGCCAGGGGAAGACGGTGCTGCGGCCGTCGAGAAGCTGCTCATAGCTCGCCGTGCGAACCCCGTCCGGCATCTCCTCCGAGGGTTCCGTGACGGGGTAGAGGCCGGTGAACACGACCGTCTCTACCAGCGGGCACTGTGCGAGCAGGCGGCCGAGCTTGGGCGCGAGGCGCGGGTCGGCGACCACGACCTTCGCCTCGGAGTGGTTGACAACGTAGGCGATCTGGTCCTCCATGAGCTGGATATTCAGCGGCGTGAAGACCGCGCCCTTCGCGGCGACGGCGAACATCACCTCGAGGTGCTCGGCGCAGTTGTACATGAAGGTGGCCACGCGCTGGTCGCCGTCGATCCCCAGGTCATCGTGCAGTGCGTTGGCGAACGCCCCGGCGCGCGCGCCAATGTCCGCAAACGTGCATTCCTCTGCGCCGGTCGCGCGCCAGGTGGTGCACTTGGTGGACCCGTGGGTGTGCTGCCCGTAGTGCAAAATCTGCGCGACTGAGAACGGCACTTCCTGCATCGTTGAAAGCATGCGGTCTAGTCTAGCCAGTCCGACTCGCCGGAAAACAAGGGTAGGAAGTACACGTGTTGCGTCATGCGCTACACTGTTCGCGGGTTCGACATAGTGCCTGGGCGCTTGACGCGCAGTCGGGGTTCCAGGTAGTTCCCACCAACCCTCCGCACTCGTCGCGTCGCGCACGCAGGCGGCGTACGAATGGTGCGAGGCCAGTGATGCCTTGGCCACCACGACCTCGAGGCCTTTGAGGGGAACACTCGCGGCGAGCAAGTGCCGCATAGAGATTGACACGCCGGTTTAGGCGATGAACGTCCCACATATTGCGCACGGAAACGCGATCGCTTCCGGAGCGCCCGCCGGCTCCTTGGCGGGGGACACCACAACTGGTCAAGCGACGAAAGGACATTCGTGACCGACACGGGTAACGCGGCAGCAGGCGGCAACGCCGATCTTTCCGCACTCAAGATCCCCGAGCTGCGCAAGATGGCGGCGGAAAAGGGCCTGAAGGGCGTCTCCGGTTTGCGGAAGGGCGACCTGATCCAGGCGATTGTGACCGGGGAGGTTCCGCGCAAGGCACGCGCCGCGGCGGCCGAGGCAGCAGCCGAGGAACACACCAACGAAGGGCATCACCGCCGCGCTTCTCGACGCTCCGCTGGTCCCGCGGACGGTGAGCACACAGCGCAGGACACGCAAGCGGAACAGCCGCAGCAGGGCGAGCAGGCTGAGAACGAGGGGCAGAAGTACGAATCGCGCTCGGCCGCGCGTCGGGCGCGCCGCAACCGCGCACGCCAGGACCAGGACGACAACAACAATCGCGACGACAAGCGCGATGAGAAGCGTGACAACAACGATCACGACAATCGCGACAACAACAACGACAACAACGGCCGCGGCGGCAAGCACAACAATCGCGGTGGCCGGAACAACAACAACGACGACGGCAACCAGGGCGGCGGCGGACGCCGCGGCCGCCGGAACCGCCGCAACCGGAACCGAAACCGGGACAACCGCGACAACCAGCACAATCAGAACGACAACAACCAGCAGTTCGACCCGGAGGAGCTGCAGGAAGTTGCCGGCATCGTGGACATCGTGGACAACAACGCTGCGTTCGTCCGCACCACCGGTTACCGCAAGAACAGCGCAGACGTGTACGTGAACCAGAAGCTGGTGCGCCAGAACGGCCTGCGCGCGGGCGACGCCGTAATCGGCCAGGTTCGCCAGAACGGGCAAAGCCACTCCCACGGCAACGGCCGCAACCGCCAGCGCTACAACCAGCTCGTCCGCGTCGACTCCGTCAACGGGATGACCACGGAGGAGGCGAAGCAGCGCGCCGAGTTCCACAAGCTCACCCCGCTGTACCCGAACAAGCGCCTCCGCCTGGAGACCGAGCCGAAGATCCTCACCACCCGCGTGATCGACCTGGTCATGCCGATTGGTAAGGGGCAGCGCGCGCTGATTGTCTCCCCGCCGAAGGCTGGTAAGACGACAATCCTGCAGAACATCGCCAACGCGATCGCCACTAACAACCCGGAGTGCTACCTCATGGTCGTTCTCGTCGACGAGCGCCCGGAAGAGGTCACGGACATGCAGCGCAGCGTGAAGGGCGAGGTTATCGCGTCGACCTTCGATCGCCCGCCGTCAGAGCACACTGCCGTCGCGGAGCTCGCGATCGAGCGTGCGAAGCGTCTGGTGGAGATGGGGCAGGACGTCGTTCTGCTGCTCGACTCCATCACCCGCCTGGGCCGCGCGTACAACAACTCGTCGCCGGCGTCGGGCCGCATCCTTTCCGGCGGTGTGGACTCCAACGCCCTGTACCCGCCGAAGCGCTTCCTGGGTGCAGCCCGAAACATCGAGGAGGGCGGCTCGCTGACCATCATCGCGACCGCCATGGTGGAGACCGGTTCCGCCGGCGACACCGTCATCTTCGAGGAGTTCAAGGGCACCGGTAACGCGGAGCTCAAGCTGGACCGGAAGATCGCGGAGCGCCGCGTGTTCCCGGCGGTGGACGTCAACCCGTCCGGTACGCGCAAGGACGATCTGCTCATGAGCCCGGAGGAGACGCGCATTATGCACAAGCTGCGCCGCATCCTCTCGGCGCTGGATCCGCAGCAGTCCATCGATATGCTGATTAAGCAGCTGAAGAAGACGAAGTCGAACGGCGAGTTCCTCATGGGTGTGGCCAACTCCGCTCCCATGGTCGCGGACAAAGACGAAGAGGAGTACAAGTAATGGCGAATGAAGTCTCACTTGTAGACGACTATGTCTCCGAATACCAGGGCATCCAGGCACAGATGAGTGACCCGGAGGTGACCTCGGACCAGAACCTGTTCCGCAAGCTGTCCAAGCGCTACGCCGAGTTGCAGCCGATCATCAAAGCGAACGACGCGCTCCAGCAGGCCAAGGACGACCACGAGGCGGCAGCCGAGATGGCCAGCGAGGACAAGGAGTTCGCGGAGGAGGCGGAGCGCCTCGAGGGCGAGATCGTCCGCCTGGAGGAGGAGCTCGCAGACCTCCTCGCCCCGCGCGACGAGCACGATGGCGACGACGTCATCATGGAGCTCAAAGCCGGTGCGGGCGGCGAAGAGGCCGCCCTGTTCGCGGGCGACCTGGCGCGCATGTACCAGAAGTACTGCGAGAAGAACGGCCTGAAGTGGGACGTCCTCGACGCCGCGGAGACCGACCTCGGCGGCATCAAGGACATGACGGTGTCCGTCAAGGCGAAGAACCCGTCGCGCGACGGCGCCTGGTCCAAGCTGAAGTTCGAGGGCGGCGTCCACCGCGTGCAGCGCGTGCCCGTCACCGAGTCCCAGGGCCGCATCCAGACCTCCGCGGCAGGCGTCTACGTCTTCCCGGAGGCCGACGAGGTCGAGTCCGTCCACATCGACGAGAAGGACATCCGCGTCGACGTCTACCGCTCCTCCGGTAAGGGTGGCCAGGGCGTGAACACCACGGACTCCGCGGTGCGCATCACACACCTGCCCACCAACATCGTGGTGACCTGCCAGAACGAGCGCTCCCAGATCCAGAACCGCGCCCGCGCGATGCAGGTCCTGCAGGCCCGCTTGGACCAGCTGGAGCGCGAGAAGGCCGAGGCCGCCGAGGCCGAAGGCCGCGCCTCCCAGGTCCGCACGATGGACCGTTCGGAGCGCATCCGCACCTACAATTGGCCGGAGAACCGCATCTCGGATCACCGCATCAACTTCAAGGCGAACAACCTGGATTCGGTCCTCGACGGCAACATGGAGGATCTGATCACCGCGCTGCAGACCCACGAGCGCCAGGAGCGACTTGAAGCCGAGTAGGCGCACCACGATGCGGGAGCAGCTTCTCGACGCCACCTCGATCCTCGCCGACGCCGGCGTCCCCACCCCGGACGTCGACGCCCGCCTGCTCGCCGCCCACGTGCTGGGCATGAGCCCGATGGCGGTTATGTTTGCAGATGTGGACGAGACGTTTGCTGAGCGTTTCGCTGGCGTGGTCAAGCGTCGTGCGCAGCGTGAGCCGCTCCAGCACATCACGGGCACGGCCCCCTTCGGGCCGCTCGACCTCGCCGTCGGCCCTGGCGTGTTCATCCCGCGCCCGGAAACGGAAGTCCTGGCCGATTGGGCCGTGCGCACCCTCGCCGGCACGCCGGCACCCACCGTGGTGGACATGGGCACCGGCTCGGGGGCGCTGGCTATCTACGTTGCCAGCCATATCCCCGAAGCGCGCGTGTACGCCGTCGAGCTCTCCGCCACCGCGCGTGAGTACGCGGCGCGCAACGCCGCCTCGCACGGGGTGCGCATCACGCTTGTCGACGCCTCCATGACCGACCCCCAGCTCCTCCGCGACCTCGACGGCGCGGTGGACCTCGTGGTGGCCAACCCGCCGTACGTCCCGGACACCCCGGACCTCGAGCCGGAGGTGTACTGCGACCCGCCCGAGGCCGTCTTCTCCGGCGCCGACGGCATGGACGCAATCCGCGGGCTCGTACCGGTGGCCCAGCGACTACTGCGCCCCGGGGGCTGGTTGGGCGTGGAGCATGACGACGTGACGTCGACAAGCACCTGCTCCGTGATTGAGGCCTGCGGCGGTTTCGGTCCGCTGACGGTACTGCGCGACCTGGCCGGGCGGAACCGGTTTGTGTGCGCGAGTAAGCTGTAGCCGAAACGGAACCGAAGGAGCGATATGGGGAGCATGATCTACAACTGCCTCGAGCCGAGCGGGCGCGAGGCGGGGCTGACCGCTGCGGTCGAACAGGTGCAGGCGGGTCGCTGCGTCGTGCTGCCCACGGACACGGTCTACGGGATCGGCGCTGACGCCTTTAATAACGACGCCGTGGCGAGCCTCCTGGCCACCAAGCGCCGCGGGCCGGACATGCCGGTGCCGGTGCTCGTCGGTTCCTGGACCACCATTCAGGGGCTCGTGCGGGAGTTCTCCGACACGGCGAAGACGCTGGTCGAGGCGTTTTGGCCGGGTGGGCTCTCCATCGTCGTCCCGGAGGCGCCGAGCCTGCCGTGGAACCTGGGCGATACGCGCGGCACCGTGCTGTTGCGCATGCCTAACCAGCCGCTCGCGCTGGAGCTGCTGCAGCGGACGGGGCCGATGGCGGTGTCGTCCGCCAACATCTCTGGCAATCCGCCGGCGCTCAACGCAGCGAACGCGAAGCAGCAGTTTGGCGACGCGATCGGCGTGTACCTCGACGGTGGCGACGCGCAGGTGGGAGAGCCTTCCACGATCATCGACATTTCCGGCCGCCACCCGCAGATCTTGCGCGAGGCAGCGATCAGCGCCGAGCGGCTCGGTGAAGTCCTGAACCTTGACCCGGAGAGCTTGCGGAGGAAGTAGATGACGGGAGCTGGCGTCCCGCTGCGCGAGCTCGGCCTCGTCCTGCTCGTAGCCGCCGCAATCACGTACCTAGCCACCGGCCCGGTGCGCTCATTGCTCGTGCGCACCGGGCGTGTCGCGGAGGTCCGCAAACGAGACGTGCACACGCAGCCGACGCCGTCCGTGGGCGGGCTTGCTATGTTCACCGGCTTCGTTTGCGCCGTGTTCCTCGCACAGCAGCTTCCCGCGCTGACCCGCGGGTTTGCGCCGATCACCCCGGAGATGACGGCGGTGCTGGCGGGCGCGTTTGCGATCGTCATCGTGGGTATCGTGGACGACCTCTACGAGCTCGGCGCGATGACGAAGCTGCTGGGGCAGTTCTTGGCCGCCATCATTATGTGCCTGATGGGCATCGCGTTCACCGTGTTCTACGTGCCCTTCGGTGAGGGCACCACGCTGATTCTGGACCAGATGCAGGGGATGGTGATCGCTGCCGTGTTTACGGTGCTGCTGGTCAACGCCGTGAACTTCGTCGACGGCATCGACGGGCTCGCCGCGGGGATCGGCGTTATCGCCGGCACAGCGATCCTGGTGTTTTCGCTGACCGTCCTGCACGAGCAGGGCGGTGCCGTGTCCGCGTATCCGCCTGCGATCATTTGCGCGGCGCTCGTGGGCATCTGCGCGGGTTTCCTTCCGCACAATTTTGAGCCGGCACGCATCTTCATGGGCGACTCGGGCGCGATGCTGATCGGATTGTTGCTGGCTGCGGCGTCGATCTCGGCGTCGGGCAAGATCAACATGTCGCTGTACGGGACCGCAGACCTGGTGGCGTTGATCAGTCCGATCATCGTGGTCGCTGCTGCGATTGCGCTTCCGGTGGTGGACCTGGTTTGGGCGGTGATTCGACGCACCGCGAGGGGGCAAAGCCCCTTTGCTGCGGACGCCGGGCACATCCACCACAGGCTTCTGCGCTTGGGGCATACGCACCGACGCACCGTGCTCGTCCTGTACTTCTGGGTCGCCGCTGTGGCGTTTGGCGCGGTGAGCTTCTCCATCGTGCCGGTGCGGGTGGCAGTGGTATTCACCGCTGTACTCTTGCTCGGCGCCTTTCTGCTCACACTCGTCCCGCTGATGGCCGGAAAGATTGGGCCGAAACCGGTCGTGGCCCCGCAGGGGTCCGGCGAGGGGAGAGGGCGCGGGGAGGTCGAGCACGCGCGTAGGTAAACTTACCCACCGTGACTACTTCCAGCCCGAATCCGGAATCCCAGCCCCGCGACCTTAACGTCCGCGACGCTTCCGAATACACGGACCAGCGTCGGCCAATCATCCGAGCCCTCAAGGTTGCCGGGGGAGCGCTCGTCGCGCTCACGTTGATCAGCCTGATGGCATGGGGCGCCACGCGCGATCTCCCCGGGATCTGGGCCGTGCTCTTGGGCGTGGCCATTGGCGGTGGGTTCGTGCTGGCTACCGCGGTCACCGTCCTGGTGACCTCCGAATCCTCGCCCAGCACCACGATGGCGGTCGTCCTCGGCGGGTGGCTGGTCAAGATGGTGGTCTTGATTTTGCTCTTCGTCTGGTTGCGTAACTTCAACTTTTATGATTTGACGGCGTTCGGTGTCACCACGCTCGCGGCGCTCGTCGTCGCGCTGGCCGCCGAGGCGTGGGGCGTTATTACGACGAGGACGTCGTACCTGAGCTAGCCCCGAGCTATCCCCGATCCGGCCTGCCCCCGGAGGTGCGCAACCGGGGGTAGCTAGGCCCACGCCTTGGTCAAAGAAGGGGAAAATTCCACCCCTTTTCGCGTGTGTGTGACTGATGTTACAGGAGGGCAAATCTGCAGGCTGTTGAGTCAAAGTTGGGCGCAAACTTCCCAGGTTGAGGGTGCATAGTGTCCGAGTCCCCCCAAAGTCCAGGAAACTCATGACGACCTGTTAAAGTATCCGCTGGGCTTACTTGAGGCAGGGGACTGCCCAGCGCCGCTGGGTCTCGCTGCCTGAAGAGACTCCCCTGTCCCCGCGGAAGCAGATGTGCGACGGAGTCCGCCGCGGGAGACAGCCTTGATGAAGACGTCCATCGCACCGCATTCTTTGAGGATGCGGCCCGAGAACGGGAGAGAACGCTGAGCGTTACAACTTTGGCCATGAAGGGTTCATTCCACGCACCCGAACTTGGTCCAGAAATTTTCCCGGGGCACACGTACGACCAGTTCATTGGTGAAGACTTTGCCAATGGATGGTTCGCGCTCGACCGCATTATGCTTGTCCGACTTCTTGTCGCGGCAATCCTTGTGGTCCTCTTTGTTATTGCCTTTAGGAAGCCGAAGCTGGTTCCTAAGGGGCTGCAAAACTTCGCAGAGATGGGCGTGGACTTCGTCCGCGTCAACATTGCAGAAGATACGTTGGGGAAGAAGGATGGAAACCGGTTCCTGCCGGTCATTGCCACCATCTTCTTCACCGTGCTGTTCATGAATGCCGCGACGATCATTCCGTTCCTCAACATCTCACCTAACGCACGTATCGGCATGCCGGCCGTGCTGGCGGTTGTTGCCTACATCGCGATGATCTACGCGGGCGTCCAGCGCTACGGTGTGGCGTTTTTCAAGCACTCCACCGTCATTCCTGGACTGCCTTTCTTCCTCCACTTCCTCGTGGTGCCGATTGAGATCTTCTCAACCTTCATCCTGCGTCCGGTCACCCTGGCAATTCGTCTGATGGCGAACTTCCTGGCCGGCCACATCATTTTGGTCCTGCTGTACTCTGCTACGAACTTCTTCTTCTGGCAGCTCAACGGGTGGACCGCATTCAGTGGCCTGACCATCATTGCTGCGATTCTGTTCACGCTCTACGAGCTCATCGTTATTTTCCTGCAGGCATACATTTTTGCCCTGCTGACGGCGGTGTACATCGAACTATCGCTGCATGCGGATGCGCACTAACAAAGCGCGACCAACCGGTCAAACTGAATAACCCCTCCACATTGTCACTCGCCCTCCCGCACTAGGAGCGGGGGAGCACCTAGAAAGGGAACGACTTTCACATGAACGACATCATCCTCGCCCAGGCAAACGAGTCTGTCACCGCGTTCGACGGCCTCCAGTCCATCGGCTACGGCATCGCCACCATCGGCCCCGGCATCGGTATCGGCATGCTGGTTGGCAAGACCGTTGAGGGCATGGCTCGCCAGCCCGAGATGGCTGGTCAGCTGCGTACCACCATGTTCCTGGGTATCGCCTTCGTTGAGGCCCTTGCCCTCATCGGCCTCGTTGCCGGCTTCCTGTTCTAAGAAAAGCTCGCACCACCTAGCGAACAGATTTCATTTCTAGAACAGGAGCAACCAATGACTAACGTCAACGAATTTCTCGTGGCGGCAGAAGGGACCGAGGAGATTCCGATGACTTCGGAGCCCTCCGTGCTTCTGCCTGCCCCGTACGACGTGGTTTGGTCGCTTGTCGTCTTCATCATCATCTTCCTCCTCTTCTGGAAGTACGTGCTTCCGAAGTTCCGGGAAGTGCTGGCGGAGCGCGAAGACCAAATCAAGGGTGGCATTGAGCGCGCTCAGGCTGCCCAGGCTGAAGCATCGGCTGCCCTGGAAAAGAACAATGCTGAGCTTGCCGAGGCACGCGCCGAGGCCGCCGCGATCCGCGAAGCTGCCCGCACCAAGGGTAAGGAGATCGAGGCGGAGTCCCGCGAGCGCGCGGAGGCAGAGTCCAAGCGCATTGTGGAAGCTGGAGAGAAGCAGCTTCTGGCATCCCGTGAGCAGGTCGTCGCAGAGCTGCGCAACGATTTGGGCCAGAACTCGATCAACCTCGCCGAGCGCCTGCTTGGCACCGAGCTGTCGGACTCCACCCGCCGCTCGAACACGATCGACTCCTTCCTCTCTGAGCTCGACAACGTCTCGACGAGAAAGTAGGCGAGATGAAGGCAGCGAGTCGCGAAGCACAAGCAAAGGTCTCGGAGAAGCTTGATCAGCTGATCCAGAATTCCGACAATGCCGTCGCCGTGGCGATGAACGTCGGTGCTGAGCTCTTCCTCATCGTGAACCAGCTCGACGGCGAGCGCGCACTGCGCATCGCCGTTGCTGATAACTCGGTGGAGAGCTCCCAGCGCACCGGCATTATGCGCGACGTGTTTAGCGCCAAGGTCGCAGATCCGACGCTTGAGGTCCTGCTGGCAGCAGCCGAGCAGGAGTGGTCCACGCCCCGCGAGTTCCGCACCGGGCTGGTCAACCTCGGCCGCCGCGCAATCGCGCGCGGGGCCGAGAAAGACGGCAAGCTCGAGCAGGTTGAAACTGAGCTGTACCAGCTCGCCAACGTGCTGGAGCGCGAAAAGGATCTGACCCAGCTGTTGTCCGACCGCACGGCGGCCTCCGAGAAGAAGCGAGGACTGCTGGCAAACGTGATTTACGGCAAGGTGACGATGTTCACCGAGGCTTTGGCTTTGCAGGTCATCGGTCGCCCGCGCCACAACCCGGTAGATGACTTGGTGGAGCTGTCCTCCGAGTTTGCCGGTATGCGTGGCAAGACCGTGGCACGTGTCGCCACCGCGGAGGAGTTGTCCGACTCCCAGCGCGGCGTCCTGGCGCAGAAGCTTGAGAAGATTTACGGCCGCGAGATGGCCATCCACTCCGAGGTTGACCCCAGCCTCCTCGGTGGTGTGGTTATCCGCGTTGGTGACGAAGTGATTGATGGTTCGACGCGTGGCAAGCTCACGCGCCTGCGCACCGACGTCGCTGCCAACGCGGCCCTTTAGAACGAAGATAATGCTGGAACAAACTACCGAGAGCAGGAAGAACATGGCGGAGCTGACGATCTCCTCCGATGAGATCCGTAGCGCGATAGCGAACTACACCTCGAGCTACTCCGCGGAGGCCTCCCGTGAGGAGGTCGGCGTGGTGACTTCGGCTGCAGATGGTATTGCCCAGGTTTCCGGGCTGCCAGGGTGCATGACGAACGAGCTGCTCGAGTTCCCGAACGGCGTCATTGGCGTCGCACAGAACCTCGAGACCGATTCCATCGGTGTCGTGGTGCTGGGTAACTTTGAGTCCCTGACCGAAGGCGACGAAGTCAAGCGGACGGGCGAAGTCCTGTCCATCCCCGTTGGGGAAGACTTCCTTGGCCGAGTAATCAACCCCCTGGGTCAGCCGATTGACGGCCTTGGCCCGATTGAGTCCAAAGAAGAGCGCGCCCTGGAGCTCCAGGCCGCAGGCGTTCTCGACCGCCAGCCGGTCGAGGAGCCGCTGCAGACGGGCATGAAGGCGATTGACGCCATGACCCCGATCGGCCGCGGCCAGCGTCAGCTCATCATTGGTGACCGCAAGACCGGTAAGACCGCGGTCTGCATCGACACCATCCTCAACCAGAAGGCTTTCTGGGAGACCGGTGACCCGTCGAAGCAGGTGCGCTGCATCTACGTGGCTGTGGGCCAGAAGGGCTCCACCATCGCTGGTGTGCGCAAGACCCTGGAGGATCACGGTGCGCTGGAGTACACCACTATCGTGGCGGCTCCGGCGTCCGACTCCGCAGGCTTCAAGTGGCTGGCACCGTTCTCCGGCGCTGCACTCGGCCAGCACTGGATGTACCAGGGCAAGCACGTCCTGGTCATCTACGATGATCTGACCAAGCAGGCCGAGGCCTACCGTGCGATCTCGCTGCTGCTGCGCCGCCCGCCGGGCCGCGAGGCATACCCGGGCGACGTCTTCTACCTGCACTCCCGTCTCCTGGAGCGTGCAGCGAAGCTGAACGACGAGCTCGGCGCTGGCTCCCTGACCGCACTGCCGATCATCGAGACCAAGGCAAACGACGTGGGCGCGTTCATTCCGACCAACGTCATTTCCATTACGGACGGCCAGGTCTTCCTTCAGTCCGACCTGTTCAACCAGGGCGTGCGCCCGGCTATCGACGTGGGTATCTCTGTCTCCCGTGTCGGTGGCGCTGCGCAGACCAAGGGCATGAAGAAGGTCGCAGGTAACCTGCGTCTGGACCTCGCCGCATACCGCGACCTCGAGGCGTTCGCGGCCTTCGCTTCCGACCTCGACGCTGCTTCCAAGAAGCAGCTTGAGCGCGGTCAGCGTCTGGTCGAGCTGCTGAAGCAGTCCGAGAACGCACCGCAACCGGTTGAGTACCAGATCGTGTCCATCTGGGCAGCGAACGAGGGCCTCTTCGACGTCGTTCCCGTCGAGGATGTCCGCCGTTACGAGTCCGAGCTGCAGGAGGCCATCCAGTCCTCCGCACCCGAGGTCTTTAGCCAGATCGAGGGCGGCAAGCAGCTTGACGACGCTTCGAAGGACGCCATCAAGCGCGTCAACGAAGAGTTCGCTCGCACCTTCCAGGCTTCCTCGGGCGAGCGTGTCGTGCGCGAGCCGGAGGCGCAGGCCCTGGACGCCGGCGAAGTGTCCAAGAACAAGCTCAACGTCAGCCGCTCCTAGGTTCTGCAGCGCGCAGGATTTTAGGACCTACATAAAGGAAGGGAGGAAACAGCACCATGGCAACACTTCGCGAATTGCGTGACCGCATCCGGTCCGTCAACTCAACGAAGAAGATCACGAAGGCCCAAGAGCTGATCGCTACGTCGCAGATCACCAAGGCCCAGGCTCGCGTCGCTGCGGCGAAGCCGTACGCGGACGAGATGCAAGACGTCATGGAACGCCTCGCCGCCGCGAGCTCCCTCGACCACCCCATGCTCCGGGAGCGTGATGGTGGGCGAGTCGCGGCGATCCTCGTGGTCACCTCTGACCGCGGTATGGCTGGCGGCTACAACCACAACGTGCTGAAGAAGGCCGCCGAGCTTGAGCGCATGCTGAGCGACGCAGGCTACGAGGTGGTTCGCTACGTCACCGGTAACAAGGGAGTTACCCACTTCCGGTTCCGTGGCATGGACGTCGGTGGCGCGTGGACCGGCTGGTCCCAGAAGCCGTCGTGGGAGGATACGCACAACGTGCGTCGCCACATCATCGACGGTTTCATGGCTGGTTCCGAGGACACCGCCAAATGGCGCGAAGGCGTCAACGGCACGGAGGGCCAGGGCGTGCGCGGTTTCGACCAAGTGCACGTTGTCTACACCGAATTCGTGTCTATGCTCTCGCAGGAAGCGCGCGTGCACCAGCTGCTGCCCATCGAGCCCGTCCTCGAGGAATTCGAGTACGAGCAGAAGAGCATGCTGGAGCAGGACGGCTCCGTGAACCCGGATATGAGCTTCGAGCCCGATCCGGACACGCTGCTGACCTCGCTGCTTCCGACATATGTTTCCAGGTCGCTCTACTCGATCTTCTTGGAAGCATCGGCTTCGGAATCCGCTTCTCGCCGTACGGCGATGAAGAACGCGACGGATAACGCCACCGACCTGGCGAACAATCTGTCCCGAGAGGCTAACCAAGCCCGTCAGGCAAAAATCACCCAGGAAATCACCGAGATTATCGGCGGCGCTGGCGCGCTGTCCGGTAGTGGAGAAAGTGACTAAATCATGACTACTGCTCAATCATTTGATGAGCGCAACGATGAGCCGGTGGGCGAGGCCGAGACCAAGGCTGCAGCCCACGAGGCACAGTCCGCGCAGAACCCGCAGGGTTCTGACAACGGACGCGTCGTTCGCGTAATCGGCGCAGTCGTCGACGTGGAGTTCCCGCGCGGCGAGCTGCCCGCTCTGTACAACGCACTCGAGGTCGACATCGAGCTCGAGGGCATGTCCCGCACCATCGTGCTCGAGGTTGCCCAGTTCCTGGGCGACAACCTGCTGCGTACCATCGCCATGGCTCCAACCGACGGCCTTGTGCGTGGTGCGAAGGTGCTCGACACCGGCAACCCGATCTCCGTCCCGGTCGGCGACCAGGTCAAGGGCCACGTGTTCAACGCACTCGGCCAGTGCCTGGATGACCCGAGCGTCGGCGAGGGCGGCGAGCGCTGGGGCATCCACCGCCAGCCCCCGGCCTTCAAGGACCTCGAGGGTAAGACCGAGATTCTGGAAACCGGTATTAAGGTCATCGACCTGCTCACCCCGTACGTGAAGGGCGGCAAGATCGGCCTCTTCGGCGGCGCAGGTGTGGGCAAGACGGTCCTCATCCAGGAGATGATTACCCGTATCGCCCGCGAGTTCTCCGGTACGTCGGTCTTCGCCGGCGTCGGCGAGCGTACCCGTGAGGGCACCGACCTCTTCCTCGAAATGGAAGAGATGGGCGTGCTCCCAGATACGGCCCTTGTTTTCGGCCAGATGGATGAGCCGCCAGGGGTTCGTATGCGTGTGGCCCTGTCCGGCCTGACCATGGCGGAGTACTTCCGCGATGTGCAGAACCAGGACGTGCTGCTCTTCATCGACAACATCTTCCGTTTCACCCAGGCCGGTTCCGAGGTCTCGACCCTGCTGGGTCGCATGCCTTCCGCCGTGGGCTACCAGCCCACCCTGGCTGACGAGATGGGCGTGCTGCAGGAGCGCATTACCTCCACCAAGGGTCGCTCCATTACCTCGCTGCAGGCGGTCTACGTGCCTGCCGATGACTACACCGACCCGGCACCGGCGACCACCTTCGCCCACCTGGATGCGACGACCGAGCTGTCGCGTTCCATTGCCTCCAAGGGCATTTACCCGGCTGTGGACCCGCTGACCTCGACGTCCCGCATCCTGGAGCCGGGCATTGTCGGCGAGCGTCACTACGCTGTCGCGCAGAAGGTGATCGGTATTCTGCAGAAGAACAAGGAGCTGCAGGACATCATCGCCATCCTTGGTATGGACGAGCTGTCCGAAGAGGACAAGATCACCGTTATGCGTGCTCGTAAGCTGCAGCGCTTCCTCGGCCAGAACTTCTTCGTCGCGAAGAAGTTCACGGGCGACGAGGGCTCCTACGTCCCGCTCGAGGAGACGATCGAGGCCTTCGACAAGCTCTGCGAGGGCGAGTTCGACGCCTACCCGGAGCAGGCCTTCAGCAACCTCGGTGGTCTCGACGACGTCGAGGCCGCGTACCAGAAGCTGCAGGGCTAGGAGGCAGACATGGCTGAACTTACCGCGCAATTGGTGTCGGTGGACCGCATGCTTTGGTCGGGTCAGGCCAGCATCGTCACCGCGCAGACCATCGAAGGTGAGATCGGCGTACTGCCCGGTCACGAGCCGTTCCTTGGCCAGCTCAAGGAGAACGGCGTGGTGACCATCCGTCCCACCAGCGGCGACCGCATCGTCGCCGCTGTGCAGGGCGGGTTCCTCTCCGTCCAGGGCGACAAGGTGACCATCCTCGCTGACTTCGCGAAGCTCGCGGACGAGGTTGACACCGCCGAGGCAGAGTCCGGCCTGCGCGCCGACGACTCGCTCGTGAAGGCCCGCTCGGAGGCCGAGCTTGCCGCGGTTCGCCGCAACAGCTCGCGCTAGACCGAGTTTGCGTCAGCGCCCGGGAGGAGGGCAACGCACGCTCCTTCCTTGTACGTTTCGCGCCCCCACCTGCCGTGAGGTAGGCGGGGGCGCGACGTCGTTAAGCGGCTGTCCCGATGATGCTTGCATTGTCTGCGCAGCAAAGTAGGATTATCGCTTAAGCGTGCTTCCACGATGTGCGGGGGCCTGGCAACAACGGAATCTCGCAGGGAGGTGTCGATGGAGATCATCGTCTCTGTGGTGCTGCTTGTGGTCATCGGGGTCACGGGTATTGCGATCTGGCGGTTTGCCATGTTCCGGAATTCCGGCGGGCGCGCGCTGATCCGCAAGCTGCCGGCCCAGGGGCTGCACGGCTGGCGGCACGGTATTCTGCGATACACGGGGGAAGAGCTGCAGTTTTATAAGCTGCGGTCGCTGTCATCAAACTACGATTACGCGCTGGACCGCCGCGACCTGACTATCAACGGGGTGCGCGACCTGACTGCGGATGAGCAGGAAATTATGCCGGGGGTGTCGACGGTCCTGGAGATGACCAGCCCGCGCGGGCAACTCGAGTTTGCGGCGGATCGCCACGTGGAGATGGCGCTCATTTCCTGGGTGGAGTCTGCGCCGGATCGTCGCCAGCAGCGCGTGGACGTTCGCTCGCTGGCACAGCGCGTGCAGCGGGGCCGCGCCTAAGTGCTTCTCGACGCCACCGCGCACCCACCCGACCCGTTTCTGTTCCCCGCTGCGCGCCCGGTACCCTGTGGTGCATGCGTCTCGTCATAGCTCGTTGCTCCGTTGACTACGTTGGTCGCCTCGCGGCGCACCTTCCGTCCGCGTTGCGCCTCATTTTGCTGAAATCCGACGGCTCAGTGTCCGTCCACGCGGACGACCGTGCCTACAAGCCCCTGAACTGGATGACGCCGCCGTGCACCCTGAAGGAGGAAGCGGTGGTGGACATCGACGGCGAGGATACCGGCGAGCAACTCTGGATCGTGGAGAACCCGAAGGGGGAGCAGCTGCGCATCACGGTGGAAGAGATCCTGTCGGACTCCTTCTACGAGCTGGGCGAGGACCCGGGGCTGGTCAAGGATGGCGTCGAGGCGCACCTGCAGGAGCTGCTGGCGGAGCACATCGGCACCCTCGGCGAGGGCTACAGCCTGGTGCGCCGCGAATACCCCACGGCGATCGGTCCGGTGGACATCCTCGCCAGGGATGCAGACGGACAGACCGTGGCTGTAGAAATCAAGCGGCGCGGCGGGATCGACGGCGTCGAGCAGCTCACTCGCTACGTTGAGCTGCTCAACCGCGACGAGGTGCTCAAGCCGGTGCGCGGGGTGTTCGCGGCGCAAGAGATCAAGCCGCAGGCGCGCACGCTCGCCGAGGACCGCGGCTTCCGCTGCCTGACCCTGGACTACGACGAGCTCCGCGGCATCGAGTCCGACGAGCTGCGGCTCTTCTAGGCGCGAAGGGGAAACGATGCCGAGACGGAACCGGAGACACAACGTCACCCCGTCCTACGTGCTACCGCGCGACGGGTCCACATTCATTGGGACCCAGGAGGTCGAGGGGCCCAGCTGGGCGAACGGCGAGATCTACCTCGTACGCCAGATCGGCGCCGCAGCGGCGAATAAGTTCTACGTGTGCCCGCGATGCAACCAGAACATTCCGCCGGGCGTGGCGCACGTCGTGGCGTGGCCGCGCGACACAGGCGGGCGTGGCGACGATCGCCGCCACTGGCACAAGCACTGCTGGGAGAAGCGGTAGCGTCCGTCCGGGTAGGCTGGGCCGCATGATTGCTGCATTTTCTGTCGCCCCAACGGTGACCAATAACGCTACTGCAGAGATGTCGGAAGCCGTGTCGCGCGCCGTGCGCGTCGTGCGCGAATCCGGGCTGCCGCACGAGACGACCGCGATGTTTACCACGATCGAGGGGGAGTGGGACGAGGTCATGGACGTGATCAAGCGTGCCACGCAAGCGGTGGAGGCGGTGTCCCCACGGGTATCGTTGGTGATCAAAGCTGACATCAGGCCGGGCTACACCGACATGATGCACCAAAAAGTCGCGTCGCTAGAGCGGCACTTTTCCAATGACGCCAATGACGAAGGAGCGAACTAAATGCCGGATTTCGGACCAGGCGCAGTTGACCTGAACAAGCTGGTGGAGCAGAAGGAGGCGCAGCAGCAGCTCAAGGAGGGCGGATTCGAGCCGTTTATCACGGTCACCGAGAAGGACATCGAGGCCCGCGCCTTCCAGCGCTCCGTGCAGGTGCCGGTGGTGCTGATGATTGGCACCTCCCGGTCCGAGGATTCGGAGTCGCTCAAGGCTACGCTGCAGCAGCTGGCGGCGGGGCAGCGCAAGTTCCTCGTCGCGTATGTTGACGCGGACGCCACGCCGCAGGTGGCGCAGATGTTCGGTCTTCGCGCCCTGCCGACGGTGGTGGCGCTGGCAGCCGGCCAACCGGTGACTAATTTTGAGGGCAACCAGCCCGCCGACCAGCTCAAGCAATGGGTCGACGCGCTGGTGAACAACGTCGGCCCGCAGCTGCAGGGGCTGGACGACGAGCCGGAGACGGATGCCCCCGAGCCGGAAGACCCGCGACTGGCCCAGGCAACCGCCGCGCTGAATAGGAGCGATTTCGAGGGGGCCACCGCGCTTTATAACGCCATCTTGGCCGACGAACCCGACAATCAGCCCGTCAAGCAGGCGAAGGCGACGGTGGCGGTCTTGCAGCGCCTCGACCCCCAGCGCCGCACCACCGACCCGATCGCGGAGGCGGAGCAGGACCCGCAGGACGTGGACAAGCAGCTCGTTGCGGCGGACGCTGAGGTTGTCGCTGGCGCGCCGGAGAAGGCGTTCGAGCGTCTGCTGCGCTACGCCAAGGCCGAGCCGAAGGCGAAGGAGCGCCTGCTCGAGCTCTTCACCTTGTTCGAGCCGGGCGATCCGCGCGTGATCAACGCGCGGACGGCCCTGGCCAGCGCTTTGTTCTAGCCGCGCAGCGTGTACAGCTGCACGCTCATCGCCGGGATGTGCAGGTTAAGGGACTGGTCGAACTGGTCCCAGGTGGTGGGCTCGGTGTCCACGGTGTGGAGAAGCTCGTTGCCCGCGCCCCCGTAGACGGCGTCATCGGTGTTGATGAGCAGCTCCCACGTGCCCGCCTTGGGCGAGCCCAGGCGGTAGTTCGGCTGCGAGGCGCCGGAGAGGTTCACCACCGCGAGGACGGCCGAGCCGTCCGCGCCCCAGCGGATGTAGGCGAGGATGTTGTTTTGCGCGTCGTCGCCCTTGATCCACTGGAATCCCATGGGCGTGTTGTCCTGGGAGAACAGCGCCGGGGTGTCGCGGTAGACCAGGTTGAGGTCGCGCACGAGGCGCAGGATGCCCTTGTGGTAGTCGTGGCCCCAGTCGTCGGCAAGGTTGTCCCAGTTGACGGAGTGGGCCTCGTCCCATTCGGTGGTTTGCCCCCACTCGCAGCCCATAAACATGAGCTGCTTGCCCGGGTGCGAGAACATGTAGCCGTAGAGCGCGCGCAGTCCCGCGGCCTTGTTCCAGTCATCGCCCGGCATTCGGGTCCACAGCGAGCCCTTGCCGTGCACGACTTCGTCGTGGCTAAACGGCAGGACGTACTTCTCGCTGAACGCGTAGACCAGGGAGAACGTGATCTCGTTGTGGTGGTAGGAACGGTGGATGGGGTCGAGCGAGAAGTACTCCAGCGAGTCGTTCATCCAGCCCATGTTCCACTTCAGAGAGAACCCGAGGCCGTCGGACTCGGTGGGCGCGGTCACGCCGGGCCACGCGGTGGACTCCTCGGCCACGGTGATCACGCCCGGGTGGGTGCGGTGGACCGTGGCGTTCATCTCCTGCAGGAACTGGACGGCGTCCCAGTGCTCGCGGCCGCCGAACTGGTTGGGTAGCCACTCGCCGGGTTCGCGCGAGTAGTCGAGGTAGAGCATCGAGGCGACGGCGTCCACGCGCAGGCCGTCGAGGTGGAACTCTTCGCACCAGTAGAGCGCGTTCGCCACGAGGAAGTTGCGGACCTCGTTGCGGCCGAAGTCGAAGACGTAGGTGCCCCAGTCCTTCTGCTCGCCGCGGCGCCAGTCGGGGTGCTCGTAGAGCGCGGTGCCGTCGAAGCGCGCGAGCGCCCAGGCGTCCTTGGGGAAGTGTGCGGGGACCCAGTCGACGAGGACGCCGATGTTGTGCGCGTGGAGCTCGTCGACAAGCGCGCGGAACTCGTCTGGCGTGCCCCAGCGCGCGGTGGGTGCGTAGTAGCCGCTGACCTGGTAGCCCCAGGAGCCACCGAAGGGGTGCTCGGCAACCGGGAGGAACTCCACGTGGGTGAAGCCGTGCTCGACCAGGTACGGGACGAGCTCTTCGCGCAGCGTGTTGTAGTTCGAGCCCTGCTTCCAGGAGCCGATGTGGCACTCGTAGACGCTCATGGGGGAGTTCGCCGGGTCCACTCCCTGGCGGCGCTGCATCCACTCGGCGTCGCGCCACTCGTACTCGGTGGTGTCGGCGACGACGGAGACGGTCTCCGGCGGGGCGAGGGTGGCCTTGGCCAGCGGGTCCGCCTTGTCCACGCGGTAGCCTTCGGAGGTTTGGACCGCGAACTTGTAGTGGGCGCCGGGCGCGATTCCGGGGATGAAGATTTCCCACACACCCGTCGAGCCCAGGGTGCGCATCGGGTACTGGTTTGGGTTCCAGTTGCAGAAGTCGCCGACGACCGCCACACCCTTGGCGTTCGGGGCCCAGACCGCGAAGGCGGTGCCGGTGACCTGGCCGAGGTCGGTGGTGTAGGTGTGGACGTTCGCGCCGAGGACCTCCCAGAGACGCTCGTGGCGCCCCTCGGCGATCAGGTGCAGGTCCAGCGAGCCGACGGTGGGCAGGAAGAAGTAGGGGTCCGCGATGATCTGCGGCTCCGCGTCCGGGTAGGTGACCTTGAGGCGGTAGTCGCTCGCGTGCTCGCCCTCGAGCTCGGCGATCCAGATGTCGTCGCCGGTGTGGTGCATTTGCACGGCGTCGTTGTGAATGAGCAGCTGCACGTCGGTCGCGCCGAGCAGGCGGGTGCGCACGACGGTGTTTCCGGCCACGGCGTGGCGGCCGTAGAAGTCGTGCGGTGCGTGGTGCTTGCACTCGAGGAGGCGTTGGCGGTCGTGCTCCGGGATGAGCGCTGCGGGGGAAAGTTCGTGGCCGGTCATCATCGTCTTTCTAGTAAAGCGAGTAGAGAAGGTGCTGGTTACGGGCGGTAGTCGTGGTCCGAGATCTGGCGGTACGCGAGCGCTTCACGACGCTCCGGAGCAACCTCGGGCAGGCGGAAGATATGGGCGACGTTTTGCTGCGGCACGAGCTGAACGTAGTTGTGCTCGTTCCAGGTGTAGCGGTCGCCGGTGATGAGGTCGTGGACCGGGAAGGGTTCGCCGTGGTCCAGGCCGAGCGAGGCGGCGTCGATATGCACCATGCCCTCTTGCATGTGCCAGGGGTCCAGGTTGACCACAACGAGGACGGCGTTGCCCGTGACCGCGTCGACCTTGGAGTAGGCGATGATCTGGTCGTTGGTCACCTCGTGGAAGCGGATCTGGCGTAGCTGCTGCAGGGCCGGCTGTTCGCGGCGGATGCGGTTGAGCAGGGTGAGGTAGGGCTCGAGGGACTGGCCGCGCTCGAGGGCCGCCTCGAAGTCGCGGGGGCGCAGCTGGTACTTCTCAGAATCCATGTACTCCTCGGAGCCGCCGT
This sequence comes from Corynebacterium sp. NML180780, assembly GCF_007786415.1. Taxonomy (NCBI): domain Bacteria; kingdom Bacillati; phylum Actinomycetota; class Actinomycetes; order Mycobacteriales; family Corynebacteriaceae; genus Corynebacterium; species Corynebacterium sp. NML180780. The sequence continues at coordinate 66,504 of NZ_VNKN01000003.1, read as the reverse complement.
GCACGGGGATGGACTCGTAGAGCTCGTAGCCGGAGTAGACACCCCAAAGCGGGCTCATCGTCGCGGCGAGTGTGGCGCGGAGCGCGAAGGCGGCGGGGCCGCCCTGCTGCAGCGAGGCATGCAGGATGTCGGGGGTGTTGACAAACAGGTTGGGGCGGGAGACGTCGGCGACGTCGATGAGCAGCTGGGTGAAGTCGGTGAGCTCTTCCTTGCTCACCTTCCAGGTGAAGTGGGTGTAAGACTGCGAGAAACCGGCTTTGGACAGCCCGTACATGCGCGGCGGGCGGGTAAACGCCTCGGCGAGGAAGATGACGTCCGGGTGGGTCTCGTGCACCTTGGCAATGAGCCAGTGCCAGAAGTTCACCGGCTTGGTGTGCGGGTTGTCCACGCGGAAGGTAGAGATGCCCAGCTCGACCCAGTACATGATGACGCGGTAGACCTCGTCGTAGAGGGTCTCCGGGTCATTATCAAAGTTGATGGGGTAGATGTCCTGGTACTTCTTCGGCGGGTTCTCCGCGTAGGCGATGGTGCCGTCCGCGAGCACGGTGAAGAACTCGGGGTGGTCGTCGGCCCACGGGTGGTCGGGCGCGGCCTGCAGGGCGAAGTCGAGGGCGATCTCCAGGCCGAGCTGTTCGGCGTGGTGGAGCATGTCGAGGAATTCTTCCTCGCCGCCGAGCTCCGGGTGGAATGCGTCGTGGCCGCCGTCCTTGGAGCCGATGGCCCAGGGGGAGCCCACGTCGCCGGGCGCCGCGGTCACGGAGTTGTTGCGGCCCTTGCGGTTGACCTCGCCGATCGGGTGGATCGGCGGGAAGTAGACGGTGTCAAAGCCCATCGCCGCCACGCGGTCGAGCGCCTGAGCGGTCGTCGCCCACGTGCCGTGGACCGGTGCGCCGCTCTCGTCGCGGCCGCCGGTGGAGCGCGGGAAGAGCTCGTACCAGGAGTTCACGAGCGCTTCGCGACGCTCCACGAGCACGTCGCACACCGGGCCGTGGGAAACCAAGTCGCGCAGTGGGTAGGCGGCGAGCACGTCCAGGACGTCCTCGCTCAGGCCGGCTTCGATGCGCTCCTGGAGGGGGAGGGAATCGTCGGCAAGCGCCGATGCTGCGTCGCTGAGCACAGCGGCGTCGGGGGCGGGGGTTTGCTCGGCGGCGGCGGTGAACAGCTCGATGCCGTGGGCGAGGTCATTGGCCAGCTCGGCGGCGGACTGGCCGGCCGCCAGCTTCTTCGTCACCGCGTTGCGCCAGGTCGCCATGACGTCGGACCAGGCGTCTACGCGGAACTGCCACAGGCCCTGCTCGTCGGGCACGAAGACGGAGTGGACGTAGTCGGGGCGGTAGGGCTCCGGGTGCATGTGCACGGAGTACTGCTCGCCGTCGGGGGAGGTGATCACCAGGGTTGCGGCCACCGCGTCGTGGCCCTCGCGCCACACCAGGGCGGAGACGGGAACGACCTCGCCGACGACCGCCTTCGATGGCAGCGTGCGGCCAGAGACCTGGGGCCGGACATCATCAATTCCGAATCTTGCAACCATGGCGTCATCTACCTCGTACGTGGCGTAGGGATCCCGCGACGCGCGTGCTGCGCCAACCGCGAGCCGGTCAGTAACACTAGCCACAGTAGCGAAACTGCAAGGACCGCACCGGCCTAAGTTGCTCCTAACTTTCGCGCTGGTGCGACGCGCACCCCAACCTCCCCACATGCGCCGGAAAATAGGACAGAATGGGAGGCGTGAATGACGCACAAGCAACCGAACCAGTGACCGACCCAGACCTCCTGCTCGACTTCCGCGGCGTGGAGTTTGTCCGCGGCGGCAATACACTCGTCGGCCCCGTGGATTGGCAAGTGGAACTGGATGAGCGCTGGGTGATCGTGGGCCCGAACGGCGCCGGCAAGACCACGCTGATCCGGATGGCATCGGCCCTGGAGTTCCCGTCCAAGGGCACGGCGTTCGTGCTCGGCGAGCAGCTCGGGCGCACCGACATGCGCGACCTGCGCGCCGCGATCGGGCTGACCTCCTCGGCGCTCGCGCAGCGCGTCCCGGAGGACGAGAAAGTGGGGGACCTGGTCGTCTCCGCGGGCTACGCCATTGTGGGCCGGTGGCGCGAGGACTACGACGAGATGGACTACGAGCAGGCCATGGACGTGCTCGAGCAGGTCGGCGCGATGCACCTCATCGACCGCCGCTGGGGCACGCTGTCCGACGGTGAGAAGAAGCGCGTCATGGTGGCGCGCGCGGTGATGATCAACCCGGAGCTGCTCATCATGGACGAGCCGGCCGCGGGCATGGACCTGGGCGGCCGCGAGGACCTCATGGCCTACCTAGGCGAGCTCGCGCTCGACCCGGACGCGCCGGCGATGGTGATGATCACCCACCACCTCGAGGAGATTCCGTACGGCTTTACGCACGCCATGCTGCTGGACGAGGGCGAAGTGGTCGCGCAAGGGCTCATCGATGACGTGCTGAACAGCGAGAACGTGTCCAAGGCCTACCACCAGCCGATCGAGGTGACGCGCGCCGACGGGCGCTACTTCGCGCGCCGGGCGCGCTCCTCCCGCGCTGGGGCGCACAGGAAGTGAGTGCGGGGGCGTCGAGAAGCACTCGAGGCCCTTCGGAACTATGAGTCGAGGCATGCAGCGCAGCGTGGGGGCGTTCTCCGCCGACCGCGGCGACGAGATCGACGTCACCGAGGTCAGCGGGTTCCATGGTGCGCGCATGTCCGCCACCGTGATCCTGCTGCGCGACACCGCCGGCGGCCTGGAAGTTTGGATGCAGGAACGCGTGCTGAGCATGAAGAACTACCCCGGGGTAACGGTGTTTCCCGGCGGCGGGGTGGACAGCCGCGACTTTCCGGGCCGCTCGTGGAACGACGGCGACCTGTGGCTCGGCCGCAGCGCGATCTCCATGGCCCGCCAGCTCGGCGTGACCAAGTACAAGGCACACGCGCTGGTGTTCGCGGCGGTGCGCGAGCTCTTCGAAGAATCCGGCACGTTGCTCGCCGTCGACGAGGAGGGGCAGCTGCTTGCCGACGCCCGCCCGTTCCACCACCAGCGCCTCCAACTGGAGTCGCACGAAATCTCGCTGACGGACGTGCTGCGCGACAACGACCTCAACGTGTGCGCCGACCTGCTCAAACCGTTCGCGCGCTGGGTGGGCCAATCCGCTCGCGGCGACTGGTTCGACACGTTCAGCTTCATCGCGGCCAACCCGACGGGGCAGGAACCGGACGGCAACACGGGGGAAGCAGACGACGCGAACTGGTTCCCGCCCTCCCTTCTGCTGGAGGGCTGGCGCCACGGGCTGGTCCGCTTCGCCCCCGCGACCTGGGCGCAGCTGCGGCTCATCGAGCAGTACGGAACCGTCGACGAGGTCTTGGCCGCGGCGAAGCACGCGACCATCACGCCGGTGATCGGCGACCCGGTGGACGACGAGCGCTTCGCCGAGTTTTTCACGTTCAAACCCAAGGACCGGATCGGAGGCCGCTATGGCATTCAGCCCGAGTGAGGTCGCCTACCTGGCGGAGCACGCCGCGCGGATCGAGGCGCTCGCCCCGGAGATCGCGCTGACGAAGGCGAGCGTGTTCGCGGACCGGGCGCGGCTCGACGCGGAGTTTGGGCAGCACGCCCGCGCCGTGTCCGCGCTCATCGCCGCGCAGCGGCAGGCGGACGGGAAGTTCCCCGGCTGGTGGCTCACCGACTCCGACGCCGCGCAGCAGGCGACGCCGGCGCTCGTGGCCGCGCACCGCGCGCGCACGCTCGCCGGCGCGGGCGCGACGCTCGTGCACGACGTGACGTGCTCGGTGGGTTCCGAGGCCCCACACATGGTGGACGCGGGGCTCACCTGGCTGGGCTCCGACTTGGACGCGGCGCGGCTGCGCATGGCGCGTTACAACCTCGGCCGCGACGCCTGGCTCGTCCGCGCCGACGCGCTGCACCCGGTGTCCGCGCCGGTGACAAGGGGCGTGGTTGTTGCGGACCCGGCGCGGCGCAAGAACGGGCGTCGCATCACAGACCCCGCCGACCTCGAGCCGCCCCTGCCTGCGCTCGTGGACGCCTACCGGAGTTCGGAGCTGGCAATCAAGTGCGCGCCGGGCATTGATTACTCGGAGTGGGACGGTCTGGTCAGTGTCGTCTCGCTCGACGGCGGGGTGAAGGAAACCTGCCTCTACACGCCCGGCATTGGCGCCGGGCGCGAGGCAGTCGTGCTCCGCGCCGACGGGTTCGTGGACGTGGTGCGCGGCGCGGGCGACGTCGTGGGCGAGGGGGATCACCGCGCCGAAGGGCCGGGGGAATGGATCGTCGAACCCGACGGCGCCGTCATCCGCGCCGGGCTGGTGCAGGAGTGGGCACGCCGTCACGGACTCTGGATGCTCGATCCGCACATCGCGTTTCTGACCGGTCGGGACGTACCTCCGGGGTACAGCGGGTTCCGCCTGCGCGAGGTGGTGCAGCTGAAGAAGCTGAAGGCGGCCCTCCGCGCCCACGACGCCGGGGCGGTAGAGATCCTCGTGCGCGGCGTGGGCGTGGATCCCGATGCGCTGCGCAAGAAGCTCAAGCTGAAGGGCGCACACCAGCGGGCGGTGATTGTGGCCCGGGTTGGCGACGACGCACTCGCCTATATCTGCGACGCGAGGGAGCACCGCCCGGCACCGTAGGAGGCGGCTACGATGAGCGGCATGGTGTATCTGGATCACGCAGCAACAACCCCCATGCGGCAAGTGGCTATCGACGCCTGGGTGGAACACGCACACGCCGTCAACCCAGGCGGGCAGTACGGCTCCGGCCGCGCGGCAAACGCTGTTCTCGCGCAGGCACGCGAGGACATCGCTGAGCTGCTTGGTGCGGACCCGGTCGAAGTGGTGTTCACTGGTTCCGGCACCGAGGCGGACAATATCGCGGTGCGCGGCCTTTACCGTGCCCGGACGAAGCAGGGGGCGCCGCGCCGGGTCGTCGCGAGCACGATCGAGCACTCCGCGGTCCTGGAGACGGTCAAGTCATTGGCACAGACCGAAGGGGCAGAGGTGGCGTGGCTGGAGCCAGACCGGGGTGGCCACGTCCGCGACCTTTCGGCGCTCGACGATCCCGCCGCGGTGGCGACGCTCATGTGGGCAAACAACGAGACTGGCGCGATCCAGCCGGTCCGCGAGGCCGCCGAGCGCGCGAACGCCGCCGGCACGCCGTTGCACGTCGACGCGGTGCAGGCGGTGGGCAAGGTGGAGGTGGACTTCCACGCGTCGGGAGCGACGACGCTGGCCGCCAGCGCACACAAGTTCGGCGGACCTCGCGGCTCCGGCATCCTGCTGGCCAAGCGTTCCCCGGTCCCTCTGCCGGTGGTGCTCGGCGGCGGCCAGGAGCGAGGGCTGCGCCCCGGCACCGTCGACGTCGCCGCGGCGGCGGCCACCGCGGCTGCCTTGCGCGAAGCGCTGGACGAGCGCGAGGCGGAGAACGCGCGGATCGCGGGCCTGCGCGACCGGCTCATCGAGCGTGTCGTCGCCGCGGTCCCGGGGACGAAGGTGACCGCGACCGAACCCCGCCTGGCCGGCCACGCGCACCTGCTCTTCCCGGGGGCGGAGGCGGAGTCCATGCTCATGCTGCTGGACTCGCTCGGCGTCGAGGCGTCGGCGGGCTCGGCCTGCTCGGCGGGCGTGCACCGCGTCTCGCACGTGCTCGATGCCATGGGGGTGGACGCTCGCGATGGCATGGGCGCGCTGCGCCTCACGCTGGGGCGAACCACCACCGAGGAGGACATCGATACATTCGTGGCCCACATCGCCGAGGTTATCGAGCGCGCCCGCGCGGCTGGCTCGCTGTAAGGGGCGGGCGCTTGTCGACGCCTCTGTTGCTCCCAAACTTTCCGCCTCCAATGGTGTGTCTCGTGTGAAAGTTGTGACTTGAGTGCGCTAGAGTGCCGGGTATGCACGCACCCTGGACGCTTTCACCTGCGCGCGCTTCGCGCCCGCACGCCCTGCTCAGCCACCCCAAAGCCCTCATTGCCGCAGTGGTCTCCGCCGCGATGGTGTTCACCTTGCTCGTCGTGAGCCCGTTCGGTCAGAAGACCGCGGACGCGCAGTCGCTACCCGGCTTGATCTCCGGCGTCGACGTTGCCGGACACCAGCACCCGGGCGGTGGCCCGATTGATTGGAAGACCGTTTCTGGCCCGGGCGGTCAGAAGTTCGCCTTCATCAAGGCCACCGAGGGCGTCGGATTCAAAAATGACTTCTACGACCAGGACGCCCAGGCCGCCGCGGATGCGGGCATGCAGGCCGGCGCGTACCACTACGCACGGCCCGCCGAGGACGCGCTGGCACAGGCCCGCTACTTCGCCGACGTCATCAACGCGGGCCCGAAGACCGACCTGCCGCCGGTGCTGGACCTGGAGGTCGACGAGGGACTTGGCCCAGTCCAGCTCGCAGCCTGGACCCAGCTCTTCCTGGGTGAGGTTGAAGCGCGCACCGGCCGCAAGCCGATGGTGTACACCTACCGTTACTTCTGGTACGAGCGCATGAACAACACCAACGCGTTCACCAACTACCCGCTGTGGTTGGCCGCGTACCAGAACCAGCCACCGGCCCCTGTCGGCGGCTGGCGCACGCTGAGCTTCTGGCAGCGCTCCGATTCCGGCCGCGTCGCCGGCATCAACACCCCGGTGGACATGAACCTGTTCAACGGCACCGACGGCCAGTACAACGCGTTCGCGGGCGGCAACCTGGACGCAGCCGGCGGCCTGCTCGAGCAGTTCCAGGCGCCAGACTCCGGCGAGCTGCAGGTCCTGGAGCAGGACAACACCGCGCTGGTCGTCGCGATCCTCGCGCTGGCGGGCGGCGCCCTCGGCATCGCCGGGCTCGCCGAGGCCGCCGACGAGGCGGGTTTCAGTGACGAGGACGCACGCAACATCGCCGACCTGGTGGCCAAGCTCGCCGCCAACGGCGAGCTGCCGGTCGATGACCTGCGCAACATGATGATCGGCGACTACCAGGTCGGCGACCTGCTCATCCTGTTGGATAACGCCACCAAGTAGCCGCGGGAGTTCCTCACTCGCCGGCAGGAGGCGTCGGCGCGGGATCGTGGCGCGGAGTCGTCGCTAAGCTCCGTGCCCACTGCTCGCCCTTGAACTGTGCCGGCACCGCGCCCTTGAGCAGGTTGCGCGTGAGCTGCGGGCTCGCCTCGATGGGGGTGTTGGCGCCGATGAGCACGATATTGCCGTAGCGCCGCCCCTTGAGCATCGGCGGGTCCGCGATCGCCGCAACGTGCGGGAACACCTCGAACATACCGGCCAGCTCCTCCTTGGCCTCCTTGAGATCCGCGCGCGAGCCACAGTTGGCCACGTAGACGCCGGTTTCGCTTATCGACGCCCACACGCTCCCATAAAACTCCACCGTCGTCAGCTCCCGCGGAGTCACGGCGTTGGCGAACACGTCGCGGATGATGACGTCCCGGGTCGCTGGCTTGAACGAGTCGGTGACATCGCGCGCATCGCCCACCCGGATCTTCACGGCCGGGGCGCGGGGGACGTCGAACAGCTCGCGCGCGAGCTCGGCGAGCCTGCCGTCGATTTCCACGACGGTGTTGCGCGAACCCGGCCACGCATCCGCGAAGTACCGCGGCAGCGAGCAGGCCGCGCCGCCCAAATGCGTCAGGCGAGGCTTGGGCCAGCGGGCCTGGTCGCTCCCGCCGCTGCGCTGGACCGAGTCCAGGAAGTCCGCGATCCAGCGCATGTACTCAAAATCCAGGCGCTGCGGCTCGCCGGGGACGATGTGCGAGCTGGGGACCCCGTTGACCAGCAGCACCATCGACCCGTCAGGCTCGTGGTGGACCTCGGCCTCGCCGGTGTCGATCTGGTACGTCTCCTGTTTCGCAGCCATGCCTGGCAGGGTACCCGGCAGCCCCGGGGACTTAAGCGTTCACGTCGACGCGGCGCAGGTACATCGTTGACGCGAGCCACCCTGCCACGGCGAGTACCGCGGCTGTGAGGACGATGCTGGCGACCGTTTTCGGGTCGAGTGCGTTGGCGTCCGCGACAGCAGAGCTGCCCATCCACAGCGCCTTGGACAATCCGACGGGCGGGAGCACGAACTGCATCGCGTGTGCCCTGGCAGCGGTCGACCCGAAGGAAATGACGCCCGTGACCGCGCCGAGCGCGATCGGCATAGCAAAGTTGCGGATGACCATGGACAAAAAGCTTTGCCACGCCGCGACCGCCACCGCCGGGAGCACCGCAATGAGCGACGACGCGGGCAGCGTCCACGGCGGCATGCCGCTGAGTCCGCTCATCCACCCGCCGGCAAGACTGCACACGATGAAGATGAGCTGCATGAGCAGCGTGAGGGTGGCGATCGCCCCCAGCTTCGCGGCGGTGATGACGCCCGCGGACCGGGAGGAAGTAAGCAGCGTGTGCCAGTTCCCGCCGCGGTGCTCGACGCGCCAGGCCGCTGCGGCGATGATGGCAATGCCCACCACCATGAAGAGCATGCCGTAGAACAGGGTGGCTTGCGACCAGTAGCTTTGCCACCCCGCGCTCAGTGTTTCGGAGTTTGCAGCGTGGTTGGCCACGCCGAACGCGACCGCGATGAGTGGGACACCGCACAGCACCGCAGCAATGTGGGTGCGGCGGAGCTTGGCAAGGTCATTGACAAGCAGGTCCATGGCTAAATTTCCTTCCTGTTGAGGTACCGGGTCGCCACGGCGAAGGCGACGGCAAGGCAGATGACGTAGGCGAGCCACAACACCCAATGGGGTTGGGTGAGGGCGATGCCGTCGTCAGCAAAGGTGTAGGGAAGTACCACCGCGAAGTAGCCGAACGGGTTGATCGCGGCGAGCCAGGCGGGCGAGAGCAGCGAGGCGATCCCGAGGAAACCGCCCACCACCCCCAAGGTGAGCACGCCAATCTGGGAATCCGTCACGGCGGCGAGGACGAGCATGATGCACGTGATGGCAAGGCTGGTCACCACCGCCGCGGCGCCGTATGCCACCCAGGCGGTTGCGACCGAGCCCGCGGGGAGCGGTGCTCCCATGGCAGCGGGCAAGGCGACACTTGCGCCGATTTCTATAAGCTTCAGCGCGACAACCAGCGGTGCGACAACGCGAAGCTTGCGGCGCAAGAGCGTGCCCTGCCGAATGCCGGCCACGGCGTTGAGCAGCCACCCGCCGTTGGCGTGCTCGTTGTCCACGGTGCGGCTGGCAATGATCGCGGCCTGCAAGGGCGTGAGGAATGCGAGCGCGATCGCGACGCCGATGAGGTGGCCGGCCCAGGAGTCGTGCGGGTCGGAGGTGAATTGCTCGATCTGATCGCCGGCAAAGACGTTCATGTTTGCTATCAAAACGATGCCGAGCGAGAGCGCCCCGCCCAGCAGAAGGACATGTGTGCGGCGCAGTTTTAACAATTCGATGCTCATGCGCTGAGCCCCTCTCGCCCCGTCATACCAATGAAGATCTCTTCGAGGCTGCGGCGCTTGCGCACCACCTGGTGGATCGGCACGCCGTGGCTGACAAGCTGCGCGCACGCGGCGGCGACGTCGTCGTCGGCAAGCCCGGTCAGCTCCACTCCGCCGGGCACGGTGCGGGGGCGCGATGCCCGCAGGACCTCCGCGGCCGCGTCGGCTGCTGGGGTTTGGATGAAGAGGTCGGGGAGGTGTGCGTCGAAAAGCTGCTGCTGCGAGCCCTGAAAGACGAGCTTGCCCTGGTTGATGATGCTTAGGCTGGTGGACATCTTCTCAATCTCGGAGAGGAGGTGGCTTGAGACGAGGACGGTGCGGCCCTCGTCGCGTGCGAGGCTGATGATGAGCTCGCGGATCTCCTCGATGCCGGCTGGGTCAAGGCCGTTGGTGGGCTCGTCCAGAATGAGCAGCTGCGGGTCGCGCACAAGCGCGATGGCGATCCCGAGGCGCTGCTTCATCCCGAGCGAATAGTGCTTGACCTGCTTGTCCATGTGCTGTTCAAGGCGCACGAGTCGCACCGCGCGCTGCGCGTTGGCCGGATCGGCCTTAAACAGGCGGGTGACAATACGCATGTTCTCGGCGCCGGTGAGGTGAGGGTACGCGGCGGGCGACTCGATGAGCGAACCAATACCGGTGAGTACCTCGCCGCGGGTCGCGCGCGTCATCGGACGGCCCAGTACGGTGATCTCGCCAGAGGTCGGGGTGGTCAGTCCGAGCAGCATCTTCATCGTGGTCGACTTGCCCGAGCCGTTCGGCCCCAGCAGGCCATGTACCGCGCCCTTGGGCACTTCGAGATCAAGCTTGTCGACGACTGCGTGTTTCCCGTAGGTCTTAGTCAGACCCTTCGTTGAAATGATTGGTGTGTCCATGGCTTCCACTCTTGCCGCGCGGAGCTGCGAAAACATCGGAGCGGGGTACCATCTTTCGCATCATACCCGGGGATGAGCGCACCTTAGGGAGCGAGCAGATCGGCGCGACTGACCAGGCCGGTGCGGTAGGCAAACAGCGCCGCGTGCACGCGGTCGCGCGACTGCGTCTTGGACAGGATCCGGCCGACGTGGGTCTTCACCGTCGGCATGGAAATGAACATGCGCTCGGCGATCTCCGCATTCGACCAGCCGCGGCCGATCGCGACGAGGACCTCGCGCTCGCGGGCAGTGAGCTCCTCGAGCGCCACGCGATCCCCGTCCGATAGCGGTGGGGTGTCGTGGTGCTCGGCAGGAGATGGGCGCTGGGAGAATCGCGCGAGGATGCGTTTGGTGGCTCGCGGAGAAATGACGGCGTCGCCGGCGGCCACGGTGCGGATGGCGTCAAGGAGCACCTCGGGCTGTGCGTCCTTGAGCAGGAAGCCGCTCGCGCCGGCGGAAAGCGCGTTGACCACGTAGTCTTCGTCGTCGAACGTGGTCAAGATGACCACCTTCGTCGCCGGGAACCGGCGGGCGACCTCAGCGGTGGCGGCGATGCCGTCGAGGACCGGCATCTGCACGTCCATAAGTATCAGGTCGACCGGGCGCGCCTCGCGCTGCTCGAGGGCCTCGGCGCCGTTGGCGGCAAGCCACTGCACCGACATGTCCGGTTGGGAATCGATAACGCGGCGAATTCCGTGGAGGAAGAGCGCCTGGTCGTCGACGATGCCGACGTGAATTGTGCTCATGCCTGTTCCTTCGGGTGAGGGGCAGTGTAGGGTACGCGCAGCTCAGTCACCCACTGCTGCGCTCCGGTGTTGGAGTGCGCGGGGCCGGTGTGCACGGTGGCGTCGATAAGCGAAGCTCGCTCGCGCATCCCCCGCAAACCGTGACCGTCCGAGGGGCCGGACGGCGGGGCTGCGATGGTGTTGACCACCTCGATCACCACCAGCTCGTCCTGCCACGTCACGTCGAGCGATGCCCGGCCGTCGCCGTGCTTGAGCGCATTCGTAAGCGCCTCCTGGACCATGCGCCGGGTCGCGATCGCCGTGGCCAGCGGCAGTTGCTCAGGCGGGGTGCCCGCCTCCGTGTAGTCCACGTCCAGGCCGCCGAGTCGGCTCGTGCGCACCAACTCGTCCAGGTCAAGCGAGTGGGGTGACGGCGCGACCGGCCGCGTTTCTGGCGCGCGGAGTAGCTTGACCACTTCGCGCATCTGGGTGAGCGACTCCCGGCCGACCTCGCCGATCGTGCGTAGCGCCTCGTCCTTGGCCGCGAGCGCGGAATCGCCGTCCCCGCAATAGCGGCCGCCGTCGGCCTGCGCGACCATCACGGCCAGCGAGTGGGTGACCACGTCGTGGATCTCGCGAGCGAGGAAGGCGCGCTCCTCCGACATGGCGTGCTCGAGTGCTATCCGTTGCTGCTGCAGCGCCTGCTCCAGTTCGCGGGCCGCGGTCTCCTCCGCGCGTCTGCGGAGCTCGCCGAAAAGCCCAGCTGCGACGAGGAGCGTGGCGCTCCACGCCAGGTAGGGGAGGCGCTCGTCGAGAGGCATGCTCCGCAGCACGGGCGAGACCAGGGAGTGCGCGAGGAGATCGCCCACGACCAGCGCTGTGGCGGCGACGTCGCGAAGCACGGGGCGCAGGTTGCGACGAGAAATATACGCGGTGAAGACCGCCACGACGATCTCGGCGATGGTGAGCTCCGTGCCGCAGGCGCGGATACCCAACAGTACAAACGCGGTGAGCGCCGTCGCGGCCGGCCACCGCCACCGCGTGAATGGCGCAGCGACCGTCCACACGACGAGTATGGCGGTTGCCCAGACGGGTTGCGAGGCACTGAAGGCACCGAGCGCAGCACACGCAGCTAGCGCTACGGCAATGACAACGTCTCGCACACGAACCGGCGACGGGGGAGTTGTGCGTGGCATACCCTCAACCTAGCCAACGCGCGCAGCTGAATCGTCATGCCACGGTATGACCCTCCGGCCCGTTGAGGGCCCAGCGCCGACGGGTTTTCCCCTGCTCCTGTTGACGGGTACACTTCCGCCACATGCGAGTATTAGCAGCGATGAGCGGGGGCGTGGACAGCTCGGTGGCGGCTGCGCGCCTGGTTGAACAGGGCCACGACGTCATCGGCGTCCACCTCGCGCTGTCCAAGGACGCGCAGCAGACCCGCGAGTCGGCCCGCGGCTGTTGTTCGTTGGAGGATTCCGCGGATGCGCGCCGCGTGTGCGACAAACTGGGCATCCCGTTTTACGTGTGGGACTTCTCGGACCGCTTCAAAGAGGACGTGATTGACAACTTCGTCTGGTCCTACGAGCACGGCGAGACCCCGAACCCTTGCCTGCGCTGCAACGAGAAGATCAAGTTCGCGGCGCTGCTCGAGCGCGCGGTCACCCTCGGCTTCGATGCGGTGGCTACCGGCCACTACGCAATTATCGACGACGACGGCAACCTCCGCCGCTCCACCGACCCCAACAAGGACCAGTCCTACGTCCTCGGTGTGCTCACCCGCGATGAGCTCAACCGCTGTCTCTTCCCGGTCGGCGATACGGAGAAGCCACAGATTCGCGAGGAGGCCGCAATGCACGGCTTTTCGACGGCCACGAAACCGGATTCCTACGACATCTGCTTCATCCCGGACGGCAATACGCAGGCCTTCCTCGGCCGCTCCATCGGCATGCGCCCAGGGCTGATCAAGGATCAGAACGGCACTGAGCTCAAGGAACACGATGGTGCCTTCCAGTACACGATTGGGCAGCGCCGCGGACTGGACCTGCGAGTGCCGGCTGCCGACGGCAAACCGCGCTACGTCACCGACGTCGACACCGCAACCGGCACCGTGACCGTGGGCCCCCGCGAGGCGCTCAAGGTGCACCAGATCACCGCGGATCGGCTCAAGGTGCTTCACCCGGCCATGGAGGGCGAGTTTGAGGCGAATGTGCAGATTCGGGCGCACGGTGGCGTCGTCAAGTGCACCGCTCGCATCGGTGAGGACTCAATGACCCTTGACCTGCACACCCCGCTCGAGGGCGTGGCGCGCGGCCAGGCAGCGGTGCTTTACCTGCCGGACCCTGACGGGCTGGGCGATGTGGTGCTCGGCTCGGGCACGATCTGCGCGACGGCGTAGGGGAGCTGCGATGACCGCCTTTGGACTCGGGCCGATGCCCGGCACGGACTTGGCGCAGGCCGCCGACGTGGTGCTTTCGGAAACGGTCCTGCCGCACATCCCGCAGCTGCCGGAGCGCGGCGTGGGTGCGGACGCGATCGGGCGCACGGCCGCGCTGCTGGGGATCCCGATTGGTCGCGGTCCGCGCGGTTGGCGCGTCGCCGCCCGCAAGCGCGGTGACGCCGACCGCATGGCCCGCGACCTCGACGGGCTCGAGGAGGCCTGGCACGGCAAGGTTGACACCGTCAAGGCGCAGCTGGTCGGGCCGTTTACGCTTGCCGCCGAGGTCGAGATGCCCAACGGACATCGCATGATCTCGGACCCCGGGGCGCTGCGCGACCTCACGGATGCGCTGATTGAAGCGTGCGGCGAGCACCGCCGCGATGTCGCAGCCCGCTTCGGCGACGTCGTACTACAGCTCGACGAGCCACTCCTGCCCGAGGTCACCGCCGGTACGCTTCGCGGCACCACGGACTACGAGATGATCCGGGCCGTCCCTGAGCCGCAGGAAACCTTGCAGCGTTTCGGGGAGCACCTACTGCACACACCAAAGCTTGTCGACGCCACCCCGTGGATCACCGTCGACCCGCGCACCTGTGACAAGGACGCGCTGGCCAAGCTGCTGGACCAGGGGACTCGCATCGCGATTCCGACCATGGCACCGCGCGAGCTCTACCGTGTCTTCGATGAACTGCAGATCGACCCGGCGCAGACCCGCCTTGACGTCTACGCCGAGCCCACAGCGACGTTGGTGGGCACCGGCGCGAACTATCGCGCGGCCCGCGAGATGGCCGAAGAGCTGAGTATGGAGGTATGAGCGAGACGCTGCACTGGAGCAAGAAAAGCCACGACTACGCGACCGGCGTCACCTTTGGCGCGATGTTCTTTGTCGTCTTCGGTCTGGTGTTGGACGACCTTATTTTGGGTACCGCCCTCGGTGTGCTGTGGTTCGTTGCGTTTTCGGGATTCACGGAAAAACGCGAAGCTCACTTCGATGGGGAAACGCTTCGACTGGTAGAAGACGGTGTAACCACAGAGGTGCCGGCAGAAGGTATCAAGTCTGTGGACCTAGCCGACGGTGATTTTGTGGTACAGACGAAGGCCGGGGAGACACGCGTCTTGGAGTCTGATGACGATGGGCTACGTGAGTTCGTCGACAAGCTGCGCGCGGAGCTTTAGCCCACCATCGGCCAACCCATGCTCACGTTGGACGCGTCGCGCCCGCGTGATTCCAGCCACTTCTTCAGGTCGGTCTGGATGCGGTAGTTCTCCACCGCCTGGTACTCCATGAGGTCATCGGTGTCCATCTCTGCGAGTTCCGGCCAGACCTTGCGCACCTGCTTCCAAGCGATACGCGCCGCCGCCATCGCGTCCGAGGTCGCTTCGTGCGCGTTGTCCAGGCGCACCCCGTAGTGCTCGCACAGCGCGCCGAGGTTGCGCTTGCCCTTGCGATAGCGGTCACGTGCCCTGTCGATGAGCAGCGGGTCAAACACAGGGCCGGTCACGGTGAAGTCGCCGGTGAGCGCGCGCAGCACACTCAAGTCGTACGGTGCGTTGAACACGATGAGCGTGAGTCCGTCGTCCCAGGCCTGCTTGATAGCGTCGACGGTCTCGCGCAGGACTTCGTCGTGGGGGCGGCCCTCGGCGCGCGCCTTTTCCGTGCTGATCCCGTGGACTGCGGCAGCAGCCTCGGGGATTTCCACGCCAGGATCTGCCAGGGTCTCGTTGGCGGTGACCTCGCGGCCGTCGATACGCACGAGGGCTGAGGTGACAATGCGAGCCTCGAGCGGGTTTACGGAGGTGGTTTCGAGGTCGAAGGAGAGCATGCGGGACGCGTCAAAAGCGGCGGGTGCGGAAGCCATGCCCGTCATTGTATCCGCGCCCCCAACACAGGATGGGTTTCCGTTCGAACGCGCGGGAGTCGTTGCGGTGAATGGAAGTATTGAACCGAGCTGTCTAGTAGCGAATAGTTGACTCACATCACCCCGATCCATCCCGACGAAAGGTGGCCCACCGTGGCACGACTCACCGACTGGCAGCAGCAGATCCTCGGCGCGAAGCGCGTCGACCTCACCCACGAGGTTCACTCCGGCATCCCGCGCTTCGCAGCATTCGAGCCGATGCAGGAGCGCGACGTCCGCACCATCGAAAAGGACCGCTTCTGGGCCAAGGAGTACACCTTCGCCACACCCTACGGCACCCACGTCGACGCGCCCGGCCACTTCGCAGCGGGCAAGCGGCTCATCTCCGGCATCGGCGTCGATGAGCTGATTCTGCCGCTCAACGTGCTGCACCTGGAGGACAAGGTAGCGGCTGACCCGGACTACGCCGTGACCGCCGACGACATCGCCGCATTCGAGGCCGAGCACGGCACGATCGAGCCCGGCAGCTTCGTCGCCTTCTCCAGCGGCTGGTCCACGCGCTGGGAGGACCCCGACGCGTTTGTGAACCTGGACGAAGACGGGGTGCAGCACACCCCCGGCTGGTCGCTCGAGGCGCTGCATGTGCTTATTGACGATCGCCGAGTTGCAGCCATCGGCCACGAAACCCTGGACACCGACCCCGGCGTCGCGGTGGCGGAAAGCGGCTTCCTCTACGGCGAGCTGTACGTGCTGGAGCAGGACATCTACCAGATCGAGGTGCTGAACAACCTCGCGCAGGTGCCCGCCACCGGTGCCGTGATCGTGGTCGGCCCGGCGAACATCAAGGGCGCCCCAAGCATTACCTCGCGCGTGTATGCGCTCTTCCAGGAGTAGCCAGCACGCCACAGAGTCGGCGCACCCCGGTCGGCGCCGCGGGCAACTAGAATCCAACGGCATGACTACACCTGAGCCAGACGTACCGTCGCCCGAGCGCCTCGAGGACCTGCAGCGTACGTGGAGCGAGATGGCGGACGAGGTCCGTCACCACCGTGACCTGTACTACAACGGGCAGCCCGTCATCTCCGATGCGGAGTTCGACGCCCTGTTCCGCAGGCTGCAGGAGCTCGAGGAGGAGCACCCCGAGCTTGCCGTGCCGGACTCGCCGACCAAGGAAGTCGGCGCGCCCACGGCCGCGTCCTCCGCGTTCGCGGACGTGACGCACCTGGAGCGCATGTACAGCCTGGACAACGTGTTCTCGGCAGAAGAGCTCGCTGAGTGGCTGCGCAAGACCCCCGGCCCGTACCTCACCGAGCTGAAGATCGATGGGCTGTCCATCGACCTGGTCTACCGCGACGGCGTCCTCGAGCGTGCCGCCACCCGCGGCGACGGCACCACGGGTGAGGACATCACTGCCAACGCCCGCGTCATCGAAGACATCCCGCACGAGCTTGCCGGCGACGCCCCCGCGCTGCTGGAGGTCCGCGGCGAGGTGTTCATCCGCCCCGAGGACTTCCCAGAGCTCAACGAGCAGCGCATCAAGGAGGGCGGCAAGCCCTTTGCCAACCCGCGCAACACCGCGGCCGGCGGCCTGCGCCAGAAACACCCGGACGATGTGAAGAAGCGCAAGCTGCACATGATCTGCCACGGCATCGGCGCCCGCGACGGCTTCGCACCGGAGACGCAGCACGATGCCTACCTCAAGCTCGCGGAGTGGGGCCTGCCGGTTTCCGAGTACACCAAGCGGGCCGAGACGGCCAAGGACGTCCAGGACGCGGTCAAGTACTGGGCGGACCACCGCCACGACGCCATCCACGAGATGGACGGTCTGGTGATCAAGGTCGATAGCGTCGCTCAGCAGCGCCAGCTCGGCTCCACCTCCCGCGCGCCGCGCTGGGCCATCGCGTACAAGTACCCGCCCGAAGAAGTCACCACCACGCTCAAGGACATCCAGGTCTCGGTCGGCCGTACCGGGCGCGCGACCCCGTACGCGGTCCTCGAGCCGGTCTTCGTCTCCGGGTCCACGGTGTCTATGGCCACCCTGCACAACCAGCACGAGGTCAAGCGCAAGGGAGTGCTCATCGGCGACACGGTCGTAGTGCGTAAGGCCGGCGAGATCATCCCCGAGGTGCTCGGGCCGGTCGCGGATCTTCGCGACGGCTCAGAGCGCGAGTTTGTCTACCCCCAGGACTGCCCGGTATGCGGCACGAAACTCGCCCCGGCGAAGGAGGGCGACGCGGATTGGCGCTGCCCGAATACCCGCTCGTGCCCGGCGCAGCTGTCGGCACGCCTGGAGTACCTCGCCTCGCGCGGCGCATTCGACATCGAGGCGCTCGGCGAGAAGGGCGCCCAGGACCTCATCGCCTCGGGCGTGCTCATCGACGAAGCCGCGCTCTTCGACCTCACCGAAGAAGACCTGAAGAAGTCCAACGCCTACACGCGCAAGGACGGCCAGGTCAACGCCGCCGGCAAGAAACTGCTGGCCAACCTCGAAACCGCCAAGCAGGTCGACTTCTGGCGCGTGCTCGTCGCCCTGTCCATCCGCCACGTCGGCCCCACCGCCGCCCGCGCGCTCGCCGCCCGCTACAAGAGCATGCAAGCGCTTCTCGACGCCCCTTTGTCCGACCTTGCCGAAACCGATGGCGTCGGGCAGATCATCGCCGAATCCTTCAAGGACTGGTTCACCGTGGACTGGCACCAGGCCATCGTGGACTCCTGGACGAAAGCCGGGGTACGCATGGAAGACGACCACGACGCCGACGCCACCCCGCACACCCTCGAGGGCCTCACCGTCGTCGTCACCGGCACCCTCGAAGGCTTTAGCCGAGACTCCGCCAAGGAAGCGATCCTCACCCGTGGCGGCAAGGCGTCGGGCTCGGTGTCCAAGAAGACCGACTTTGTCGTAGTCGGGGAGAACGCCGGGTCCAAGGAACAAAAAGCCCGCGACCTGGGCCGCCCGATCCTCAACGAGGAGCAGTTCGTCACCCTGCTGGAGGAAGGGCCGGACGCCCTGTCACGCTAGTGTGCCTCCGCGGCAATGATGATTGCCATCAGCGGCACGACGCGCGCCGGGCGAATGGCAAACGCGCCGGCCTCCTTGGCAACCCACCCCGCGGACTGCAGTGCGTTGAGGTGGTGGTAGGCCGTCCCTGTTGAGGTGACCACCTCGGCGGCGACCAGGTCGGCCGGGGTCGCGGGGCCGGAAAGCAGGTGCCGCAGAATCTCGGCGCGCACGGGGTGGGCGAGCGCGGCCAGGCGCTCGATCTGTTCCTGCCAGGCGTGCTCGGTCACCGCCTCCGTCGGCCGGGTCCACTGGTAGTCGTAGGTGCCGCTGCGGGTGGTGACCGAGCCGCCGAACGCGACCGCGCCGTCGTCGCAGCCTTCCAATGCGCGCAACGCGGCGGGGAGGTCGGGAAGGTCGGTGCCGTGCGGGACCGCGGTGGGCGCTGCCGACGCACCGGAGCGCGCGGCTTCGAGCGCCGCGACGCGCGCCTCGAGGGCGTCCAGGCGCGCGTCGGTGGAGAAATCAGCAGATGTCATGCGTTCTAGCGTTCCAAAACCGTGGAACGCTGTAAAGCGAGTCGCGCGGCGCTCAAGCCGACGAGCACCGCCGCCCACACCGCGAGGGCCCACCACAGCCAGATGGGGAGCGTAGCGTTCCAATCAAGTGGGGTGGCGATCCACCACACTACGAGGGCGGTGAGGGCGGCGTTGACAAGCGCGAAGCCCCTACGCTGCGGGCGACGTATGGCGCGGAACGTCTCCCACGCCAGGAGGGCGATAACGAATGCGATGAGCAGGATCATGCGAGCTCCTTGGTGGTGTCGAGGAGGTTGATGCCTAGGTCGTCGACCCAGGCTTCGGTGTCGCCGGCCACGAACACGGCGCGGTGCGGGTTTTCCGGGTCCCACACGAGCATCGTGCGAAACCCACCGGTCCCACCGTTGTGGAAGGTGTATGCATCGGCGGTGGCCCAGCCGTAGTCGGGCCGGCCGTGCTCGTCGACCCACTCGATGAACCGCGCCATGTCGGACGCGGTCGAGCGGATCGCGCCCGCCGGCGCCCAGCCGTCCATGTCCCAGGGCTCCGCCTCGCGCCCGTTACTGCGCAGGCCGCGCCCGAGCAGGTGCGTATCCACCCCGCCGGGGCCCGCCACGAACGATTCGTCCATGCCCGCAGGCAAGAAGATCCGCGTTCGCACAAGTTCTTCGTACGGCGTGCCAGTTTTCACCGCGAGCAGTTGCCCGAGCAGCGCGTGCCCGTAGTTGGAGTATGCGTATTCGCCGCGGCCGTGGAGCTCCATGGTCCGGGCGGCGGCAAGGATGTCGTCGGGGGAGTCGGTGCGGTACGCGTTGCCGCCCTGGGTGACGTTGGCTTTCAGGATGTCCGGCAGCCCGAGGCGGCCCATTGGCGGGAGCCCAGCGGTGTGGTTGAGCAGCTCTTCCACGGTGACTGAATCGATCGGTGCGCCGGTGGGGCCGAGGATGTCGCCGACGGTGGTGTGAAGGGTGAGCTCGTTGGCGTGGATCAGCTGTCGCACCAGCTCCGCGTTGAACGTTTTGGTCA
This sequence comes from Corynebacterium sp. NML180780, assembly GCF_007786415.1. Classification (NCBI taxonomy): domain Bacteria; kingdom Bacillati; phylum Actinomycetota; class Actinomycetes; order Mycobacteriales; family Corynebacteriaceae; genus Corynebacterium; species Corynebacterium sp. NML180780. Next base: position 46,578 of record NZ_VNKN01000003.1, on the reverse strand, counting down.
CCGAGCCGATCTCAAACTCGGTGTGCTCGTCGGCGCCGAGGCCGCCGAACGTGACTCGACCCTGGTCGTACACCAGCGCCGAGAGCGCGCGGTGCCCCGGCTCGGCGGCGGCGCTGCGCTCGAGCGCGGACGCGAGCTGCGCGTCGCCGGTGTGCGTGGTAGCCAGGCTGATGCGCTGTGGGCCGAAGGTGAGCAGGAGGGCAGCCGTCGCGGCGGCGGTGACGGCGCCAATGGCACCGGCAATAGGTCGGGAGCATGCGTGTTTCATACTTTCTAGAATTCCAAAAATCTAGAAAGTTGTAAAGGGGGCGCGGTGGCGTCGATAAGCGAACTAGCTCAGGATCGCCCCGATGATGCTGCCTAGGTCGCCGATTTGCGAGACCTCGGAGGCCAAGAAGTCCGGCCCGCCGACGCGGCCGACCACCAGGACCAACTCGGTGCCGGGCAGGCGGGTGATGGACAGGGCGGTGTCGAGCAGCCACCATGACTCGGGGACCCAGGTGTCCGCGTCGGGCAGGAGGATGCGCGCGGCGTCCACGTCCTGCATTGTGGGGTGAGAGCCGTCGTCCTCCGGCGCCGCCTGCGACGCGGCGACGCGGTCCAGTCCGTGGTCGGTCGCTCGCAGCACCACCGCCCAGGACGAGGTCATCGACCGCGGAATCGCGCCCACCAGTTCCTCCATCGCGCGCTGCTCGTCGCCGGACGCCGCGACGATGCGCTGCAGCATCTGGATCTGGCCGCGGCGATCCACGCGCCCCGTGAACGGGCGGATCGAATCCACCTCCGCGCCCTCCACCGAGGCCGCGGCAGTAATCAGCGTGTCCACCATCGTGCCGGTGGGGAGCTCGACGACAATGTCGTCGGTCACGTGGCCGCTCGCCGAATCCCCCGTTTTGCCTGCGGCAACGCTGTCCACGATGTCCACGGATTGGATATTTGCGTCGACCATGCCGAACGCCGCGGCCAGCTCGCCAAGGCTGCCCGGGACATCAGGGAGAGAGACGCGAATAAGGTAAGACATGCACCTAGTTATATCAGTCAGCCCGTACAACTGACCGTGAAAACGGTGATAGGCTGGTGAATCTTTACGCAGAAAGGACCATGCACCGTGCACGCACGCGAGCTTCCAGACGCCCCCACCGCCAACACCGAACCACGCTCGTACGGCGACGCGCACCTCAGCCGCGGGGAGCGCATCGTGCGCAGCGGTAACGAGGTCGTCGTGCTCGGCAACACCCAGGCCCGCGCCGTGGCGGAGGACCCCGCCCGCTTCTCGTCCGCGGTCTCGCGCTTCATGCAGCTGCCCAACGGCCTCGATGGGGAGGAGCACGAGCGCTTCCGAGCGCTTATCGACGCCTACCTCACCCCCGACGCACTCACCCCCTACGCCCCGGCGTTTCGGGAGGCCGCGCGCAGCGTCGTCGCCGACGTGCAGGGGGCGCAGTTGGACGCTGACGGGGGAGAGGTGGACGCGGTGGCCACGATCGGCGCTCGCTACGCCGTGCGCGCTATGCTCGCGTGGCTGGGCTGGCCCGCAGACATGGAGGACCGCCTGGTCGACTGGGTCGCGGAGAACAACGCCGCCACCCGCTCGGGCCAGCTCGAGCGCACCGCCGCGGTGGCGGAGGCGTTCGACGCCATGATCCACGAGGCCGTCGACGCCGCGAAGGAGTCGCAGACTGCGAAGGCTGCAGACGCCGCCGGCCAGCCGAGCGTGACCCTGCAGCTGCTCAACGACACGAGCATCGGCCGCCACTTCGAATTCGACGAGCTGGTCTCCGTCCTGCGCAACTGGACCGCGGGCGACCTGAGCTCGATGGCCTACTGCGTCGGCGTCCTGCTCTACGCGCTGGGCAACGACGCGGCGCTGCAGGACCGCCTGCGCAGCGGAGTGTCCGAGCGCGAGTTCACCGCGATCGCCGACGAGGTCCTGCGCCAGGACTCGCCCTTTGTGAGCAACCGGCGCGTGACCACCTGCCCTGTGGACCTCGACGGCGTCGAGCTCGACGAGGGGCAGCGCGTGCGGATCCACTGGACCGCCGCGAACCGGGACCCGGAACACCCGAGCAACCTGGTGTGGGGAGCCGGCCCCCACGCCTGCCCGGGCAAGTACCTGTCCATGCTAGAGCTGCGGTGCCTCACCGAGGAGTTGCTGCGGGCATTTAGCGTGGGCGAGGTCGCCGCGGACGCGGGACGCCGCGAGCAGTTCCCGGTCGGCGGGTGGGCGAGCCTGCCCGTCACGCTGAACCCGCGGCGCTAGCGTGGCGCGGGCGGTGCTCGTTAGCAAGCGAGGGCCGTGACGTAAGATGAGGGTCGGTTTACTGACCTTGTTGGATAACGTTAGATAACTCAAGCACGAAAAGATTGGAACCGTTTTGGCTGAGATTTCACGCGAGGAGGTCGCCCGCATCGCCCGGCTCGCCCGCGTTGCGCTGCAGGACGACGAGCTCGATCAGATTTCGCAACAGCTCGACCAGATCGTTGACGCTGTCTCGAAGGTGCAGAGCGTGGACACCGAGGGCGTTGAGCCGATGAGTCACCCGCACTCCATCGAGGCAGGCATGCGACCGGACGTTGAGAAGAAGACACTGACGCAGGCGCAGGCGCTGGACCAGGCGCCGGAGGTGGAAGACGACCGCTTCGTCGTGCCGCAGATCCTCGGGGAGGGAGACGAGTAAATGAGCGAGAACACCAGCTTCACCATGCCCAGCGACGGCCTCATCGCCACGCCCGCCCACGAGCTGGCGCGCATGATCCAGGCCGGCGAGGTCACCTCCCGCGAGGTCACCCAGGCGTTTTTGGACCGGATCGCCGAAACCGACGAGACCCTCGGCGCGTTCCTGCACGTGGGCGCGGACGAGGCGCTCACCGCGGCAGACGCCGTGGACGCGCAGGTCAAGGCGGGGGAGGAGCCCGCGTCTCCGCTCGCCGGCGTGCCGCTGGCGCTGAAGGACCTGCTCGTGACCACCGACGCGCCGACGACCGCCGCGTCGAAGATGCTTGAGGGCTACATGAGCCCGTATGACGCGACCGTCGTGAAGCACTTGCGCGAGGCCGGCATCCCGATCCTGGGCAAGACGAACCTGGACGAGTTCGCCATGGGCTCCTCGACCGAGAACTCCGCCTACAAGGTCACCCGCAACCCGCACGACACCGAGCGCGTGCCGGGCGGCTCCGGCGGCGGCACCGCGGCGGCGCTCGCGGCGGGCCAGGCGCCGCTGGGTATCGGCACGGACACGGGCGGCTCGATCCGCCAGCCGGCGTCGCTGACCGGCACCGTCGGCGTGAAGCCGACCTACGGCGGCGTCTCCCGCTACGGCGTCGTAGCCTGCGCGTCCTCGCTAGACCAGGTCGGCCCCTGTGCCAACAACGTGCTGGACACCGCGCTGCTGCACGAGATCATCGGCGGCCACGACGAGTTCGACGCGACCAGCGTGGACCGCCCGGTGGCACCGCTTGCGGACGCCGCACGCGAAGGCGCCAGCGGCGACCTCACCGGGGTCAAGGTGGGCAAGGTCAAGCAGTTCCAGCGCCCCGGCACCCAGGACGGGGTCAACGCGCGCATCGACGCCGCCTTTGCCCAGCTCGAGGCCCAGGGCGCGGAGATCGTGGAGGTGGACTGCCCGCACTTCGACGACGTGATGGGCGCCTATTACATCATCCAGATGTCCGAAATGTCCTCCAACCTCGCGCGCTTCGACGGCATGCGCTACGGCCTGCGCGAGGGCGACGACGGCGAGCACTCCGCCGAGCAGGTCATGGCCGCCTCCCGCGGCGCCGGCTTCGGCTCCGAGGTCAAGCGCCGCATCATCCTCGGCACCTACGCCCTGTCGGTGGGCTACTACGACGCCTACTACCTGCAGGCGCAGCGCGTGCGCACCCTGATTGCGCAGGACTTCGCCCGAGCATTCGAGCTTTGCGACGTCATCGCGGCCCCCGCCGTGCCGTCCACCGCCTTCAAGCTCGGCGAAAAGGTCGACGACCCGCTGGCCATGTACAACTTCGACCTGTTCACCCTGCCGCTGAACCTCGCCGGCCTGCCGGGCATGTCCGTGCCCGCCGGCAAGGCGGACGACACGGGTCTGCCGGTCGGCCTGCAGCTCATCGCCCCGGCGTTCGAGGACGCGCGCCTCTACCGCGTCGGCGCCGCCTACGAGACCGGCCGCGACGGCCGCGACGCAGACAAGTAGCGCGTCGCCCATCCCAACCCCCGAGACCCTGAGAGGACCCCTTTCGTGACAACTTCTGTGACGTCGGCGGGGCGCTCGGTGGCACCCCACTCTGGCCCCAACCCCTGGGTGACGCTCGCGGCGCTCGCCGCGGGCTACTTCCTCATCCTTGTGGACCAAGGCCTTATGCCGGTGATCACCCCGCGGCTGCCCTACGAGGTCGGCGACGCGGTCTGGCTCACCAGCGTTTACCTGCTGTGCACCGTCGTGCCCATGCCGGTGACCGGGCGGCTTGGTGACAAGTACGGGCAACGCCCCGTCTTCCTTACCGGCCTGAGCATCTACGTCGCGGCGCTCGCGATCGCCGCGGGCTCCTCGCACCTGTGGGGGCTCGTCCTCGCGCGCGCCATCCAGGGTGTCGGCTCCGCGATTTTCCTCCCGCAGGCTTTCGGGATGATCAACCGCGTCTTCCCGCAGCACAAGCGCGGCCGCGCGTTCGCCGCGTGGGGCGTCATCGGTTCCATCGCCTCGCTCACCGGCCCGGTGGTCGGTGGCGCGATCATCGACGCCGGCGGGTGGCGCGCCGGATTCATCGCCCAAGCTGTCCTGGGCGTCGTCGCGCTGTGCGCGGCGTTCGCGTGGGTGCCGCGGCTGCCGTCGTCGCCCGCGCAGATAGACCTGGCGTCGGTCGCGCTCTCCTTCGCCGGCCTGGGTTTGCTCATCTACGGCATTCAGTACGGCAACGTGGTCGCCATCGTGCTCGGCCTGTGCGGCGTCGCGCTCATCATCTGGCGCGGCGTGAGCGGGCGCGACCACGGGTTCCTGCCCGTCGGGCTGTTCCGCGACAGCAGCTTCGCCCTGGGCACCCTCGGGGTCGCCGCCCTGGGCTTCACGGCAGCGTCGATGTTCATCCCGATGATGTACTGGCTGCAAACCGTCATGGAGGTGTCGTCGGCACGCGCGGGCCTGCTCACCGCCCCGATGTCTATCGTCGCGCTCGTGCTCACGCCGGTGGCCGGCGTGCTGTCGGACAAGATGCGCCCCAAGGTGCTGTGCGTGTTCGGCTTCGGCACGATGAGCATCGCTCTGCTCGCCACGTACGCCGTCGTGCGCACCGGTGCGAACCCGCTCTGGGTCGCGCTGCTCGCCGCGGTCTTCGGCGTGGGCAGCGCGTTCACGTGGGCGCCGAATGCCACGACCACGATGCGCTCGGTGCCCGAGGAGGACTCGGGCGCGGCCTCCGGGCTGTACAACACGTTGCGCCAGGTGGGCAGCGTGCTCGGCGTAGCGCTCGTCGGCGCCGTGCTCGTCTCCGGCGACATCGCAGTGTCGGTGCGCTGGGCTGTGCTCATCCCGCTCGCGGCGATGCTCATCGGTGCGGTCAGCTCGTTTTTCCTCAAGAGCGACCGCTAATTCGCTTTTCGACGCCCACGCCACCAGCTCGGTCGGCCAGCTTCCTGGCAAACGCGCTAAGGTGGCAGTTATGCGACTTGCGACACTAACTTCCGGCGGCGACTGCCCAGGGCTCAACGCCGTCATCCGTGGAATTGTCCGCACTGCCAGCGCCGAGTACGGCTCGACCGTCGTCGGCTACCAGGACGGTTGGGTCGGCCTCATGGAGGATCGCCGCGTCGACCTGTACGACGACGCGTTCATCGACTCGATCCTGCTGCGCGGCGGCACGATCCTGGGCACCGGCCGCCTGCACCCGGACAAGTTCAAAGCCGGGATTGACACCATCAAGGAAAACCTGGCCGACGCGGAGATCGACGCGCTGATTGCCATCGGCGGCGAGGGCACCCTGAAGGGCGCGAAGTGGCTGGCGGACAACGGCATCCCCGTTGTGGGCGTGCCGAAGACCATTGATAACGACGTCGCGGCAACCGACTACACCTTCGGCTTCGACACCGCCGTCTCCGTCGCCACCGACGCGATCGACCGCCTGCACACCACCGCAGAATCGCACAACCGCATCCTTATCGTCGAGGTGATGGGCCGCCACGTCGGCTGGATCGCGCTGCACGCCGGCATGGCCGGCGGCGCGCACTACACTGTGATCCCCGAGGAGCCGTTTGACATCGCCGAGATCTGCAAGGCGATGGAGCGCCGCTTCCAGATGGGCGAGAAGTACGGCATTGTCGTCGTCGCAGAGGGCGCCACCCCGAAGGAAGGCACCATGGACGGCAGCCTGGGCGAGGAGGACGAGTTCGGCCACGTCACGTTCAACGGCATGGGCCAGATCGTCGCTGACGAGATCAAGAAGCGCCTGGGCTACGACGTGCGCACCACGGTGCTGGGCCACATCCAGCGCGGCGGTACGCCCACCGCGTACGACCGCGTCCTGGCTACCCGCTACGGCGTCCACGCGGCGCGCGCGGCGCACGAGGGCAACTTTGACACCTGCGTGGCGCTGCACGGCGAGGACATCGACCTCGTCCCGCTGGAGAACGCGGTTGCGCACCTGAAGAGCGTGCCGGAGCACCGCTACACTACGGCGAAGGCGATGTTTGGCTAGATGCGGGATCGGATCCCGGACCCCTGCCGCCTGCTGGTGGTGGGGATTAACCCCGGTCGGCTGACGGAAGAGGTCGACGCCCCGTTCGCCCACCCCGGAAACCGGTTCTGGCCCGCGCTCGAGCGCGCCGGCATCACGCCGTACCGGGTGCACGCCGAGCGAGGGCTCGCAGATGAAGACGCCGCCATGCTCGCCGGAATGGGCATCGGTTTTACCAACTTTGTTGACCGCATGACGCCGCGAGCCTCAGCACTGACGCGCGAGGAGCTCGTTGCGGGTGGCGACAAAGTACGCGCGTGCGTCGCGCGGCATCGGCCTGACGTGGTCATGGTCGTGGGCATCGGGACTTTTCGCGACGCCTACCGTGCTCCGAAAGCCAAGCGCGGACTGCAGCCCGAACGCCTTGCCGGGGTGCCCGTCTGGGTGGTGGGCAACCCGAGCGGGCTCAACGCCCACGAAACAGTGGACAGTCTGGCCGAGAGCTACCGCGAAGTGTGGGACTCAGTCGCCGCGTCGGCGCCGACTGCCCGTGAGCGTCGGTAGCACCAAACCAGCAAGCACCAGCTGGCCGCAACGGTGACCAGCATCGCGATGAGTCCCGCGGCCCCGGGGAGCTCTGACGACGCGTTGAATGCGCCGTGGACGCACACCGCGAGGAGGAACCAGCCAGCGACGCGCTGCAGCCTCCACGACAGCGAGCGGTCGGTCCGGCACAGCAACGCGCCAAGGCCCCACGCGGCGAGCCCCGTGTACAGTGCGTGGGCGAACGGCGACATGATGAGCCGTACCGCATAGGTCAACGTGCCGTCGGCGAAATCAGACTCCAGGTCGGTCGCGGCGGCGATTGCGGCAAACGACATGGTTTCTGCGATAAAGAAGCCGGCTCCGACGGCCATGCCGACGACCGCCACCTCGATCCGGCGGGACACCGGCGCGAACGCAGACACGGCGGCAAGCACCAGCAGCAGCTTCGCCGTTTCTTCCGGGAACGGCGAAATGGCGTAGAAGACCACGCTCGGCAGGCTCGCCGCAGCCTCCTGGAATGCGGAGTTGACCGGGCCCATGGGGCCGGTGAGCGCCATGCCCGCGACTACGGCTGCGGGGAGGCACCAGCGCGAATCCGGGCGGCCGGGGTGGCGGCGCAGCAACACCCATGCGATGAGCAGCAGCGCGAGGACAATTGCCACCGAAATCCCGGCGAACACGGGGCGCCACGGGATCTGCGCGTAGCTGTAGCCGGCGTAGGCCAGCAGGGTGGTAAAGATCAGTCCGACGAGTACCTGGGGGAGGCGGAAGCCACTCACTGGCGCATCGCCTCCTCCGCGGCGAGCCGGGAAATGAGGTCGACGCCATCGCCACCGCTCGCGCTGAAGTAGGTGGTGGTGTCGCCGCGTTGGACGGAAGCGGCAGCGATGTCACCGCGCTGGCCCACCGCGACGTGGGGAGCGGGGTGGGCGATGTCGTCCGGGCGGAGGTCCTCGCCGCTGGTCATCTGCCAGAAGTAGCGTGTGAGGGCCGCGGGCGCCTCGCCGTCGGCGGGGGAGAGCTCGACGCGGGCGCTCGCCTTCACGTCGTTGGCGCAGTCCCACGTCCACATGCCGCCGACGCCGGTGTCGTCCTGCGCCGGGCGGTTCTCGGTGCGCGGGCAGACGAGTGGGGTGCCGTGGGCGTCGACAAGCGTGACACTGCCTGCGGAAACCGGTTCTGCCTGCGGGGCGGGGGTGCTCACCACGGCGCGGGCGGCGAATGGTGCCGCGAGTACGAGGAGGCCAACGAGCACTACGATCACCACGCCCGTTCTGGTTGGGGAATCTGAGAAATCGGGGTAACGCACGGCGACGATGATAAGGAAGCGTATGTTCGCTCGCAATGGTGCACTGGCGGGGAGAACGTGCGCGGGGATTAGTAGAATGGGGCGCATGACTGCCTACGACTTGATGGATTACGACGAAGTACTGGAAAAGTACGACCCCGTGATGGGGCTCGAGGTGCACGTGGAGCTGGCCACGGAGACGAAAATGTTCTCCACCGCCTCCGCGCACTTCGGCGCTGAACCCAACACCAATATTGACCCGGTTTCGCTCGGCCTGCCGGGCGCGCTGCCCGTGGTCAACGCGAAGGGCGTCGAGTGGGCGATCAAGATCGGCCTGGCGCTCAACTGCGAGATCGCGGAGAGCTCCCGCTTCGCGCGCAAGAACTACTTCTACCCGGACCAGCCGAAGAACTACCAGATCTCGCAGTACGACGAGCCGATCGCGCACGACGGCTACCTCGACGTGCAGTTGGAGGACGGCACCGAGTGGCGCGTGGAGATCGAGCGCGCCCACATGGAGGAGGACACCGGCAAGCTCACACACCTCGGCTCCTCGTCCGGCCGCATCACGGGCGCGACCGCCTCGCTGGTGGACTGCAACCGCGCCGGCATCCCGCTCATTGAGATCGTGACCAAACCGATCATTGGTGCCGGCGAGCGCGCCCCCGAGGTGGCCAAGGCGTACGTTGGGGCGCTCCGCGAGCTGGTCAAGGCCCTCGGCGTGTCCGACGCGCGCATGGACCAGGGCTCGATGCGCTGCGACGCCAACCTGTCCCTGCGCCCCATCGGCCAGGAGAAGTTCGGCACGCGCACCGAGACGAAGAACATCAACTCGCTGAAGTCCGTCGAACAGGCGGTGCGCTTCGAGATGCAGCGCCAGGCCCAGGTGCTTGACGACGGCGGCGAGATCGTCCAAGAAACCCGCCACTACCAAGAGAAGGACGGCTCCACCTCCAAGGGGCGCCCGAAGGAGGAAGCGAGCGAGTACCGCTACTTCAACGACCCGGACCTGCCGCCGGTGATTGCGAAGCCGGAGTGGGTCGAGGAGATCCGCCAGACGCTGCCGGAGCTGCCGTGGGTGCGCCGCGCGCGCATCCAGGAGGAATGGCAGCTGCCGGAGAAGGAGTTCCGCGACCTGGTCAACGCCGGTGCGCTCGACCTGGTGGTGGACACCGTCGAGGCCGGCACGACGCCGGACGAGGCCCGCGCCTGGTGGGTCTCCTACATCCAGGCGAAGGCGAACGAGGCGGGCAAGGACCTCGACGCGATCGGCGTCGCCCCCGCCGACGTCGCGCGTGTGGTTGAGCTGGTCAAGGAAGGCAAGCTGACCACCAAGCTCGGCCGCCAGGCGATCGACGGCGTCATCGCCGGCGAGGGCACCGTGGACGAGGTGGTCGCTGCCCGCGGCCTCGAGGTCGTGCGCGACGACGGCGCCATCGAGAAGGCGATCGACGACGCGCTGGCTGCGAACCCGGACATCGTGGAGAAGTACCGCGCGGGCAACAAGAAGGTCACCGGCGCGATCGTGGGCGCTGTCATGAAGGCCACCCAGGGCAAGGCTGACCCGGGCGAGGTCAACAAGATGATCGCCGCGAAGCTCGCCTAGGCGCAGTTCGCGCTTCACGACGAAAGGCGCTCCCGGTCTTGGACCAGGAGCGCCTTTTTGCGTGCGCGGGGGCGTCGAGAAGCTGCTACTTCACCGCGGTGCTGCCGCCCGGGGTGTCGTCGTTGCCCTTAACGCCGTTGGGCGAGTTCGGGTCGACGGCGGGGAAGCTCCCAGTCTCGTAGACCTCCTTGTAGGCGTCCCAGTCGATGCCGTCGCCGTCGGACTCCGGCGCGCCCTCGTAGTCGTCGTGATCCGGGTCGAGGGAGGGGGCGTCCTCGAGGTTGAACTTGTTCTCCTCGTCAGCGTCGAGGTTGGCCGCGACCTCCTCCTGGACAGAGTGCCACAGGTCGGAGTCCTCGACGTGGGACTCGGAGGCGAGCCGCTCCACTTCCTTGCGCTCCTTGGCGGTCAGCTCGTCCTCGGACGGGTCGAGCGCGGTCTCGGCGAGCTCAGCGAGACGCTCGCGGCGGCTGGTCTCCTCCTTGATGTTGTCGCGGTCGTTGAACCAGCCGACGATGATGGCGATGGTCAGGATGATGCCCAGGTAGCCGATCGCCGGGTACACCCAGCTGATCAGGTCAGCGAAGCCGACGAAGGACAGCAGGAAGCCGATGCCGACCACGATGAAGTACACCATGCGGAAGCGCTCCGGGTGCTTGTTGGTCAAGCGGCGGGCCATGGCGTAGAACATGCCGACGGCGGTGTTGTAGATCATCATGTAGATGATGATGGAGACGATGACGCCGACAACCGGGTGCATCGAGTCAAACACGGCGAGCAGCGGCATGTCCTTGCCCGCGACTTTGTCCATGTTGAAGAACAGGATGAAGTTCAGGATGACCAGCATGATGGCGAAGATGAGGCCGCCGAGCAGGCCGCCGACGCCGGCGGTGCGCGGGTTCATCTGCGAGCCGGCGATGACCAGCATCATGGACACCGCCATGATGTTGACGAGGGTGCCGTAGTTGACGGCGGAGAGCAGCCAGTTGTTAAACACGCCGTCGGCGGGGGACTGCTGCAGGGCGATGTCGTTCATCGCGTGCAGGCTGTCGGGCATGTGCATGATGGTGATGCCAAACGCCACGAAAACGGCGATGATGAGGAACGGCGTGATGACGGAGATGACCTGCGTGATGCGGTCCACGTCGAGGAAGCCGGAGAGGACGAGCAGGACCGTCATGATGGTCGCGCCGATCCACGGGGCGAAGCCGAACTGCTGGTTCAGGTTGGAGCCGGCGCCGGCGACCATGACAAAGCCGAACGCGAAGAGGCTGAACATGGTGGCGTAGTCCATGTACTTGGACACGATCGGGCTGGACACGCGGTTGAACACCACGGAGTGGTCGTCGGCAAGGTAGTACGAGCCGAGCTGGAAGATGGTGGTGCCGACGACGAAGATGATGATGCCGGAGATCACGGCACCGACGATGCCGATGTAGCCGAAGGCGAGGAAGTACTGGATGACTTCCTGGCCGGAGGCGAAGCCGGCGCCGACGAGCAGGCCGACGAGCGCCATGGCCACCTGAATTGTCTGTTTCATGGAATGATCCTAGAAAAATAGTCGTACGATAAAAATGAACCGGGGCGATATTAACAAAGCACGCTCGCCCCCGCGAATGGCCATTTTGCGTGTGTACGGGCATTTTTCGCTTCTCGACGCCACCACCCACCCCAAGAAACGCCAGCGTATCGCCCCGCACGCGCGCTCAGCGTGCGCACAGCGCTGCCTCGGCCGTGGGATCGTTTCGCACAGTAAAACGTGACCTTCTCGTGACATTATGGGCGCAGCCGGGTCGTTGGTGTCTCCCAATTCTGGAATCCGCCCGCTCTCGCCTAAGCTAACGACCCATGACGACAATCCGCCAGGCCACCGACGCCGATGCTGCCGCCATCTACGCCATGATCAACGAGCTCGCGCTCTACGAGAAGGAGCCCGACGCGGTGACGTCGACCGAGCAGGACGTCCGCGACCACCTCTTCGGCGAGAACCCGAGTGTGTTCGCGCTGGTGGCGGACAACGACGGCGAACTCGAGGGGATGGCCCTGTGGTTCTTGAGCTATTCCACCTGGGAGGGCCGCCACGGCATCTGGCTGGAGGATCTCTACGTCCGCGAGGAGTGCCGCGGCAGGGGGATCGGCACGGCGCTGCTGCAGGAGCTTGCGCGCATCGCGGTCAAGAACGACTACCGCCGCGTCGAGTGGTCCGTGCTGAAGTGGAACACGCCGTCCATCGGCTTCTACAACGCGATGGGCGCCGACGATATGGGCGACTGGTCGACGATGCGCCTCGACGGGGCGGCGCTGCGCGTCCTCGGCGGCACGCGCGACTAGCGCTGGAACGGCGCGGGGTGCTTAACCTCCTCGCCGGCGCGGACGGGGCGCGGCGGGGTGACCCCGTCGGCGAAGGGGGAGCCGGGGAGGAGGTGGCGCTCGTGGGCGTCGATAAGCCAGCGCATGTCGGGGCCCGCGGGGACGACGCCGGTGGGGTTGATCTCCGCGTGGGTGATGTAATAGTGCTCCTTGATTTCTTGGAAGTCGGTGGTGTCGCCGAAGCCCGGGAGCTGGAAGAGCTCCTGGAGGTAACCGCGCAGGTTGGGCATCTCCGCGATGCGGTTGCGTGACGCCTTGAAGTGGCCGACGTAGACGGGGTCGAAGCGGACGAGGGTGGGGTAGAGGTAGACGTCGGCAAGCGTGATGTGCTCGCCCACGAGGAAGCGGTGCCGCGAGAGGTGGTCCTCCAGCCAGTCCATGTGCTCCCAGAGGTCGGCGTAGGCCTCCTCGTACGCGTCCTGCGAGCCGGAGAATCCTGCACGGTACACGCCGTTGTTGATGTGGCGGTAGACGCGGTCCGCGCCCTCGTCGATCTCGGCGCGCAGCTCGCGCGGGTAGAGGTCGGGGGCGCCGTCGCGGTGGTGGGCCGCCCAGGCGTCCTGGAAATCGACGGGGATGCGGCGGAAGTCGTTCGTGACCGCGGCGCGCGTTTGCTTCTCGACGATCACCGGCACCGTAATCCCACGCGGATAGCCCGGGAAACGCGCCTCATACGCGCCTTTGAGGAAGTGCAGGCCCGTCTCGGGGTCCTTGCCGTCCGGGTCGAGGTCGAAGGTCCACGAGCGGGCGTCATGGGTCGGGCCCGCCAGGCCGAGTGAGATGGCGTCTTCGAGGCCGAGGAGGCGGCGGACGATGATCGCGCGGTGCGCCCATGGGCAGGCGCGCGCCGCCATGAGCCGGTAGCGGCCCGGCTCGATGGGCCAGGCGCAGGTGCCGTCGTCGGCGGGCTGCGGGGCGCTGCCCGGGGCGAGGTCGGCGCTGAAGGAGTCGGCGATGTAGGTGGTGTCGCGGACAAACTCGCCGTCCGGGGACGCGTTGCGTGCTGGGTTGGAGCTCATAGACTCGAGTATCCACGCGAGACAGTGACGTGTCAACCAAGTTTTGCGGGGGCGCGCCGAGGAGATTGCCAGCGGCCGTGGGGCGCGTGGCATAGATTTACAGGCATGGACAAGAAGAACGCACGCGACGTCACTCCTGATGATTTCGATCCGCTCGACGGCCTGCCGTACGCGCCGCTCGGCAATGAGGACACTGCCGGGAGTACGGCGGTGGGGGCGTCGACAAGCGAACAGCCCGCGACACTGACCGGCAAGGCTGCACCGACCGAGGTGTTCCCCGAATCACCGACCGAGACCGTACACCTCGACCCGACCCCAGCCGTGGCCGAACCGGAGCCGGTGCGCGTCGAGGAGCCGCGGGCGAAGCGCGGCACCATTGACTTTGGGCTGCTGCTGCTGCGCCTCCTGCTCGGCGGCTGGCTCATCGTCGCGTCCGTGACCACGCTCTTCCGCCTCGGCGGCTCCGACGGCATCTCCGAGCTGCGTGACGCGTTTGGCGACTACGCGTACGGCGACGGCCTGGCCATCGTGGTGCCGATCCTGCAGCTCGCCGCCGGCGTCTTCCTCGTGCTCGGGCTGCTCTCGCCGATCGCGTCGATGGTGGCGGTCGCCGTGACCGGGTTCATGGCGGTGCACGGCATCGTCGACGCCACCGACTCTTGGAACGTCTTCGCCTGGGGTGCCGAGGCGTGGCTGCCGATCATCCTGTTCGGCCTGGCACTGGGCCTGCAATTCACCGGTCCGGGCTTCTACGGGGTGGACGCCACCCGTTCGTGGGCGCGCCGCCCCATCGCGTGGAGCTGGATCTGCGCGCTGCTCGGCGTGGTCGCCGCCGGGCTGATCTGGTGGTTCGGCACCGACGTGAACCCGCTCGCGAACTAATCCACCTGGCGGACCGCGCCCTTGTCGGCGCTGGTCGCCATCTTTGCGTAGGCGCGCAGCGCCTTCGACACCTCTCGGACGCGGTTCGGCGTCCAGGGGCGCTCTGAGGCCTCCATCGCTTCTCGACGCTTCCGCAACTCCTCCTCCGGCACGTCCAGCTTCAGCTCGCGGTTCGCCACCGAAATGGCGATGGTGTCGCCGTTCTCGATCAGGCCGATCAGCCCGCCGTGCGCAGCCTCGGGGGAGATGTGGCCGATGGACAGGCCGGAAGTGCCGCCGGAGAAGCGGCCGTCGGTGATCAGCGCGCACTTTTTCCCCAGGCCAGCGCCCTTGAGGAAGGACGTCGGGTGCAGCATCTCCTGCATACCCGGGCCGCCCGACGGGCCCTCGTAGCGGATCACGACGACCTCGCCCTCGAGCACCTCGCGGTTCAGAATCATTGATACCGCCTGCTCCTGCGAGTCGACCACGCGAGCCGGGCCGGTGAACTCCCAGAGCCCTTCCTCGACGCCCGCGGTCTTGAGGATCGCGCCGTCCGGGGCCAGGTTGCCGCGCAGGACGACCAGGCCGCCGTCGGAGGTGATGGGGTGCTCCAGGTCGTGGATCACGCCGTTGGCGGAGTCGGTGTCAAGGCAGTCCCAGCGGGCCGACTGCGAGAACGCCTCGGTGGTGCGGTTGCCGCCCGGGGCTGCGTGGTAGAGCTCGACGGCCTCGTCGAGCGGGTGGTCGCCGCGAATGTCCCAGTCGCCGAGCCATTCGGTGAGGGAGTTGTAGGCGACCGAGTGGACGTCGTCAAGCAACAGGCCCCCGCGGTGCAGCTCGCCGAGGATGGCGGGGATGCCGCCGGCGCGGTGCACATCCTCGACGTGCGCCTCGCCGTTCGGCGCGACCTTGGACAGGCAGGGGATGACGTGCGAGAGCTCGTCGATGTCGGTGAGGTCGAAGTCAACCTCGCCCTCCTGCGCGGCGGCGAGGATGTGCAGGATCGTGTTGGTCGAGCCGCCCATCGCCATATCCAGGGCCATCGCGTTGCGGAACGCGTGCTTCGTAGCGATGTTGCGGGGCAGGACGCGCTCGTCGCCGTTGCCGTAGTAGCGCTTGCACATCTCGACGATCATCTCGCCGGCCTTGGTGAACAGGTCGCGGCGGGCGGTGTGGGTGGCCAGCGTCGTGCCGTTGCCCGGCAGCGAGAGGCCGAGGGCCTCGGTGAGGCAGTTCATGGAGTTCGCGGTAAACATGCCGGAGCAGGAACCGCAGGTGGGGCAGGCACCGTTGGCGATGTCGTCGAGCTGCTCGTCGGAGACCGCGTCGTTGGCGGAGAGCGCGATGGCGTCGATGAGATCCGACTTCGGCTTGGTCACACCGTCGACCGCGAACGCCTTGCCGGCCTCCATCGGGCCGCCGGAGACGAAAACCGCGGGGATGTTCAGGCGCATCGCGGCGTTGAGCATGCCCGGGGTGATCTTGTCGCAGTTGGAAATGCATACCATCGCGTCGGCGGTGTGCGCGTTGACCATGTACTCCACCGAGTCCGAGATGATCTCACGGCTTGGCAGGGAGTACAGCATGCCCGAGTGGCCCATCGCGATGCCGTCGTCGACGGCGATCGTGTTGAACTCCTTCGGCACGCCGCCCGCCTTGCGCACCGCGTCAGCGACGATGTCGCCGACGTGCTTGAGGTGCACGTGGCCCGGCACGAACTGCGTGTACGAGTTGACGATCGCGACGATCGGCTTACCAAACTCGCTTTCCTCCGTGCCAGTTGCGCGCCAGAGGGCGCGGGCACCGGCGGCTTGGCGGCCAACAGTGGTCACGCGCGAGCGAAGGGGAATCACGAAAAGCTCCTTACGACGAGGGCTGGGGTGGGGGCACGGGGGCGTCGATAAGCGAGAGGGCGCTAGCTCGGACGCGGGCCCGGCGTATCAGGGTGAGACTTAAGGTACTCCTCATACTCTTCGCGCGACAGCAGAACGTGGTGGTTGTCCTTGTCGATGATCTCGTACTTGCCGTCCGCAGCCTCCTGCGCGCCCGTGATCACGTCCGTTATTCGTCCGCGCGACGCCTCCGCGAGCTCCGGCAGTGAATTAAAAGTCACGCCGGGCATGGGGTACTCCTTGCCGGACGTGGTTGTCGCCATCGCGCGCGCCCCCTTGAAACCAATGCCTTCGAGCTCGTCCCACGCAATGCGCGTGTTCGGGCGCACGACATAACGCAGCGCGATGCCACGCTCATCGACAGTGGTTGAAGACGAAAGCACCCAGATAATCCACGCGATCGGGAACAGCAACAGCCACCCCAACGCCAACGGGGCCCACGAAATGCCGATCAACGCGATACCAATCATGAGGACAATACCAATGATGTGCTCGCGAGACGGACGAAAAACCTTCGGCTGATGATCAGACTGCTCAGTCATGCACAACATGCTAGTCGGCGCGAGGCTGGACGCGGCGATTGGTGCGCGGGTGCGTAGACGTGCGCGCGACACTGAGTGAACACAAAGACACTGTATGCGGGCATGCTGATTGGCGCCAGGGTCACTGGCGCTGTGGAGTGGTGTGGGGCCGGCGCTAGCTGCCAGGCGGGTCCGCAGCGATACGAAACGGTGGGTCGTAGATCGAGGGATAGCTCACCGCGTTGTCGAGTTTGAAGTCCTGGGCGAACGGCGGCACTCTCACCGCCACCTCCCCCGGAACCGGTCGCGGACCGGTGTTTGCTCTCCGCCTCCCGATGTCCCCTCCCGACAGTGAGGAGGCTGCGCGGTGACCACACCCTGCCCCGCGTGAGAGCCGTGCCCTCCACTCCTTGAAAATATACCCCCGGGGGGTATACGCTAGAGCGCGGCTTCGCCGCACCCCACCGAACCGAAGGAGCTTTCCCATGATCACCTCCCCGCCCCGCCTCTTGCCGATGGCCTCCCACGGCTGCAGCTGTTGCGGACCTGCCTCACGTGCCGACACCGCCTCCAGCCCTGCCATCAGCGACTCGTCAGCAGGAGGGTCTACCCCTAGCTACCAGGTCACCGGCCTGACCTGCGGGCACTGCGCGAAAAGGGTGACCCAGGCCCTTCAGGCCCTCCCCCAGGTCGACGACGTCCAGATTGATCTCGCTGCTGGTGGAGTTTCCACCGTCACGGTCACCGGTGTCGTACCTCCGGAGATGGTTCGCCGGGCCATCGAGGACGCCGGCTACACCGTCTTATCCTGATCAGTTTTACCCGTCATCTCGACCCCGACCGGGTTGAGTGGAAAGGAACGTCATGAGCACTCCCCACCATTCCGGCGATCACCATGGTGATCACCCCGCTCCGGAAACAGACCACACCTACCACCCGGATCACGCCAGCCACGAACACCACGCAGATGCAGACACCCACGGCCAGGCGATGCCCCACGATCACCTGCATTCCGCCATGGACGAAGACCACCACGTTCATGGTCACGGCGAACACGCCGGACACAGCACCGCAATGTTTCGGGACCGCTTCTGGTGGTCGCTGATTCTGTCCATTCCCGTCGTTATTTTCAGCCCCATGGTCGCCAACCTGCTCGGCTACCACCTCCCGGCATTCCCCGGATCCACCTGGATCCCCCCGGTGCTGGGCACGATCATCTTCGTCTACGGCGGAACGCCTTTCCTCAAGGGCGGATGGAAAGAACTGAAATCCCGCCAACCCGGGATGATGCTCCTGATCGCCATGGCCATCACCGTGGCGTTTGTCGCCTCCTGGGTCACCACTCTGGGGCTGGGCGGTTTTGAGCTGGACTTCTGGTGGGAGCTGGCCCTGCTGGTGACCATCATGCTGCTGGGCCACTGGCTGGAGATGTCCGCTCTCGGGGCCGCGTCCTCCGCGCTTGACGCGCTGGCTGCCCTGCTGCCGGATGAGGCCGAGAAAGTCATCGACGGGACCACCCGCACCGTGGCCATCTCCGAGCTGGTCGTCGATGACGTCGTGCTGGTGAGGGCCGGTGCCCGGGTGCCGGCCGACGGAACCATCATCGACGGAGCCGCCGAATTCGATGAGGCGATGATCACCGGCGAATCCCGTCCCGTCTTCCGCGACACCGGTGACAAGGTGGTCGCCGGTACCGTGGCCACCGACAACACCGTCCGCATCCGGGTGGAGGCTACCGGCGGGGACACCGCCCTGGCCGGGATCCAACGCATGGTTGCCGACGCCCAGGAGTCCTCCTCCCGGGCCCAGGCCCTGGCGGATCGGGCGGCGGCGTTGTTGTTCTGGTTCGCGCTGATCTCCGCTCTGATCACCGCGGTGGTGTGGACCATTATCGGCAGCCCGGACGATGCCGTGGTGCGCACGGTCACGGTGCTGGTCATCGCCTGCCCGCATGCCCTGGGCCTGGCGATTCCGCTGGTCATTGCGATCTCCAGCGAGCGAGCCGCGAAATCCGGGGTGCTCATCAAAGACCGGATGACGCTCGAGCGGATGCACACCATCGACGTGGTGCTCTTCGACAAAACCGGCACCCTGACCGAGGGTGCGCACGCGGTCACCGGTGTCGCGGCAACTGTCGGCGTCACCGAGGGCGAGCTGCTGGCCCTGGCCGCCGCCGCGGAGGCCGACAGCGAGCACCCCGTGGCCCGCGCCATCGTGGCGGCCGCGGCCGCCCATCCCGAGGCCTCCCGTCGGCAAATGCGTGCAACCGGTTTCAGCGCCGCCTCCGGCCGGGGGGTCCGGGCCACTGTCGATGGCGCTGAGATCCTCGTGGGCGGGCCGAACATGCTGCGCGAGTTCAACCTCACCACCCCGGCCGAGCTCACCGACACCACCAGCGCCTGGACCGGGCGTGGGGCCGGCGTGCTCCATATTGTCCGCGACGGCCAGATCATCGGTGCGGTGGCCGTCGAGGACAAGATCCGCCCCGAATCCCGCGCCGCCGTGAAAGCCCTGCAGGACCGCGGGGTGAAGGTCGCGATGATCACCGGTGACGCCCAGCAGGTGGCCCAGGCGGTTGGCCAGGACCTGGGGATCGATGAGGTCTTCGCCGAGGTCCTGCCCCAGGACAAAGACACCAAGGTCATGCAGCTGCAGGACCGGGGTTTGAGCGTGGCCATGGTCGGTGACGGTGTCAATGACGCCCCCGCTCTGACCCGCGCGGAGGTCGGTATCGCCATCGGTGCCGGCACGGATGTGGCCATGGAATCTGCCGGGGTGGTGCTAGCCAGTGATGACCCGCGAGCAGTGCTGTCGATGATTGAGCTGTCCCAGGCCAGCTACCGCAAGATGATCCAGAACCTGATCTGGGCCTCTGGCTACAACATCCTCGCCGTGCCGCTGGCCGCCGGAGTGCTCGCCTCGATCGGGTTCGTGCTGTCCCCGGCCGTGGGCGCGATCTTGATGTCTGCCTCGACCATCGTGGTGGCCCTGAACGCCCAGCTGTTGCGCCGGATTGATCTGGACCCGGCCCACCTGGCTCCCACCGAGTCGAAGGAGGAACACACCACGCCTACTCCGAAATCCACCGCCGTCCACTGATCCACCACTTTTCTCCACTGACCCCATATGACCCTGAAAGGGCTCCACCATGAAGCGCACCCTTGTTCTTTCCGCTCTCGCCGTGGCCTCCACCCTGGCGCTGGCCGCCTGCGGTGAGGCCACCGAGTCTGGCAACACCGACGCCACCACCTCGGCCACCAGCACTGCAACGACTACCGCTGAGTCGACCAAGACCACCACGGCGACGACTGATGCGGACGGGGAGATCTCCGCCGATCACAACGACGCGGACATCATGTTTGCCCAGATGATGATCCCCCATCACCAGCAGGCCGTGGAGATGAGTGAGATGCTCCTGGCCAAGGAGGGTATCCCCGCCCAGGTCGTGGAGTTTGTCCAGGGGGTTATTGACGCCCAGGGACCGGAGATTGACCGGATGAACGCCATGCTCGAGGCCTGGGGCCAGCAGCCGGTCACCGACTCTGGGGGCATGGGGGCCAGTGACGAGATGGGTGGAATGGATCACGGCGAGATGGGTGGCATGAGCGGGATGATGAGCCAGGAGGACATGACAGCCCTTGAGGAAGCCCAGGGCACCGAGGCTGCCCGCCTCTACCTGGAGCAGATGACCGTCCACCACGAAGGTGCGGTCGACATGGCCCGTGACGAGGTTGCTGACGGCCAGAATCCCCATGCGATCACCCTGGCCGAACAAATTATCAACGACCAGGAGGCCGAGATCGCCCAGATGCAGCAGATGCTCACTGACCTATGACAGGTCCCGGTCTTTTTCTGATCCCGAGGACAGGAATCTGAAAAAGAGGGGTAACCGTGACGATTGCCACCTGCTGCGGGCGATGGGTCGTTGTCACCGCAGCGGGTGCACCGGGGCGGATGTTTCTTCTCCCTCTGGTCGCACCACTGAGGAAAGGGGAAAGCCCCTGGGTCCAGACCCTTGGAGAACTACGCATTATTGTCCGATACTCACACGGCCGTAAAACACCCCGGCCGCATCCACCAAGTGCTCGGCACGGTCCTGGTCTCACCCGCGAGAGGTGAGCGCATCAACGCTTACACCGGCGGCATCGGCAATCATGGAGATGCCGTTCCTGTCGGCGGTAACAAGTGCGTCAATGTGGTTCATGCCTCACACAATAACCGCAACACGCACCGCATGACCAGGGAAAACGGCAAAGTGTGAGAAGTATTCCAATATCGGTCCGAAATGGAACCGACACCCCTTTTACAACGTCTAATACAGTTTGGGCTTTTTCAGCGGAGGGTGGTCGTTTTAAGGCTCGGTGGAGAGCGTTGCGGACTCAGTGACCTGCGGGAGTGCAGACTCAGAGGCGTTCGGGCTCAGAAGTGCGTCGCTGCTTTGGGCGGTTTCGCCTGGGGTTGAGGTTTCCAAAGGGGTGTGGTCGGTGGACTGTTGGGTCTCAGTGGTGGGCTGGGCTGGGGAAGTAAACTCCGGTTCGGTTTGCTCGTAGGTTGGGGCGACGTCCTCAGCGTCCGGCACGGCCTCGGTCGTCTGCGCGGTGGTGCGGGCGGGAGGTGCGAGGAAGCCGCTGTTTGCCTCGCTTTCTTCGCCCGGTTGCACCATGAAGCCATGGGATGAGCAAGAGGATGCCGAAGATCGCCAGCAATACGAGGGTAGACATTCGCATGATGCCGTTGAGTACCCGTTGTGGCGAAGAGAAGAACCAGGTGCGGTGGTCGCTGCCTGTATCGGTGGTGGGTACGGTGCTGGCGGCGTCGTCGGTGCGCGCGTCGTCGCCGTGGGTAGCGAAGGAAGCGGAGCCAGACCGGGTGGGTGCTGCGGCCGGATCGTCTACTGGGTGCGGAGGGGTCGGGCTGTTCGTCGCTTCGGCGGAGGGCGACAAAGCTGGTGTTTCCGTCGCATCTGTCGCATCCAGCGCATCGGGTGGACGTACAGTCGAGGGTGCCTTGGGCGTGATGCCGCGGGAGTGATGCGTGGTTGGAGGGGTGACGGGGGCGTCGACAAGCGTGCCATCGAGCGTGGTAGCTGAGCCGTACTCGTTCCAGAACTCGTCGAGGATGGCGACGCGGATTGCGCGCTCGACCATCCACTGGGCCAGCGGGTCGACGCGCACGAGGAAGCGCATGTCCACGGTCCAGGGCGAGCCGACGGTGGCGGGCGGTGTGATGCCGACGGCGGGGTGGACCTGCAGCTCGTCGCGGACGGTGCCGGCAATTTCCGGCTGGGCGAGGGCGCGACGCGCGGCGCGTTCGGAGCGCGCGATGGCCTCGTCGGCAGAGCGGGAGCCGAGCAGCGGGACGGGGATGACCACCATCGCGTTGGACCAGTAGTTGGATTGGTTGATGCACACGCGGGCGGTGGAGTTGGGGATGGAGACTGTGGACTGTTCGATGGTGCGGATTTGGGTGGCGCGCATGGTGATCTGGATGACTTCGCCCTCGATGTCGACCCCGCTGCCTTGGAACGAGACGTAGTCGCCCACGCCGTACTGCTTTTCGGTGAGGATGAAGAAGCCGGCGAGGAAGTCCGCGATGATGCTCTGCGCGCCGAAGCCGACGGCGGCGGAGACGACGGTGGCGGGGATCGCGGCGCCGGCGAGCGAGAAGCCGATCTGTTGCAGCGCGAAGATGAGCAGGAGGAAGTAGGCGACGATTTCGCCGATGTAGACCGCCACGCCGACGAGGGCGAGTCGGCTCTTGCCCTCGTCCGCATCGGTCGTGCGCGTGACCTGGCGCTCGAAGTAGCGGTTAATAAACCGGCCGGCGCGCGGCACCAGCAGCGCGAGGACGAAGAGGAGGGCGAGGTTGATGCCGGTGTCGGCGATCCAGTGCCACCACTCGAGCAGAATATATGTGAACGGCATAGTCCGTTTGAGTTTAGTCTGGGTCAGGGGTCCTGAACGGTGCCGTCGGTCACACTCGCGCTGCTTCCCAAAAAGTGAGACGTGAATTTTAATCAGTGAAATCGGCACGCCGGTGCGCCGGGCTGTGTAATGTAGCGCACATGATCACACAGCGACTAGTAGTACGAATTCCCTCGCGGCGCTTGCCGTAGCGGGTTCGTTTTCGTACGCCGCTGACACAAGCGCCCTCGACAGCACTCAGGAGAAGTGCTCGCCGGGGGCTTTTGTTTTGATCACCCTCACAATCGACACATTGACCCAAGGAGTTTGGAAACGTGGCAGCTTCATCGAATGCCCCGGACAGCAACTCGCAACCGGCGCCGAGCGTCGAGCCGGAGCGAATCACAGGCGCGGACGCGGTCGTGCGAAGTCTTGAGGAGTTGGGCACCCGGTTCGTCTTCGGGTTGCCGGGGGGAGCGGTCCTTCCGCTTTACGACGCCCTGTTTCAGGCCGAGAAGCTGCGCCACGTGCTCGTGCGTCACGAGCAGGGTGCCGGCCACGCGGCGGAGGGGTACGCGGTCGCCTCTGGCCAGGTGGGCGTGTGCCTGGCCACCTCGGGTCCGGGCGCGACGAACCTGGTCACCGCGATCGCGGACGCGTACCTGGACTCCGTCCCCTTGATCGCGATTACGGGCCAGGTCGGCTCGCCGCTCATCGGCACCGACGCATTCCAGGAGGCGGACATCCGCGGCATCACGATGCCGATTACCAAGCACAACCTGATGGTCACCCGCGCCGAGGACATCCCGGCGGCGATCGCCGCCGCGCACCACATTGCGTCGACGGGCCGCCCGGGCCCGGTCCTGGTGGACATTCCGAAGGACCTGCAGGCCGCGGAGATCGAGTTCGCGTGGCCGCCGGTAGTGGACCTGCCCGGCTACAAGCCGAACACGAAGCCGCACAACCGGCAGATCGCGCAGGCGGCGAAGCTGATCGCCGCCTCGGAGCGCCCGGTGCTCTACATCGGCGGCGGCGTGGTGAAGTCGGGCGCGCACGAGGAGCTGCTCGCGTTTGCGGAGCGCACCGGCATCCCGGTGGTGACCACGCTCATGGCGCTGGGCGCGTTCCCGCAGTCGCACCCGCTGTACATGGGCATGCCGGGCATGCATGGATCCGTCCCCGCGGTCGGCGCCCTGCAGGAGGCGGACTTGCTCATTGCCATCGGCACGCGTTTCGACGACCGCGTCACCGGCGACACCAGCACCTTCGCCCCCTACGCCAAGGTCATCCACGCCGACATCGACCCGGCCGAGGTGGGCAAGATCTGCGAGGCGAACGTGCCGATCGTCGGCGACGCGAAGAAGGTCCTGTCCCAGCTGTTCGATGCGTTTAGGGACGAGAAGAGGAACGCTGCGCCGTCGATAAGCAATTGGCTCGCGCGCCTCAACGACTTGAAGGGGCGCTTCCCGCGGGGCTACGACCCGCAGTCCGGCGGAAAGCTCTCGCCGCAGTTTGTGATTGAAACGCTGTCGAAGACGGTCGGCCCGGACGCGATCTACGTCTCGGGCGTGGGGCAGCACCAAATGTGGTCGGCACAGTTTGTTGATTTTGAACAGCCGCGGCACTGGATCAACTCCGGCGGCCTCGGCACGATGGGCTTCGCGGTGCCCGCGGCGCTCGGCGCGAAGGTCGCCTGCCCGGATAAAGAGGTGTGGGCGATCGACGGCGATGGCTGCTTCCAAATGACTAACCAGGAGCTGACCACCGCCGCGATGGAGGGCTTCCCGTTCAAGGTGGCGCTGATTAATAACGGCAATCTTGGCATGGTCCGCCAGTGGCAGACGCTGTTTTACGACGGCCACTACTCCCACACCAAGCTCGGAGGGGAGGAAGTCTACGTCCCTGACTTTGTGCAGCTGTCGCAGGCGCTCGGCGCGGAGGCGATCCGTGTGACCAAGGAAGAAGATGTCGTGCCGGCGATTCAGAAGGCGCGCGAGATCAACGACCGGCCCGTCGTCGTCGAGTTCATCGTGGGGGAGGACGCGCAGGTGTGGCCGATGATCGCGGCCGGCGCGTCGAATTCCGATATGCAGTACGCCCTGGGCATGCGCCCGTTCTTCGACATGGAGGAGTCCGCAGGGGAGACCCCGGAGGCGATCAACGAGGCCATCGAGGCTGTAGAAGCAACAGAGGCTGCCGCTACCACCACCCAGGAGGGAAAGTAGATGTCTGACCAAACCATTTCTCGCAACACGCTGTCGGTGCTGGTGCTGGACGTCGACGGCATCATCACCCGCGTCACCGCGCTGTTTACCCGTCGCGGCTACAACCTGGTCTCGCTCGTGTCGGCGAAGACGGAGACCGAGGGCATTAACCGCCTGACCATCGTTGTCGACGCGTCCGAGTACGCCATCGAGCAGATCACGAAGCAGCTGCACAAGCTGGTTCAAGTGCTCAAGGTCGCGCGCCTGGAAGACGACTCGATGATCGCGCGCCAGCTCATGCTGGTCAAGGTGGCCACGACGAACCAGAACCGCCCGCAGGTGGTGGACGCGGCGAACATCTTCCGCGCCCACATCGTCGACGTGTCGCCGGAGTCCGTGGTCATCGAGGCCACCGGCTCCTCCCAGAAACTCAAGGCGTTCCTCGAGCTGATGGAGACCTTCGGCATCAAGGAGCTCGTCCGCTCGGGCAACGTCGCGCTGAGCCGCGGCCCGAAGACGATGGCGCCGACGAAGGGGTAGGCGGTGGCGTCGAGAAGCAATCGCTTGCCGACGCCACATAATCCCCACACAACCCAAATCTGTGCCATAATATGAAATGGCCGTCCCATATAATAGGAAAGGTGAGTGTTTCACTCATGGCAATTGACGTTCTGTACGACAACGACGCGGACCTGTCCATCATCCAGGGTAAGAAGGTCGCCATCATCGGCTACGGCTCCCAGGGCCACGCCCACGCGCAGAACCTGCGCGAGTCCGGCGTTGAGGTGGTCGTCGGCCTGCGCGAGGGCTCCAAGTCCGCCGCGAAGGCCCAGGAGGCCGGCTTTGAGGTCAAGTCCAACGCAGATGCCGCGGCGTGGGCCGACGTGATCATGCTGCTGGCCCCGGATACCTCGCAGGCAGAAATCTTTAGCAAGGACATCGAGCCGAACCTGAAGGACGGCGACGCGCTGTTCTTCGGCCACGGTCTGAACATCCACTTCAAGCTGATCGATCCGGCCGACACCATCACTGTTGCGATGGTCGCGCCGAAGGGTCCGGGCCACCTGGTCCGCCGCACCTACGTCGATGGCAAGGGCGTGCCCTGCCTGATCGCGGTCGAGCAGGACCCGACCGGCAACGGCAAGGAGCTGGCGCTGTCCTACGCCGCCGCGATCGGCGGCGCACGGGCGGGCGTCATCCCGACCACGTTCGAGGCGGAGACCGTCACCGACCTGTTCGGTGAGCAGGCAGTCCTGTGCGGCGGCCTGGAAGACCTGATCATGAAGGGCTTCGAGGTGCTGACCGAGGCCGGCTACGAACCGGAGATGGCCTACTTCGAGTGCCTGCACGAGATGAAGCTGATCGTGGACCTCATCTACGAGGGCGGTATCGCCAACATGAACTACTCCGTCTCTGACACCGCAGAGTTCGGCGGCTACCTGTCCGGCCCGCGCGTGATCGACGAGGGCGCGAAGGATCGCATGCGCGACATCCTGAAGGACATCCAGTCCGGCGAATTTACCAAGCGTCTGGTGGCCAACGTCGAGGGCGGCAACAAGGAGCTCGAGGGCCTGCGCGCGAAGGTTGCAGAGCACCCGATTGAGAAGACCGGTGCGCAGCTGCGCGACATGATGACCTGGGTGAAGAACCCGCTGAACGAGACCGCGTAGACGCACGCGCGACAACATCCGCACGAAAACACCGCCCCAGCATCCTGGTCAGTCCAGGAGCTGGGGCGGTGTTGTGTTGCGCTGTGGCGAAACTAGTTGGTGGCGCCGGAGACAGCGTCGCCAGCCTTGTCGGCCGCGTTGCCTGCAGCGTCCTTCGCGTCGCCCGCGAGGTCGCCAGCCTTGTCGGTTGCGTCGCCTGCAAGGTCGCCAGCCTTGTCGGCCGCGTTGCCAGCGCCGTCCTTCGCGTCACCCGCGAGGTCGCCGGCGGTGTCGGTTGCGTCGCCTGCGGCATTGCCAGCCTTGTCGGTGGCGTCAGCCGCTGCGTCGCCGGCACCCGCGGTAGCGTCCTCGCTCGGGTCAGCGGTGACGGTCTCGCTGGTGGTCTCCGTAGCAACGGTGGAGGTCTCGGTGACGGCAGCGCCGTCCGAGTCGTCGCTGCCGCCGCTGAAGAGGCTGATCAGCAGCCAGACCAGCAGGGCTGCGACGATCAGGCCGAGCAGCCACTTCCACCAGCCGCCACCGCCGTTGCCGGCGTCGGCTGCAGTGGTGCCGGAGGTTGCCTTCGTGGTGCCCTCAGCCTTGGACACGGTGGTGGAGCCGGTGCCGCGAACGCCGTCGACAGCGTCGCCAGCCTTGCCTTTTGCGGAGGTGAAGGTCTCGCCGACCTTGTCCTTTGCGTCGTGTGCGTGGTCGCCGATGTGCTTCGCGGCCTTCTCCACGCGGTTCGGATCCTTCGGGTTCGGGTTTGCGGAAGTGATAGTCGTATCCTTTCGTATGTGGCCCCATGCGAGCGGATGAACATTGCGTAAATTGGCTCACTGCTCGAGACCTTTGTGCTATTGCGCCTATCAACGGTAGCAAAAGTTGTTGAGGCATCGCCCAAATAGTCAGCAATTTGTACGGTTGTGTGGGGTGGAGAGGGCGTAGCGTCGATAATGAGCCCTGCTCACCGGGTGGTTTTTGAAACCGGGAGCCGTTTTCATTTAATTGTCATTAACTGTGTGGCAGCTTAGGGTTGAGCTATGGCACACGACCACAACCACGATCACGCCCCGTCGAGCGATACTCCGCTGCGCGCGCTCCTCGTTGCGCTCGCCGTCACCGCCACGGTCTTCGTTGCGGAGCTGGTTGGGGGATGGCTCGCCGGGTCCATGGCGCTCATGGCGGACGCGATGCACATGCTTTCCGACGCCGCCGGGCTCATCATCGCCGTTCTCGCGGTGCTCGTGGGGCGGAAGCGGGCCTCGCGCCACGCAACGTACGGCTACCGGCGCGTGGAGGTGCTCGCGGCGCTGGTCAACGCGGTGCTCGTGCTCGCGATCTCTGTGTGGATTGTCGTTGAGGCGATCCGTCGCCTCCGCGAACCCGCCGACGTGCACGGCGGGACCATGCTTCTCATCGCCGTCATCGGTTTTGCGGCCAACGGCATCTCGGCGTGGGTGCTGCACGGTCATCGCGGCGACTCGATCAACGTCCGCGGCGCGTTCCTTCACGTGCTGGTGGACTTGCTGGGATCGGCCGCGGTTATTGTCGCGGGCATCGTGGTCATGGCAACCGGTGTGGCCGTGGCGGACGCCGTGGCCTCGCTCATCATCGCCGCGCTCGTGCTGCCGCGGGCGTGGCAGCTGATGCGCCAATCTGCTGGCGTGCTCCTCGAACAGGTCCCGGAGGGTTTCCGCACCGCCGAGGTGGAGGAGGCGCTGCGAGCGACCGCGGGGGTTGCAGACATCCATGACCTTCACCTTTGGAGCCTCGACGGCGTGAACGTGTTGGCTACGGTGCACGTGGTCGGCGCGGCGGGTACGGATAGTGGGCCGCTCCTAGATGCAGTACAGCACGCCCTGCGCGAGCTGGGCATCGAGCACTCCACGATCCAGATCGAGCGCCCGGAGCACGAATCGCACGAGCAGGTTTGCTGATTCCGTTCTAAGGTTGGGGCATGGGTTTTACAACGCCAAGCTATTCCTTGAAGGACTTGTTCGCCCGTGCTGAACGTGGCGAATTGCAGTTGCCCGACTTCCAGCGTGAATACATCTGGGATGTTGACAGGATTCGCACCCTGGTCACCTCAGTGCTTCGCGGTTACCCCATCGGTTCTTTCCTTGCCCTGGACACCCGAAACGCGCCCATGCGTTTCCGCCCGCGCCCGCTCGACGGTCTGACGACGGGGGATCGGGAGCCGGGGCTTTTGCTTCTCGACGGCCAACAGCGCCTCACCTCGCTCTTCTACGCCCTCAAGGGCGCCGGCGAGATCCCGACGGTGGACTACCTGGGCCGGCGCATCCGTCGCCGCTTCTTCGTCGACGTGCGCGCCGCGGTGGCCGCCGACCCGATGCCGGTCGAAGCGGTCTTTGCCGTCGACCCGGACGGTCAGGTGCGCTCCCACTTCGGCCCGCAGATCGACGGGGGCATCCACTCCCGCGAGGACATGTTGGCGCACGGCGTCGTGCCCGTTTCAATGCTGCTGTGGAAGGAAGGCAACGACCTCCTCATTGATATGGCCGCCGACACGGACGACCCGGAGATGCGCGCCGCGGTGAAGACCTTCCAGAACGAGGTCCTGCGCTGGCTGCCGGCGTACGACGTGCCTGTGATCCGGATTGACCGTGAAACCTCGCAGATCGGCGTCGGCCAGATCTTCGCGCACGCCAACTCTGCCGGCGTGCAGATGGATGTCTTCGAGCTGCTCACCGCCGTATTCGCCACCGAAGACCCCAACTTCCGCCTGGCCGACCACTTCGCGCACATCGAACGCACGCTGCGCCTGTACCCGGCGCTGGACGGAATCGGGCGCATCGAGTTCCTGCGTGGGCTGTCGCTCCTGATCACCAGCAGGAAGGGCAACGCGGTGGGGCACCGCGGCGACATCCTCAATATCTCGCTGCACGACTACCTGACGCACTGCGACGAGCTGGCCGATGCCTTCGTTGCCGCTGCCGAGTTCCTCGCGGAGCGGTGCATCCTGGCCATCGACCAGGTCCCGTACTCCTCGCAGATCATTCCGCTGGCCGTGATCCTCGCGCGGCTGGCCGAGCAGCCCGGACTGCTGGACGAGAAGGAGCCGCGCGACCGACTCAACCGTTGGTACTGGTCCGGCGTGTTCGGCGAGCTCTACGGCGCGCACGCGCCGACGATTCGCGCCGGCCTCGACGTCACCG
The DNA here is from genome assembly GCF_007786415.1 of Corynebacterium sp. NML180780. Lineage (NCBI taxonomy): Bacteria > Bacillati > Actinomycetota > Actinomycetes > Mycobacteriales > Corynebacteriaceae > Corynebacterium > Corynebacterium sp. NML180780. The sequence goes on along the minus strand of NZ_VNKN01000003.1, from coordinate 16,874 downwards.
AGGTCACCCCCTGGGTCCGCGGGGACACCGACGAGGTGCCGCGCACCGTGGGCGACGCGCAGTTCCACGAGTCCCGCCTGCAGTCCGCGACGGCGGAGAGCGGCGTGTACCGCGGGCTGTACTCCCTGCTGATGGCCCGCGGAGCGCTCGACTGGCGCACCGGGAAGCCGCTCAACCGCGACACCATCGCCGAGCTGCAGCCGCGCTTCCACACCGTCTTCCCGCGCGAGTTCTGCCTGCAGGCCGGCGCGACCGAGGAGCTGGCTGACTCCGTGCTCAACCGCACCCCGATGGGGCGGCGCACCGACGTGGTGATGGAGAACAACGAGCCGAAGCGTTACCTGCCGCGCCTGCAGTCGAAGTCCCTGATGGACGACGCAGAGTTCGACGCAATGCTGGAGGGCCACGAGATCCGCCCGGCCGACCTGTTGAACTCGGACTGGAACAGCTTTATCCAGGACCGCCGCGATCGCTTCGTGGGCATCATCGAGTACGCGCTGGACAAGCCGGTCGTCCGCGACCTGGACGGAGCCCTCGGGGCCCTCGGCACGCGCACCGATAACGCAGATGGGGAGAATGGCAGCGAAGCAGAAAGCTAGCCGGGGCCTCGCCGTGGCGATGTGCTGCGTGGCGCTCGCCGTCGGCGGGTGCGCGGGCGAGGACACAAGTACCCCGTTGGACCAGGCCCGGGCCGCGAATCAGTCGCGGCACGTCTCCACTGCGTTTGATGATCACCCGGTAGTGCTCGATGACACGAACGGGCTTGTCAGCTCCGAGTACTTCTTCAACACGTCCGAGACGTTGGTGGTGTCGGATTCCAGCGTGGAGGCGCAGTTGCGGGCGGCGTCGATTGCCGCGTACGCGCACGCGCCGATGCTGGTCTACGACGAGGACCACCACGGGCAGATCACGCAGGAAGTGAAGCGTCTAAAAACGTTTACGCTGCTCACGGTGGGCGATGTGGCGATCGCGCCGGCGTCCGGGAGCGTGCGCGTCTACCGCGATCCGGGCGGAATCGACGCGCTGGGCAAGATGACCTCGGTACGGTTCCACGAACGGCCCGTGCACGACCCGGCGGACGCGCAGGAGGTGGTCGCCGACCTGGATACGTCGGTGCCGACGTGGCTGCACGCCAATTGGGCGGAGCCGCAGGTGATGCCGAACGCGGTGGCGAAGCCGTTCCCGGTCCATTCGCGCCGCGATGCGGATATGGCGCCGCAGGTGGTGGCCACGCGGGCGTCGTCAATTGCTTCGATTGCAAACGCCCGGGCGTTCGGCGCGCGGGTCACGATGGTGGACAACCCGGACCCCCGCGAATCCGAGGACACGCTGCTGGCGATGGCGGGCCTGGCGGACGCACCGCTCATTGCGCTCGGGACGCAATTCGAGCCGGCGAGCGACATTCCGGAGCGAATTATGCAGGCGGAAGAAAAATATTAGCGCGGATGGCAGACAAGCGTGCCTGCGGACATTAAAGTTACCCCCGTACCTATTCCTTTATTGAAATACCGCAGGAGACGATCCCCAGTGTCCAAACCGGTCGTGCTGATCGCAGACAAGCTGTCCCAATCAACCGTCGAAGCGCTTGGAGACTCCGTGGAGGTGCGCTGGGTCGACGGCCCGAACCGCGACGAGCTGCTCGCAGCGGTTCCCGACGCGAACGCACTGCTCGTGCGCTCCGCCACCACCGTGGACCGCGAGGTGATCCAGGCAGCGCCGAACCTGAAGATCATCGGCCGCGCCGGCGTTGGGCTGGACAACGTGGACATTGACGCCGCGACCGAGCGCGGTGTCATGGTGGCCAACGCGCCGACCTCCAACATCCACTCCGCGTGCGAGCACGCGATCGCGCTGCTGCTGTCCACCGCGCGCCAAATCCCGGCGGCGGACAAGACGCTGCGCGACGGCGAGTGGAAGCGCTCGTCGTTCAAGGGCGTTGAGGTCTTTGGCAAGACCGTCGGCATCGTCGGCTTCGGCCACATCGGCCAGCTTTTTGCGCAGCGCCTCAGCGCGTTCGAGACCACCGTCATCGCCTACGACCCGTACGCGAATCCGGCGCGCGCCGCGCAGCTCGGCGTTGAGCTCGTGGAGCTGGAGGAGCTCATGGGGCGCGCCGACTTCGTCACCATCCACCTGCCGAAGACGAAGGAGACCGCGGGCATGTTCAATGCGGACCTGCTCTCCAAGGCGAAGGAGGGGCAGATCCTCATTAACGCGGCCCGCGGCGGCCTGGTGGATGAGCAGGCGCTTGCCGACGCCATCGTGAACGGCCCCATCCGCGGTGCCGGATTCGACGTGTACGCCACCGAGCCGTGCACCGACTCGCCGCTGTTTGCCCTGGACGAGGTCGTCGTGACTCCGCACCTGGGCGCGTCAACGGTGGAAGCGCAGGACCGCGCGGGCACGGACGTTGCGGACTCGGTACTCAAGGCCTTGGCCGGCGAGTTCGTCGCCGACGCGGTGAACATCACCGGCGGCCGCGTGGGCGAGGAGGTCGCTCGCTGGCTCGAGCTGTCGCGCAAGCTCGGCCTCATCGCCGGCGAGCTGCTGGACGGCGCGCCGACGTCGCTGAAGGTGACCGCGCGCGGCGAGCTGTCCACGGAACAGATTGATTCGCTGGGGCTGTCCGCTGTGCGCGGCCTGTTCTCCGGCATCATTGATGAGCCGGTGACGTTTGTGAACGCGCCGCAGATCGCGCAGTCGCGCGGGCTGGAGTACTCGGTGGAGACGCAGACGGAGGCGCGGGCGCACCGCAGCGCGCTGGAGGTCCAGGTGGTCTCTGCGGCGGGCAACGCCGTTTCGGTCACGGGCGCGCTCACCGGCCTCGAGGGCGTGGAGAAGATCGTGCGCATCAACGGCCGCGGCGTGGACATGCGCGCGCAGGGGCGCAACCTGTTCTTCCAGTACACGGACGCGCCCGGTGCGCTGGGCACGGTGGGCAGCAAACTGGGGAACAAGGGCATCAATATCGAGGCCGCCGCGCTCACGCAGGCGTCCAAGGGCGATGGCGCAATCCTGATTCTGCGCGTCGAGGCCGAGGTGCCGGAGGCCCTGGTCAACGAGATTGCACAGGAGCTCGGCGCCTCCGCGCTGCAGATCGACCTGGACTAGGTCGTTCCGGGCTGGACTCGGTCCTGAATCCTTTTCCGCGCAGCGCCGATTTTTCGCCGGCGGAGCTGTTACGCTATCCCGTAGTCCAATATGTGGGAAAGGAATCTCAGAAAATGAAACTAGCTGTGATTGCTGGCGACGGCATCGGGACCGAAGTCATGGCGGAGGGCCTCAAGGTGCTCCGCGCTGTCCGCAACGACGTGGAGACCACCGAGTACGACCTTGGCGCGCGCCGCTACCTCCGCAACGGCGAGCTGCTCACGGACGCGGACCTGGACAGCCTGAAGTCGCACGACGCGATCCTTCTCGGGGCGGTTGGCGACCCAGCCAACGTCCCCGCGGGCGTGCTGGAGCGCGGTCTGTTGCTGCCGCTGCGGTTCAAGCTTGACCACTACGTCAATCTGCGCCCGTCGCGGTTGTTCCCGACGTCGACGAGCCCGCTGGCCAACCCCGGCGACGTGGACTTCGTCGTCGTGCGCGAGGGCACCGAGGGGCTCTACGCCGGCAACGGTGGCACGCTGCGCCAGGGCACCGACCACGAGGTGGCCTCCGAGGTGAGCCAGAACACCTACTTCGGCGTGGAGCGCGTGGTGCGCTACGCCTTCGAGCTGGCCATGACGCGGCGTAAGAAGCTCACCCTGGTGCACAAGACGAATGTGCTGGTGAACGCGGGCGGGTTGTGGCAGCGTGTCGTCGATACGCTTGCTTCGGAGTTTCCCGAGGTCGACGTGGACTACAACCACATCGACGCCGCCACGATCTACATGGTGGATGATCCGTCGCGCTACGACGTGATCGTGACGGACAACCTGTTCGGCGACATCCTGACGGACCTTGCGGGCGCCATCACGGGCGGCGTGGGGCAGGCGTGTTCCGGCAACATCAACGCCGCGGGCGAGTTCCCCTCCATGTTCGAGCCGGTGCACGGGTCGGCGCCGGACATCGCGGGGCAGGGGATAGCGGACCCGACCGCGATGATTCTTTCCGTGGCGATGATGCTGCGCTTCCTCGGCGATGAGGAGAACGCCGCGCGGATTGAGCGCGCGGTTGAGGATGAGGTGGCTGCTCGCGACGGCGGCGCGGTGCGCACCGAGGAGGTCGGAACCCGGATCGCGGCAGCACTGCAGTAATCTGTCAGCCAGCTTTAGACAGATGAAAGGTGCACTCCCGTATGAGCGTTCCCGCGATGTCCGCCAGCACGAACCGAGCCCGTAGGAAGGTCATTGGGGCGGTGGGGCTGGCCGTAGTGCTGGCCTCCAGCCTCGCCCTGACCGCGTGCGGTGAGGGCGGCATCGGCGCGGCATCCTCGCCGCAGCCCGACAAGCTGGAGACGCATGGTGCCGAGGCGATTGACGACGCCGACGGCTCCGGCGTCGAAGTGTCGCGCCGGCTTTTTGACGCCGCCGACACCGCCGTGGTGTCCGGCCCGAAGCGTGAGGACCAGCTGAAGGCGGCGGCGCTCGCCGTGGACAAGGGGGCGCCGATGCTCGTGCGCTACCCGGCGACGGGCGACGCGGTGAGCGCGGAGCTGGAGCGGCTCGGCGCCGACGAGGTCATCGAGGTCGGTGCGGGCGCGCAGGACACCGCCGACGACGCCACCGAGCCCGTGCAGAGCGACGCGCCGGAACAGGACGTCGCCGCGATCGCCGCGCTCGATGCGCCGAACAAGGGCGAGCGCGAGCTCCCGCCGATGCTCGCCACCGCCGAGACCTCGCGCGCGGCGGCCGCGACGGCACGCGCCGCAGGCGCTGACGTGCAGGTGGTGGCGTACCCGGATCCGCGTGTGACGTCGGAAAGCATGCGCACCGTCTCCGACCAGGACACGCTCGCGCTTGGCCTGCAGTGGGGCGGCACCGATGCGTTTGCGCGCCGCGTGGAGCTGGCGGGCAACGGCGAGCTGCCGGGCGGCGGCGGCCTGGTGTTCCCGGGGCGCAGGATGATCGCGCTCTATGGACACTCGTTCGCGCCCGAGCTGGGAGTGATGGGCGAGCAGCCGCCGCAAGAGGCTGCCGCGATGGCCAAAGACTACGCCAGCAAGTACCAGCCGTTGGCCGGGGAACCGGTAATTCCGGCGTTTGAGATCATCGTGACCGTTGCGTCCAACTCGCCGGGCGAGGACGGCGACTACTCCAACGAGGCGCCCGTAGAATCGGTCGTGCCGTACATCGATGCGATCACGGAGGCGGGCGGCTACGCCGTGCTGGACCTGCAACCGGGCCAGGGCGACTTCCTCCACCAGGTGCAGATGTACGAGGAGCTGCTGAAGCGACCGAACGTCGGCCTTGCACTCGACGCGGAGTGGAAGCTCACCCCGGGCGAGGCGCCGCTGTCCCGCGTGGGCTCCGCCACCGCCGAGGAGATCAACGTCGTTGCCGATTGGCTCGCGGACCTCACGCGCGACAACAACTTGCCACAGAAGGCGTTTGTGCTGCACCAATTCCAGGTGCAGATGTTCCCCGACCGGCAGAACATCCGCACCGACCGCGACGAGCTCGCGTACGTGCTGCACGCCGACGGGCACGGCGACCCGGGGCAGAAGTTTGATACCTGGAACGTGCTACGGGAGGGCCTGAACCCGCGCTTCTTCATGGCGTGGAAGAACTTCCTGGACGAGGACACCCCGACCTTCAGCCCGGAGCAGACGTTCAACGACGTCCAGCCCCGCCCGTGGTTTGTGAGCTACCAGTAAAGCCGCTGATATTGCGCGCTGCCCCACGCTAGTGTTGGGGCATGAGCGTCGAACTTGAAGAAGTCGCGGGCTTCCTCGGCCAGCACGAGCCGTTCTCGCACCTGCCGGAGGAAGTGCTCGCCGGCCTGCCTGCGCAAATGACAGTGACGTACGTCCGTAGGGGCGAGACGATCGTGGCGCCCGGGCAGATTAACGACGCACTCCACATCATCCGCTCCGGCGCGGTGGACATCGTCTCCGGGGACGGCGTGCTGCTGGACCGCCGCGATGCCGGCAAGAATTTTGGCTACTCCACGCTGCTCGGCGCGCGGGAATCGCAGTACGGCATGGTCGCGGTGGAAGACAGTTTGCTCCTGCTGCTGCCGCGCGCGTCGTTTAGCGAGCTCCTTGCCAGCTACCCGGACCTGGGGCGATTCTTTCAGTCCGCCTCGCGCCGTGTGCGCGCTGCTGCGGAAGAGGTCCGGAGGTCGAGCTCCGCGGAGGTGCTGCGCACCGAGCTGGGCCAGCTGCTCCGCGACCGCAAGCTTGCCACCGTCCACCCCGGCACCTCGATTGCGGAGGCCGCTGCCGAGATGGATCGGCAGGGCGTGACGTGTCTGATCGTCGCCGATGCAACGGGGCCGAAGCGGCCCGGCATCCTGACGGACCGCGACTTGCGCTCCCGCGTCGTGGCGCGCTGCGCGGACCCCCGCCGGCCGGTGCGCGAGGTGATGACTGCGCCGGTGCGTACCATCGGCGCGGACGCCCTCGTGTTCGAGGCGATGTTGCTCATGGGCGAACTCGGCGTGCACCACCTGCCGGTCACCGGCACGGGCGGGATCGTCGGCGTGGTGACCTCCAGCGACATTATGCGCCTGCTCCAGGCGGACCCGATCTACCTCGCCGCCGACGTGGAGCGCAGTAGCCGCTCCGGCCTTGACGGCGCTTTTCGCCGCGCCGCCGAGGTGTCGGCGCGATTCTTCGAGCGCGGGGCCACCGCCGCCGAGTCGCAGCGTCTGCTCACCTCGATCACTGACGCCATCGCGCGGCGTCTGTGCGTCCTGGCCATCGAGGAGCTCGGCCCGCCGCCGGTCCCGTTCGCGTTCGTCGCCGTGGGCTCGCAGGCGCGCGGCGAGATGGGGCCGGCCTCGGACCAGGACAACGCGTTGGTGTTGGGCAACGCGTACGACCCGGAGGCGCACGGCGAGTACTTCGCCGCCCTCGGGAGGTTTGTTTGCCAGGGGCTCAGCGAGGCGGGGCAGGCGCTGTGCCCGGGCGAGATGATGGTGTCCAACGCGGCGTGGCGGATGACGCAGGCACAGTGGGAGCGCACCTTCCACCGCTGGGTGACCGCGCCCGACCCCGACGCCTTGCTGCACGCGCAGGTCTTCTTCGACTTCCGCACCGTGTTCGCCTCGGACGACGCGGCGCGGAGGGTGGCCCGGGAGGTGCGCGAGTCCGCACTTGCGTCCGCGCACGGCTCGCGGCGGCTCCACACCCATTTGGCGGCGTTGGCCACGTTCCGCGAGCCGCCGATCGGGTTCTTCCGGGGGCTCGTCGTCGAGCGCGGTGGCGAGTACGCCTCCACCCTGGACGTGAAGCGCGGCGGGACCGCGGCGGTCGTCCAGATGGCGCGCCTGTACGCCATCGTCGCGGGGGTTGGGGAGGTGGCGACGAGGGAGCGCGTGCGGGCGTCGATAGGCACTGCCCTCTCCGAGAAGGGGGCGCGCGAGCTTCTCGACGCCTCCGACTACCTCTCCGACCTGGTCCTTCGCCACCAGGCGCGGCAGCTGCGCGCGGGCGAGCGCCCCGACTACCACATCGACCCGCGCGAGCTCACCGAGCGTGACCGCGCCGCGCTGCGCGACAGTTTCCGCGTGATCAAGTCGCTGCAAAATGTGCTGGCCAGCAAGTACCCGGTCCAGGCGGTGTGACATGCTTGGGTTCACGCGAGCATCACGCAGGACGCTTGTCGACGCCGCGCTCCTGGCCGTCGACGTCGAGACCACCGGCCTGCGCCCCGGGCGCGACCAACTGGTGGCCGTCGGCTGGGTGCCGCTGGACGGGCGGGTGATCGACCTCTCGCGAGCCGAATACCACGTGCTCGCTGGCGCGCAGGTGGGCGATTCCGCCACGGTGCACGGCGTCACCGACGACGACGTCGCACGCCTGGGCGAGGACCCGGCCGAGGTGTGGGCGGCGTTCGCGCGCGCGATCGATGGACGAAAGCTGCTGGCGCACTTCTCCCAGATGGAGACCGGGTTTCTGGGGCGCCTGGGCGAGCAGGTCACCGGCACAAAGTGGGTCCTGCACGACAGCGAAGTGGTGGATACGATGGCGCTGGAGCGGCGTCACATGGAGCGGATGGGCACGTACCCGCGCGGGGAGGATTTGCGGCTGGCGCGGGTGCGGCAGCGGTACAATCTGCCGCGGTACTCAAGCCACAGCGCGCTGACGGACGCGCTGGCGTGTGCGGAACTTTACCTTGCCCTGTCTGGTGAGTGATGTATCACTGCACTATGTAATTCGGTATGCTCGTCGGCATGCGTTTTGGACGAATTGCAACACCCGAAGGGATGACCTTCGCGGTCATCGATGACGAGGGGAAGGTGGCCAAGGCAATCGCCGGCACCCCCTACACGGACCCCGAGTACACGGGCAAGGAATACAAGCTGGAAGACGTGCGCCTGCTCGCGCCGACGCTGCCGAGCAAGATCGTGGCGGTCGGCCGCAACTACGCGGACCACGTTGCCGAGGTGTTTAAGGAATCTGCCGAGCACCTGCCGCCCACCATCTTTATCAAGCCGCCGACAGCCGTGGTGGGCCCCGGTGCGCCGATCCGCATCCCGGACTTTGCCACCGGCGTGGAGTTTGAGGGTGAGCTGGCCGTCGTCATCGGTGTGCCGTGCAAGAACGTCAAGGCGAAGGACTGGAAGTCAGTGGTACGCGGCGTGACCATCATCAATGACGTCTCCTCGCGCGACCTCCAGTTCGCGGACGGACAGTGGGCCCGCGCCAAGGGCATCGACACCTTCGCGCCGCTTGGCCCCTGGATTGAGACGGACCTGGATAAGTTCGACTTCACGAACCTGCCCATCAAGGCCCACCTCACGCACGACGGCACCACGGAGACGAAGCAGGATTCCAACTCGAAGCAGATGATCATGAGCATCGGTGAGATGATCGAGTGGGTCACCCAGTCGTTCACGCTGCTGCCGGGCGACGTCATGGCCACCGGCTCCCCGGCGGGCACCGCGGAGATGGTGCCGGGGGACTTCATCGAGGTTGAGATCCCCGGGATCGGCTCGCTGGGCAACCCGGTCGCGAAGGCGTAGCGGCAGGCGGGCCTAGAGCCCGAGCGCGCGCATGATGGTGCGCAGCTTTGCGCTCGTCTCGTCCAGCTCCGCCTGCGGGTCGGAGTCGATGACGAGCCCGCCGCCGGCCCAGGTGCGGGCGGTGGCGCCAGCGGCGTCGACCTCGGCGCAGCGGATGGCCACCATGTACTCACCGTCGCCGTTCGCGTCGGTGTAGCCGACGGCACCGCCGTAGAAACCGCGGTCGGTCTCCGCGGTGGTGATCAGCGCCTCCGCCGCGTCGGAGGGGGTCCCACACACGGCCGGAGTGGGGTAGAGGCGCAGCGCCAAGTCCAGCGCGCTTGGCGCTGGGTCCTTGAGTTCGCCGCGGATCGGGGTGGCAAGGTGCCACATCTCGCTGGTCTTCTCCAACTCCGGGCGGTCGGGGATGTCCAGGCGCGAGCACAGCGGTGCGAGTACGCGGCGGATGTGTTCAACCACGTAGGCGTGCTCACCCAGGTCCTTCGCCGAGTTGTACAGGGCTGCGGCCGCCGCCTCGTCGGCGTCGCGGTCGTGCGGGATGCGCGCGGCAGAGCCGGCCAGCGGGCGCGAGGACACCTCCGAACCGCGCCGCTTCACCAGCACCTCGGGGGAGGAACCGACAAAGAAGTGGCCGGTGCGGCCGGAGGGGGTGAGGTCCGCAATGAAGCCGTCGCGGGTGTACGACAGGTCAATCAGGCGCGCGGCGACGAGCCGGGGATCAACCGGCGGGTCGAAGGCAATATCGACGGCGCGCGCCAAGACCACCTTGTTCAGTTTGGAGGATTCGATCGTGCCGATCGCGGCCTCGATGCGGCGCAGGTGCTCCTGCGGCGAGGGGTCGAAGCTGGTCACCGACGCGCTGAGCTGGGCGCCCGGGCCCACTCGGTAGTAGGGGTGGGGCTCGAGCGTGCCGGACTCGCGCACAATCTTTTCCGGGGCGGTGAGCGCGGCGGGGCAGTCCTGGTCGAACGGCAGGGCGCCGACGAGCATGTCCACGTCGCCCGCTTCGAGCGCGTCGATTGCGTCCCACGCGTCGGAGAACCGGCGCGCGGCTCCTTGGGTGCGTACAGAGCCGCCCGGGCGTGAGAGCAGGAAGTCGGGTGCGCTCGCGGGGCGGAGGGAATCGGACGCGGGGGTATGCGGCATAAGGGAAGACTTTAGCAACCGCAATGTGTGCGGCAACTCTTGGGGATTTGGCGCTCGTGGTCGGGGGCGTGGGGAGGGGCGTCGAGAAGCAATTGCCTGCTAATTGACGCTGTTTGCGTCCGCGCTACTATTTACCCCATGACTGATTCTGCAATGCGCGTACGTTTCTGCCCATCGCCAACCGGCACCCCGCACGTCGGTATGGTGCGCACCGCCTTGTTCAACTGGGCGCAGGCGCGGCACAGCGGCGGTACGTTTGTCTTCCGCATCGAGGACACCGACGCCGCCCGCGACTCCGAGGAGTCCTACCAGGCCATTATCGAGTCGCTCGAGTGGCTCGGCCTGAACTGGGACGAGGGCATCAACGTCGGCGGCCCGCACGAGCCATACCGCCAGTCGCAGCGCATGGACATTTACAAAGATGTGCTGGACAAGCTCATCGAGGCCGGAGAGGTCTACCCCGCGTACTCCACCAACGAGGAGGTGCAGGAGCGGCACAAGGCCGCCGGCCGCGACCCGCAGCTGGGGTACGACAACTTTGACCGCGACCTGACCCAGGAGCAGATCGACACGTTCGAGGCCGAGGGCCGCAAGCCCGTGTGGCGCCTGCGCATGCCGGATCAGGACTGGACCTGGAACGACCTGGTCCGCGGCGAAGTCACGTTCAAGTCGAACACACAGCCCGACTTTGTGGTCGCCCGCTCCAACGGCGCCCCGCTGTACACGCTGGTCAACCCGGTCGACGACGCGCTGATGGGCATCACCCATGTGCTGCGCGGCGAGGACCTGCTGTCCTCCACCCCGCGACAGATCGCGCTTTACGCGGCACTGCAGCGCATCGGCGTCGCGGAGTTCACGCCCGAGTTCGGCCACCTGCCGTTCGTGATGGGGCAGGGCAACAAGAAGCTGTCCAAGCGCGACCCGGAGTCCAACCTGTTCAACCACCGCGACGCCGGCATCATCCCCGAGGGCATGATCAACTACCTCGCGCTGCTCGGCTGGTCGCTGTCCGCGGACCAGGACATCTTCTCCGTCGACGAGATGGTCAAGGCCTTCGACGTGCACGACGTGCTGGGCAACCCCGCGCGCTTTGACCAGAAGAAGCTCGAGGCCATCAACGCCGACCACATCCGCCAGCTGGACCCGGAGGACTTCCGCGATCGCCTGCGCGCCTACCTCACGGAGTACACCGATTTCCCGGCCGACTACCCGGCCGACAAGTTCGCGCTGGCCGCGGAGCTCGTGCAGACGCGCATCAAGATGCTTGGCGACGCCTACGGGCTCCTCAAGTTCCTTGTCACCCCGGACGCCGAGCTGCAACTGAACGAGAAGGCCGCGAAGAAGAACCTCAAGGAGGACGCGGTCCAGGCGCTCGACGAGGGCATCGCCGCCCTCGAGGCGATCGACGAGTCCGCGTGGGCCACCGACGCCATCGACGAGGCGCTCAACGAGGCCCTGATCCAGAAGCTGGAGCTCAAGCCCCGCAAGGCCTTCGGCGCCCTGCGCGTGGGCATCTCCGGCGAGCAGGTCTCCCCGCCGCTGTTCGAGTCCATGGAGCTGCTGGGCAAGGAGTCCACGCTGACCCGCCTGCGCGCCGCGCGCGAGGTCACACCGTTCACCGCCGCATAGGCGCCCATCGCTTCACGACGCCCGCGTGCCAGGCCCACCGCCTGTCACGCGGGTTTCGTTGTTGTGCAGAGTTGAGCGCAGGACGGGAGAGGGCCCGCAAAAGCACACTTACAACGGCGTGATTTAAGACGACGAAAATGCGCATTGACCAGGCGATTTGGTATGTATAGCGCGTTCTGGTTATAGTAATCATCGTTGTTCAGAGCGAACACGGAAAACAACTTCACAGAGAGTTTACTCCGGTAAGCACTGAAAAACGATGGCCTATGGTGTAATTGGCAACACAGCGGTTTCTGGTACCGCCATTCTTGGTTCGAGTCCAGGTAGGCCAGCAACAGAACTTCACATTGTTGTTCTGTGTCCTTAAGCCCCGTTCGTCTAGTGGCCTAGGACGTCGCCCTCTCACGGCGGTAACACGGGTTCAAATCCCGTACGGGGTACAAGATACTGAGGCGGTCAGCGAGTTTGCTGGCCGCCTCAGTTTTTTGCGTTTGGGGCGGGGGAGTGGCGTCGAGAAGCATTAGTGGGTTAAGGGTCAAAAAGTGTGTCCGGAATCGCGGATTTTCACGGATTGACCTGTAGGTTTCCGGAAAGTATATGCTCCGGAAGCATATATCTAGCTGTGATGTCCAGGGACGTTGTTGAGTCGGTCGAAGGGTACGCCGCCAATCGCAGAGTGGTGTCGGTGGTGGTTGTAGAAGTGGAGCCAGCCGGGCAGCGCCAGGCGTCGTTCGGCCTCTGAACCGTAAAACCTGGCATAGGCCCAGCCGTCCCCGAGCGTGCGGTGGAATCGCTCGATCTTCCCGTTCGTCTGCGGCCGGTAGGGGCGTGTCCGCTTGTGTCGGATGCCGAGCCGAGCGCAGAAGTCCCTCCATGCGTGGGATCTGTATGCCGACCCGTTGTCGGATAGGACTCGCTCGACGGTCACGCCTCGTTCGGCGAACCAGGCCACGGCGCGTTCGAGAACTCCCACCGCTGTGCTCGCCTGCTCATCCGACCAGATTTCTGCGTATGCGACGCGGGAGTGGTCATCGATGACTGTGTGAACGAACGCCGTCCCGGTGCGCGGCTTGTGATCTTTTCCTCGTGGTAATCCCGGAGTCGCGAGCTTGTTCCGTGCGCCTTGCTGCCGACCTACGTAACGATGTCCACCGCCGTCGGGGATGTTGCCGAACTTCGTGACATCGACATGAATCAACGATCCCGGATGAGGATGCTCATATCGCCGCAATGGCTCGCCAGTGACACGATCGATATGCGAGAGGCGGTTCACGCGGCAACGGACGAGGACCGCGTGAACAGTCGACGTCGAGAGACCAAGTCGCGCAGCGATCTGGGCTGGCCCCAGTCGAAGCCGCCAGCGCAGGTTGATGATCTTCTTCTTGACATGCTCGGGCGTCCTGCCTGGGATCCGGTGCGGCTTGCTGGAGCGATCCTGCATCCCAAACTCACCCTCTTCCCGGTAGCGGCCTGCCCATTTCCGGGCAGTGATCGGGGAGACCATGAACATCTTGGGGTCGTTTGCGGGAGGGGGCGGAATCCTACGCTAAGGCTTTGGCCAGCGATATTCTCCGGTGAGATTGATGTGTTCCCATCCGAGCGGCGAAACATGGGCCAAGAGATCGGGCGATAGCAGCTTTCCATCGCGTTTCTGGTTTGCAACGACCTCGCCGAGCTTCATGGTGTTCCAGAAGATGATGATGGCGGCGAGCAGATTCATGCCGGCGATGCGGTAATGCTGGCCTTCGGCGGAACGGTCGCGGATTTCACCGCGGCGGTGGAAGCTGATTGCCCGCTTCAGCGCATGATGAGCTTCGCCTTTGTTGAGCCCGATCTGGGCACGCCGTTGGAGTTCGGCATCCAGAATCCAGTCGATCATGAACAGGGTGCGCTCGACGCGACCGACTTCCCGCAGGGCTGTCGCGAGCTCGTTCTGCCGCGGATAGGAGGCGAGTTTCCGCAGAATCTGGCTTGGCGCGACGGTCCCGGCAGCAATGGTGGCGGCGATGCGCAGGATGTCGGGCCAATTGCGCTCGATCATGGCTTGGTTGACCTTTCCGCCGATCAACGCTCGCAGGTGCGCCGGGGCGGCCGACGGATTGAACGCGTAGAGCCGTTTGGATGGCAGGTCGCGGATGCGCGGAGCGAACCGGTAGCCGAGAATGGCACATGCGGCAAAGACGTGATCGGTGAAGCCGCCCGTGTCGGTGAACTGCTCGCGGATATGGCGTCCAGCATCGTTCATCAGCAGGCCATCGAGGATGTAAGGCGCTTCGCTTGCCGTTGCAGGAATCACCTGGGTTGCGAACGGCGCATATTGGTCGGAGACGTGGCTATAGGCTTTCAGGCCCGGGGTATTGCCATATTTCGCGTTGACCAGGTTCATGGCCTCACCTTGCTCTGTAGCGACGAAGAACTGTCCGTCGCTCGAAGCCGACGTGCCCATGCCCCAGAACCGGGCCATGGGTAACGCTGCCTGTGCCTCGACCACCATGGCCAGCGCCCGGTCATAGGCTTCGCCCTCGACATGCCACCGTCCAATGCGGATCAATTCCCAGAAGGTGTGGGTGTTTGTCGCATCCGCCATTTTGCGCAAGCCGAGGTTGATCCCTTCCGCCAAGATAACGTTCATTAGCCCGATCCGGTCAGCGCAGGGTGCTCCTGTGCGCAGATGGGTGAACGCTTCGGTGAAGCCGGTCGCCGCATCCACCTCCAGCAGGAGATCGGTGATGCGCGTGGGCGGGATCTGCTTGTAGAGATCGAGCACCAGATCTTCGGCGCCTGTCGGCGCGGCGGCTTCGAGTTTCTCGATATGCAGAACGCCGTTTTCAATCGACCCGCCCGGGATCGTGCCTGCGCGAGCGGCACGGCCAAGCTCGCGCAACCGCATGTCGAGGCGAGCTTGCCGGTCTGCCAGCCATTCCTCCGGCCGCAATGGCACAGCGAGACGACCGCCTTCCGCGATGGCTTGTGCCGGAACGAGTGCGTGTTTCAGATCGCCATAGCGCCGGGACCTAGTAAGCCAGACATCTCCGGAGCGGAACGCATCGCGCAGATGGAACAGCACCGCGATCTCCCATAGGCGAGCGTCGCCAGCCCTCTGGGCCCGAAGGTGGCGATGCCATTTCGAGCTGGGCCGCAAGAAGCTGGTCATCGCGGCATCGTTCAAACCGGTACGAAGGGCCGTCACCGCTTCCAGAAGCGGCAGTGCAACGGGCGCAGCTCGCAGATCGAGCAGGCGCAACATGCGTGGAGCGTATCGGCGGAAGCGGTGATAACCGTCGAGCACATGATTGAGCGGATCGTCGGCCATGGTGGCGGTCAGCCTGGTTGCCATTGCAACAAGGGTTTTTAAGCCGTCCCACCCTGACCCACTCGCGATGACATCGCCCAGCGGCTGGCCATCATCCTGTGCATCGACCAGGGCGCCCCCGATCTCGGCGAAGGATTTCAGGGTGTCACGCACCACCCCCGCTTCGTCTGCGACCTTTGCATGGCAAATACGCTCCGAAGCACGGTAGAGACGGCCGACGATCCGGTCGTGGGTTTCGACCACTGCGTCGGCCAACATCGCCTGCCATTCCGAGACGCAAACAGCCAAGATCGCAAGCCGCCTGTCCTCCGGGAGATCGCGCATGCCGTCGGCATAATACCGTTCACCCTGCCTGCGCAGACGAGTCACCCGATGGGCAGGAACGCCGGCAAGCAGATCCTCGGGGAGATCGACGCGTTGCAGATATTCGAGCCGGTCGAGCAGCCGGTTGGCCGACGAAGAGTTCGAGCCAGGCTCGAACTGGCGCAGCCACACAAAACGGGTCACCCGATCATCAGCCGTCTCCTCGAGCAATGCCAGCAACTGTTCTCGGATCGACATAGGCAGCCGACTGGCGATCCTCGTCTCGATGCGTCGCTCGGCATCGACGAGAGCCGCGGCACAAAGCCGCTCGATCGTGGATGTCGCGGGAAGGACAGTGCGGGTGCGTCGGCACTCGGCTACGAAGCGACGGGCGATATCCTCGTTCGACACCGCCATCTCGGCTTCTCGGAACAACCATTCCTTCAGCTCGCTCGCACCACGTCCGGAGAAGGTGCGGAAGCCGTAGAGCCCCCGTAACTCGGCAAGATGCTCGTGCCGTGTTTCCTCGCGGGCAGCATAGTCTACGAGATCGTCGGCACCCAGGCCAAGCTGCGCTCCGATAAATTCGATGACCTCTGCAGGGATCAGTTCGCCTGGAGCCAGCACCCGGCCGGGATAGCGCAGGACACACAATTGCAGGGCGAAGCCGAACCTGTTGTGAGCGCGCCGACGCAGCCTGATATGCCCAAAGTCTTCATCACTCAGCGTATAGTGCTTGAGCAAATCCGTCTGTGAAGTCGGCAAGCGCAACAGCGCGTCTTTCTGCCGATCGGTTAGAGTGACGCGACGCGGCATACATGTTCCTTTTTCAAAATCTGATAGCGTTCAAGACGCTTTGTTTATGAAGCTGGTTGAGATACATTTCCAGAGGTCAATGCAATCGTGGCCGAAGCGCCGCCTCAAACCAACGTTTGTGATACATGCTGATCGGATATGCCCGCGTCTCCAAAGCCGATGGCTCGCAGTCTCTCGACCTGCAGCACGACGCCTTGCGCGCCGCAGGTGTCGAACGGGACAATATCTATGATGATCTTGCTTCCGGCGGTCGTGATGATCGCCCTGGCTTGACTGCCTGCCTCAAGTCATTGCGTGACGGCGATGTGCTGGTGGTCTGGAAGCTCGATCGCCTCGGACGATCGCTTGCCCATCTGGTCAACACGGTGAAGGAGCTGTCAGACCGCAAGATCGGCCTGCGGGTTCTGACTGGAAAGGGCGCTCAGAGGCACTGTTGCAAAGTTAGCGATGAGGCAGCCTTTTGTCTTATTCAAAGGCCTTACATTTCAAAAACTCTGCTTACCAGGCGCATTTCGCCCAGGGGATCACCATAATAAAATGCTGAGGCCTGGCC